>NZ_JBITCU010000038.1:0-56648 GCF_044453545.1 Streptomyces sp. NPDC051664 | reverse complement strand
ATGCCGTCGGTGCCGTCCACGCCCGGGATGCCCTGGGGGCCGAGGCCGCCCTGCGGGCCCGTGCCGCCCTGTGCGCCCTGGGCACCGTCCACGCCATCGATGCCGTCGGTGCCGTCCACGCCCGGGATGCCCTGGGGGCCGAGGCCGCCCTGCGGGCCCGTGCCGCCCTGTGCGCCCTGGGCACCGTCCACGCCGTCGGTGCCATCCACGCCCGGGCCGCCCTGGGGGCCCGGGCCGCCCTGTGCACCCTGCGCGCCGTCGACGCCGTCCACGCCCGGGTCACCCTGGGCGCCCTGGGCGCCATCCACGCCGTCGGTGCCGTCCACGCCCGGGACGCCCTGCGCGCCCAGGCCGCCCTGCGCGCCCGTGCCGCCCTGCGCGCCCGTGCCGCCCTGCGCGCCCGTGCCGCCCTGGGGGCCCGTGCCGCCCTGGAATCCCTGGAACCCCTGGTGGCCTTGGGGGCCCTGGGGGCCCATGGGGCCACCGACGCCACCACCGGCGGGGCCCTGAGTGCCCTGCGGGCCCTGGGTGCCCACGCCCGTGCCGCCCTGCGGGCCCTGCGCGCCGTCCACACCGTCCTCGCCCGGCACACCCTGGGGTCCCTGCGGGCCTACTTGGCCCCGCGGTCCCTGCGGGCCACGGTCGCCGTCGCGGCCGTCGTGGCCGTCGTGGTCGTTGTCACGGTCGGCACTGGTGACGCCGTTCGGGCCCGGCAGCCCCATGCTGTGCTCGGTGCTGGACCTGTGGATCGCGTCGGCGATCGCCACCGTGCTCGGGACGACATTGAGCACAAGAGCAAGGGTGCCCGCCGAAACCAGCGTTGCGGTTTTGATGCGGGAGCTTCGGATCGTTTTACGGCTCACCTAGGGAACCTTTCTCACGGAACTTGGAGTGACCACACCGCGTGCGGGCGCACTCGATAAGCGCGGTTTATTTGCATGCGTGTCACGTCGCGGACAGCGACGGACACGAGCATCCTTCACTCTCGGTGACCGAACTTGTGCGGAAGGTTCCGTGTCGTGAGTGAAGATCACCCGAAGGGCGGTGAAGTGCCGCAGACACCATCTTCCTGTCGTATCTATGGGCCCGATGAGGCGGAACTGTCGGCCTCCGCTGTCGGGCGTGCCGACCTCCAGTCCGACTTCGATGCAGGTCGCGAGGGTGTGCTGCGCCAGAGGGCGTACGCGACTCCCCGTGCACGGCGGACGCCCTGCTGCACGGTTTGCCGGGAAGGGATGCCCTTCACGTCGCCACCGGACGCGGCGGTCGAAGTCTGTCGTGGGCCCGCGCTCGAACGGCGGCGCGGAACGTGCGTGTGAGGTCCTGTGGCTTCCCGACCGCTTCCGGTGCAGTAGCGCTTGGCAAGAGTGAAGAGTGCAAAAGATCGACCCCGTCTGCGAGCGACGGCGGAAAGGTGGTTGTGGATCACGTTCCGTACCGCGATCGCAGGTTCGCTTGCCGCGCGGGCCGTCCCGTGCGGGGGTGCCGCAGCGTCTTGTCGCTGGCAGCATGTTTGGTCCGACCACATGTCGTGTGTGACATAGTGAGATGAAGAGGCTGAGGCAGGGGGTGAACGATGCCCGTCGAGTGGCAACCCGTACGGCAGTCCCGTACGCATGAGCTCGTGCTCCAGAGTATCGAGGAGCGGGTATTCGCCGGGGAACTCAAGGCCGGGGACCGGCTGCCGCCCGAGCGGGAGCTCGCGCCGGTCCTCGGGGTCAGTAGGTCCGCTCTGCGCGAGGCGCTGCGGGTGCTGGAGACGATCGGAGTGCTTGTCGCCCAGCCCGGCCGTGGCCCGGACGCCGGGGCGCGGATCGTGCGCAACCCCGACGGCGCCCTCGGCCGGCTGCTGCGCCTGCACTTCGCCCTCGGCAGCTACAGCCTGGAGGACGTCCTGGAGGCACGCGTCGTACTGGAGCGGTCCAGCTTCGAGGCGGCGGCAACACACGCTTCCGCGGAGGACCTCGACGAGGCGGAGCAGTTGCTCGTACGGATGGCGGAACCGGATGTCGGCGTGGCCGAGTTCAACGATCTGGACACCCGGTTCCACGTCCAGATGGCCCGCAGCTCCGGCAATGAACTGACCTCCACGCTCACCTCCGCCGTGCGCGAGTCCGTGCGCCCGCTGATCCTGCGCGCACTGGAGGAGGCCGCGGACTGGCCGTCCACGGCGGCCGGTCTCAATGCCGAGCACACCGAACTCCTGCGGTTGGTGCGCGCGGGCAAGGGAGCGAAGGCGGCCGGTCTGGCCGAGCGGCACATCCGCAGCCTGCACGGCACGCTGGTGGACGAGAAGTCGTAGCCGCAACACGACAGCAAGCAAGGGGACGGTGCGAACGCGTGCCGTCCCCGCTGCATGTCCTGACCCTCTTCACGTTCCGGACCGAGGCTAGTATGGTCCGACCATATAAAGGCCAGAGAAACGATCGGAGAGGCCCCATGCGTATCGGACTCTTCGCCACCTGTCTGGGAGACACTCTCTTTCCCGAGGCGGTGAAATCCACCGCGGTCCTGCTCGCCCGCCTGGGGCACGAGGTGGTGTTCCCGCCGGAGCAGACCTGCTGTGGCCAGATGCACGTCAACACCGGCTACCAGCGCGAGCCCGTCCCGCTCGTGCGGAACTTCGCCGAGCAGTTCGGCGACGCGTCGATCGACGCCGTCGTCATGCCCTCGGGATCCTGCGCCGGATCCGTCCGCCACCAGCACGAGATCATCGCCGAGCGGTACGGGGACGCGGCGCTGCGCGCGGGCGTCGCCACGGTCAAGGCCAAGACCTACGAGCTGTCGGAGTTCCTCGTCGACGTCCTGGGCGTCACCGGTGTCGGCGCGTACTTCCCGCACCGCGTCACGTACCACCCCACCTGTCACTCCTTGCGCATGTTGCGCGTGGGCGACAAGCCCCTGAAGCTGCTGCGGGCCGTCGACTCCATCGACCTCGTCGAGCTTCCCGAAGCCGACTCCTGTTGCGGGTTCGGCGGCACCTTCGCCGTGAAGAACGCCGAGACGTCGACCGCGATGCTCCAGGACAAGATGCGCAACATCACCACCACCGGGGCGGCCGTGTGCACCGCGGGCGACTCGTCCTGTCTGATGCACATCGGCGGCGGACTCTCCCGTATCGCATCCGGCACCCGGACCCTGCACCTCGCGCAGATCCTCTCCTCCACCCGCACCTCGCCGTACGTCCTGACGGAGGCCGTCCGATGAGCAGCACCTTCCTCGGTATGCCCGCCACCCCGCCCCACTCCCCGTACGGGACGGGCAATCTGCGCGGCGACCGGAAGTTCCCCGCGGCCGCCCACGACGAGCTGCGCAACGAACAGCTGCGCCGCAACCTCGGCAAGGCCACCCGTACGATCCGCGCCAAACGCCTCAACGTCACCGGTGAACTGCCCGATTGGGAGCAACTGCGCGACGCCGGCTCGGCCATCAAGACCGACACCATGAACCGGCTCCCCGAACTCCTGGAGCAGCTGGAGCGGAAGGTCACCGAGCGCGGTGGCACCGTCCACTGGGCGCGCGACGGCGTCGAGGCCAACGAGATCGTCGCCCGGCTCGTCCGTGCGACCGGATCGAAGGAGGTCATCAAGGTCAAGTCGATGGCCACCCAGGAGATCGGCCTCAACGAGCACCTCGAATCGATCGGCGTCACTCCGTACGAGACGGACCTCGCCGAGCTCATCGTGCAGCTGGCCCACGACAAGCCGTCGCACATCCTGGTGCCCGCGATCCACCGCAACCGCGACGAGATCCGGCAGATCTTCCTCAAGGAGATCCCCGGTGTGGACCCGCGGCTCGACAACGTACCCGCCCATCTCGCCGCCGCGGCCCGCGCCTATCTGCGCGAGAAGTTCATGACGACGAAGGTGGCGGTCTCGGGCGCCAACTTCGGGATCGCCGAGACCGGCACCCTGTCCGTCGTCGAGTCCGAGGGCAACGGCCGGATGTGCCTGACCCTGCCCGACACCCTGATCACCGTCATGGGCATCGAGAAGGTGCTGCCGCGCTATCAGGACCTCGAAGTCTTCCTGCAGTTGCTGCCGCGCTCGTCGACCGGGGAGCGGATGAACCCGTACACCTCGATGTGGACAGGTGTGACGCCCGGCGACGGTCCGCAGGACTTCCATCTGGTCCTCCTCGACAACGGACGCACCGCCGCGCTCGCCGACCGGATCGGGCGCGAGGCGCTCAACTGCATCCGCTGCTCGGCCTGTCTGAACGTCTGCCCGGTGTACGAACGGGCCGGCGGACATGCGTACGGATCGACCTACCCCGGCCCGATCGGGGCGGTCCTCACCCCGCAACTCGCCGGGATGCACGCCGCCAAGGACGACCCCAACAGCTCGCTGCCGTACGCCTCCAGTCTCTGCGGCGCCTGCTTCGACGCCTGCCCGGTCAAGATCGACATCCCGTCGCTGCTGGTCGAGCTGCGCCACCAGCACACCGAACAGTCCGGTACGACGACGGAGAAGCTGGCCATGAAGGCGGCGGCCGGCGTGATGAGCAGACCGAAGCTGTTCACGACCGCGCAGAAGGCCGCGGGGCTGGGCCGGTTCCTCGCCGGGCGGGACGGGCAGATCTCGCACCTGCCGCCTCCGTTCAACGGGTGGAGCGACAGCCGTGACACCGCGGCGCCACCGAAGCAGTCCTTCCGCGCCTGGCTGGCGTCGGACGAGGGCGCCGCGACCATGCGGGCCGCCGCCGAGGACGGCAGGAACCAGCAGCAGGAGGAGAAGTGACGACCGCTCGCGAAACGGTGCTCGGCCGGATCCGGGACGCCCTGGCTCTCGCACCCACCCCCGACACGGCCGTCCCGCGCGACTACCGGACCGGCCGCACACTCCCCGACGACGAGCGCCTCGCGCTCTTCACCGACCGGCTCGTCGACTACAAGGCGCAGGTGCACGCCTGCACCGGCGACCGCACCGCCGAAGTGATCGCGCAGGTGCTGCGGGAGCGTGGTGCCCGGAAGGTCGGGGTGCCGGCAGGGCTCGACGAACGGTGGCTCGACGCGTACGACGGGGAGGTCCAGCAGGACCGCGCCGACATTCCGGCGCCCCGGCTCGATGCGCTGGACGGTGTCGTCACCGGGGCGGCCGTCGGCTGCGCCGAGACCGGCACGATCTTCCTCGACGGCTCGCCCGACCAGGGGCGACGGGCGCTGTCGCTCGTCCCCGACCTGCACGTGTGCGTGGTGGATCTGTCGGCGGTCGAGGTGGGGGTGCCGGAGGCGGTGGGCCGGCTGGTGCCGGAGCGGCCGACGACCCTGATCAGCGGGCCGTCGGCCACCTCGGACATCGAGCTGGAGCGGGTCGAGGGCGTACACGGCCCGCGGTCACTGGTGGTGGTGATCCGCATCGACGCGTAGGGCGGGGTCGTCCGCCGGGCGGCCATGAGGCCGTCCGGCGGACAGTTGGTCAGCGGTGCTCGACCTTCAGCGGTTCGAAGTCGATCCGGGTCGTCGCCCCGTCTTCCGCCCAGCCGACCTCGACCGTGTCGCCGTCCACGTTCACCGCGCTCACCGCCGCGGCGAGCGCCGTGGCGTCCGGCTCCGCCGTCAGGGATGCGAGGGACACCAGCAGGACCGTCCCCTCCGCGTCCGCGCCCAGCCGGGGCACCACCGCCCAGCGGGTGTACGCCGTGCCCTGCGGGGCCCGTACCTCGTCCGAAGTCTCCCAGCCGTGCAGTCCGTGCAGCGCGGACCGCACGGCGTCGTCCGGGCCGGTCGCCCAGCCCGTCTGCTCCACCCGTGCCCCGGCCGGCGCGCCCAGCACCCGGTGCACCCGCAGCTCGTACCTCCCGCGGACCACCGTGACGCTCTCGACCCGCAGCCCTGGCACCATCGGCGCACCCGACGTGAAGACGGGGCGGTGCCAGGACGCGGCCCAGCCCCAGCCGTCACCCTGTCCGGCGCCCAGCGGGCGCATGCTGCGGCGGCCACTGCGCACCCCCTCGACGACGACGGCCAGATGGTTGTCCGCCGCGTTCACCTTCGACGTGGGGCCGGTCACCGTGGAGTACGACTGGCGGCTGTACAGCGGATCGTCCTGCACGCCCGACTCGCCCTCGTGCGGCCGGACATGGTCACTGCCATGATTGTGCAGCCGTACGATGCCGTCCGCCTGGGTGGACTGGATCAGCAGGCCGGGCGCGGGCAGCGCGAGCACCCGGTCGGAGCCCTCGCTGGGCGCGGGTTCCTCGGTCGCCGTCCACAGCGGATGGCCCTCCGGGGCCAGCAGCGAGACGAACGCCTTGGATGCCCAGTACGGGGACGCGGGGCCCGAGTAGTGCTGCAGCGTCGCCTCGTGCGGGCCGTGCCAGCCCAGGCTCAGCAGCCCGTCCGTGCCCGTCGCGCCGCGGTCCAGGAAGTAGCGCAGCGATCCGCTGATCACCCGCCGCGAGGCACCGGGGGAGAGCGGGGTGTGCCCGGTGACGGCGCCCAGTGCGACCGCCGAACCGGCCGCGAAGCGGTAGGTCAGCGAGCGGCCGAAGTGGATCGGCGCGCCGTCGCCGCCGAACAGCAGCGAGAAGCTGTCCAGGTGTTCGCGCAGCCGGGAGCCGTAGTGCGCCGACAGCTCGGGGTCGCCCGACAGATGCGCGTCCAGTACCGGGTACAGGTGCAGCGCCCAGCCGTTGTAGTGGTCGAAGGCGGCGCCGTCGCCGTCCGCGTACCAGCCCTGTCCTCGGTACCAGCCCTCCAGCAGGTCGAGTGCCCGCTCCTTCGCCCGGGTCGTCTCCGCGTCGCCGCGGCCGACCGACTCCAGGAACGCGGCCACGGAGTAGGGGAACAGGTACCAGTTGTTGGGTGCGGGGGTGTGCCGCAGCGCACCGCGCAGCCACTCCTCGGCCCGGTCCTGGACGCCGGGGTCGAGCCGGTCCCACAGCCAGGGGCGGGTCAGCCGCAGTCCGATGGCGACCGAGGCGGATTCGACCATGGGCTGGCCCTGCACATGGTGGTCGAGGATCAGCGGCCAGGACTCCAGATCGTCCCGGCCGGGCGTCCGGGTACCGGCGGCGAGTCCGTCCGCGTACCGGTCGAGCCAGCCGTGCGGATCCTTCCCGTCCGCGCCCGCGACCCGGAACGCCGCCGCGAGGAACGTACGGGCATAGCCCTCCAGACCGTCCGAGCGCACCCCGGAGCCGGACGGCCGGCCCGGCAGGTCCAGCAGCGCGCGGCCGGGTGTCGACCACTGCCACGCGGCCCGCAGCAGGCCGTCCGCCGCCGCCTCCCAGTGGTCCCGGGTGTAGCCGGTGTGCGGGCTCAGGTCGCGGTCGTCGGATGGAAGTTCAAGGGGGGAGGTCATGCGAGGAATGCCAGCCTTTCGCGTCGTACGGGGTGGGCGAAACCGTCGCCCGCGGCCCAGCGGCCGATCTCGCGGACCGCCAGGTCGACCAGTCGCTGCCACTCGTTGCCCTGCGAGCCCGCGAGATGCGGAGTGATCAGGGCGTTGTCGCACTCCCACAGGGGGTGTGCGGACGGCAGCGTGTCGGGGTCGGTGACGTCGAGGATTGCGCGGATCCGGTCCTGCCGGAGCACGTCGGTGAGCGCGTCCTGGTCGACGACGGCGCCCCGCGAGGTGTTGATGAGCACACCGTCCGGGCGCATCGAGTTGAGGAGTTCACGACTGACGAGCCCGCGGGTGGCGGGCAGCAGTGGGGTGTGGACGCTCACCACGTCGCTCTGCGCGAACAGCTCAGCGAGTTCGACCGGCCGGACACCCAGCTCGGCGGCGTCCGCCGCGGAGACGTAGGGATCGTGCAGCAGCACCCGCAGGTCGTACGGGCGCAGCAGCTCGATGACGCGCCGGCCGATCAGCGAGGCGGACAGGATGCCCACGGTGCGGCCGTAGTTGCCGACCTCGGGCGAGGTGCGCAGCCAGTCGTCACGACGGCGCTCGGCCCGGTAGTCGCGGGCCCGCTCCAGGGCCCGCTTGCCGGAGAGCAGGATCATCGCGACGGTGTACTCCGCGACCGGCAGCGCGTTGGCGGCGGCGGCCGAGGACACTTCGATGCCCCGGTCCCAGCAGGCCTCGGTGATGTGCCCGCGGACGGAGCCCGCCGTGTGCACGACGGCGCGCAGCCGGGGAGCCGCCGCCAGCACGGTCTCGTCGAGCGGCGGGCAGCCCCAGCCGGTGACCAGGAGTTCGGCGTCCGCGAGCACGGCGCGGGCACGGTCGGTGGTGAAGTCGTCGAGGACGGGCAGGGGTGCGAGGGCGCACACCTCGGCGAGTGCGGCCAGGGATCGGGGGGCGAGGACGGCGGCCGCGGCATCCGGCTTCATGGCGAGGGCGGCGCGCGGCCGACGGCCTGCTGTGCGGGTGGTGCTGGACATCTTGCTCCTGGTACGGAAGTGGTCCGGGTGGCCCGGCTACTTGACGGCGCCCGCGGTGAGTCCCGACTTCCAGAACCGCTGGAGCAGTGCGAAGGCGAGGATCAACGGGAGGACGGCGAGCAGCGAACCCATGATCACGACGGGGTAGTACTCGGGGGAAACGGTGGCGGAACTGTTCCAGGTGTAGAGCCCCAGACTGACCGGATACAGGTCCTGGTCGGAGAGCATCACCATCGGCAGGAAGAAGTTGTTCCAGATGGCGGTGAGCTGGAAGAGGAAGACGGTGACCAGGCCGGGCCCCAGCATCCGCAGCGCGACCCGGAAGTAGGTGGTCAGCTCGCCGGCGCCGTCCACACGCGCTGCTTCGAGCACCTCGTTCGGCACGTACCCCTGACTGAATATCCGGCCGAGATACACACCGAACGGATTGAAGAGCACCGGGATGAAGACCGACCAGAAGGTGTTGACCAGCCCGGTGCCGGACGCCATCAGATACAGCGGCAGGGCCAGCACCGTCTGCGGCACCATGACGGCGGCGAGGACCAGGCCGAACAGCTTCTCCTTGTGCGGGAAGCGGTACTTGTCGAAGGCGTAGCCGCAGCCGATGCTCACCAGGGAGCCGAGCGCGGCGCCGAGGACCGCGTACAGCAGGCTGTTCCCGTACCACCGCCCGTACAGTCCGCCGTCCATCGCGAACAGATCCTTGAGGTTCTGCACGAAGGAGAAGTGGTCCAGAGACAGCACGTCGCTGCCGAACAGGGCGTCCCGGTCCTTCGACGCGGCCAGCACCAGCCACAGCACCGGCAGCAGCGTGTACAGCACCGATATGCCCACCACGACCTGGACGACGGAACGGCCGAGAAGCCGGGGCCGTCGCGTGGCGGCGGTACGGATGGTGGTGCTCGTCGCGCTCATCGGGCGTCCTCCTCGGGGGTGTTGGCGCGGTTGGTCCAGCGGGTGACGCCGTAGGAGAGAGCGATCGTGCAGATCAGCAGGACGACCGAGGCGGCGGCGGCCAGGCCGTAGTTGTTACGGGTGAAGGCCGCGTCGTAGATGTACATGCTGGGCGAGAACCGCGAGTTGATCATCGGGGTGGACTGGCTGAGCAGCATCGGCTCGGTGAACAGCTGGAGCGCGAAGATCAGGGTGAACATCGCCACCATGACGATGGACGAACGCACCAGCGGCGCCTTGACCTGGAGCGCGGTACGGACGGGTCCGGCGCCGTCGACGACCGAGGCCTCGACGACCTCGTGGGGCACGGCCTGCAGGGCGGCGTAGAAGACCACCATGTTGTAGCCGAGATTGCTCCACAGGGCGATGTTCACCATGGACGGCAGCACGGTGTGCACGCCGAGGAGGTCGATGGTGATGTCCGCCGTGCCCAGCAGGTCGATCACCGGGCTGAGCCCGGGCGTGTAGAGATACAGCCAGATCACGGCGGCGATGATGCCGGGCACGGCGTGCGGCAGGAACAGCCCGAGCTGTGCCCATGAACGCAGCCGTACCACCCCGGAGTCCAGCAGCAGCGCCAGTGCGAGCGAGGCGATCACCAGCACCGGAATGTAGATCACGCAGTACAGGAAGACGGTGCCCAGGCTGCTGAGGAACGTCGGGTCGGTGAGCACGGCCGTATAACTGCGCAGTCCGACGAAGACCGTTCGCTCCGGGCCGAAGCCGAGCCCCGGCTGGTCGTCGCTGAAGAAGCTGAGCCAGACGGCCGTTCCGACGGGGATCAGGAAGACCGTCACAAGGAGTACGAAGAACGGTGTCATGAGGGCACCGCAGGCACCGAGTTCACGGCGCCGGGACGACCTGCGGGCGGAGCGCACGGGCACGGCGGCCGACCGGGCGTTCGCCGGGCGCACAGGGGTGACCGTGGGGGTGGAAGCGGGGGTGGTCATGCGTCTCACCTGCCTCTCTGCTGCTGGGAACGGGGGGAAGGGGTGGCGAACGGGGTCAGCTGCTGCGCTCGGTGGTGGCGAGGCCGAGTGCCTTGAGGTCCGGCATGGTGCCCTGCTGGGCGGCGCGCACCGCGTCGATCAGCGAGCCCTGGCCGCCGCTCGCCCGGGCGAAGCCGTCCTGCATCACCTTTGCGGTGGCGGTCATCCGGGGTCCCCAGATCCAGCCGTCGCGGATCTTGTGTGCCTCCTCCTCGAAGACCGTGTAGATGTCCTGGCCCGCGTAGTAGCTGCGGTCGAAGGCCTTGCGGCCGACGGCGACGAGACCGGGAGCGGCCGGGTACTGGCTGCTGCTGCCGCTGGAGAGACGGGCGCGCAGTGCGTCGGGGTGCGACACCTGCCACTCGATGAACTCCAGGGCGGCCTCCGGGTGCCGGCTGTCCTTGGTGACCGCGAACGTGGAGCCGCCGTGGGTGCCGACGGCCGGTTTCGCCGGATCCCACTGGGGGAGCGGGGCCACGGCCCACTGGCCCTTCTGGGTGGGCCGGGCGTTCATCTGCGCCCCGGCGTCCCAGGCGCCGCTGAGCCGGACGAGGATCTGGCCGTTGCTGATCTGGGCGTCGCTCTGCCGGCTGTCCACGGCGTTCATGAAGACCAGGTCCTGGTCGATCAGCCGTTGCCAGTACGACGCGACGCGGCGGGTCGGCTCGTCGGCGAGCGACACGTTCCAGGCGCCGTCCGAGGTGTCGAACCACTGGGCGCCGGCCTGCCAGGCGAGCGCCGCGAACTGCATGGCACCGTCGGTGGCGAAGGTCGCCAGGCGCCGGTCCGGGGCTTTGCGGCGGACGGTTCGGGCCACATCCTCGAACTCGTCCCAGGTGCGTGGCACTTCGAGACCGAACTGCTGGAACAGGTCGGTGCGGCAGTGCATCAGCATCGGCTCGACGTCCAGCGGCACACTGAAGACGCGCTTCTCGAAAGTGGTCAGTCCCAGCGCCTGTGGCAGCAGCTTGGCCCGCAGTCCGTCGCCGATCAGATCGGTGAGCTCGCGTGCCACCCCGTCGATGGCGAAGCCGGGGACCTGGGGGTACTCGATGGTCGCGACATCCGGGGCGTTGCCCGCCCGGGACGCGTTGCTGAGCTTGGCGTAACCGCCCTGGCCTCCCGTGGGGATCTGCTGGAAGTCGACCTGGACGCGGTCGTGGGTGCGGTTGAACGCGTCCACGACCTCCTGGCTGCCGCGCAGGGCCGACCAGAAGGTGATGTGCGTGGCGCGCTTCGCGCCCTTGCTGCTGATGGTGCTGGTCTTGCTCGTGCTGCCCGACTTTGATGTGCCGTCACTGCTGCTGCAGGCGCTGAGCGCGCCCGTCAGCGGCAGGGCGGCGATCGAGGCGAGCACGGATCGACGGCTCTGTCGACCAGGCATGGGTGCCTCCCGCGGCTCCTGATTCGAGACACGGGAATCCTGATCGGCTGATCGGTACGGGTCAATAGATCGCTCAGAAGAAAATTAAAGCGGTCAAACGATCAGTCGTCGGAGGTGGGAAGCTGCTGCGCCGAACCGCGGATCTTCAGCGTGGGCAGCAACTCCGTCCTGCGCACCGGACCGGTGGCGCCGACGGTCCCGGCCAGCCGGTACAGCAGCAACTCGGCCGCCGCCCGCCCGATCTCCGCCTTCGGTGGCGCCACCGCGGTCAGCGGCGTACTGCCCAGGGCGGCGACCACGTCGTCGTACGCTACCACCGAGCAGTCCCGCGGCACCTGGACGCCGCCCTCCGCCAGCCGCTGCACCAGCATCAGCGCGTCCACATCGCCGTGCAGCACGGCCGCCGTGGCGCCCCGTTCGCGCAGCAGCCCGGCAAGGTCGACCGCCGTGGCGTCGCCGTCGGGATCGGGAGCCGGCGCGGCTTCGGCCGGCGCGCCGGGCGTCTGCGGACCGGGGCCGGGCACCGCCGCAGGCGAACTGAGCACTGTCGACCAGTCCTCCACCTCCGGACGGGCCGCCGCGATCTCGGCGAACGCTGTCCGGATGGTGCGCGCCGTCGGACTGTCGTCGCGGGCGGCCAGGACGATACGGCGGTGGCCCAGCGACACCAGATGGTCCACGGCCAGATGCGTCCCGTACCAGTGGTCGGAACAGACGGAGTCCAGGGCGTGCAGCGCACTGCCCGGCCGGGGCCGCCGCTCCATCAGCACGGTCGGCACCCCCACCTCCGCCAGCCAGCCGTAGTCCAGCTCCTCCGAGCCCGCGTTGCGCCACCGGGGGGCGATCAGCAGCCCGCGGGCTCCGTCCGCCAGCGCCCGTTCCACCAGCGGCCGTTCGGCACCCGCCGACTGCGGCGCGATGTGCAGGGCGATCCGCATCCCGGATTCCTCCAGCACGGTCCGGGCGCCGTGCAGCGTCTCGTACAGGTACGAATGCCGCTCCGGTACGACGAGGGCCACCGCAGCGCCGTCCCCGGCCGGCTCCTCGGTCCGCGCCGCCGGAACCGTGGTCGGTTCCGGCGCGTCGACCACCGGACGGGCCACCCCGTGCCCGCGCCGCAGCCTCCCCACCCGGGTCAGCTCCTCCACGTCGCGCCGGATCGTGACCACCGAGACATCCAGCTCGGCGGCGAGCACGCTGACCTTGACGGCACCCCGCGACTGCACCACCGACAGGATTCGCTGACGCCTGAGTTCAACCGGCTCCCGCATGCTGTTGCCCCCTCGCCGTACCGCTGGCGCACTGTTCGTTTGAACGCTTCACGTGCGCGCTTTGGTCGCAGCATAACCATCACCCCCGCGCCGTCCATGGCGTCCGAGGGCTTCATGGCCTCCATGGCCGAAGATCGTCGCCCCATACGTCCCCAGACACCGCGGCACCTTTGCGAGTCGCCCTCCCCGTGACGTCGGAGGCTCAGTGGTTCCCGACCCGGCGGACGGCCGGCACACCTCAGGGGCCGCCGGGGAAGGCCGGTGATGGAGTGAGTCGTGTGACCACACATCGGATGAGCCGGTGCAAAGCCGGGCGTTGAGTAAGGGACTCGATCGCGGCCCGAAAATGGGTGCGACTACCATCTGTTCCTGGCATGGACACCCTCACACTCTGGCAACTGGCGGCGCTGGCCGCGGCATCCGCACTCGTAGGCTTCTCCAAAACGGCCGTCAGCGGTGCCAATACGATCAGTCTCGCGGTCTTCGCGGCCGTACTCCCGGCCCGCGAGTCCACCGGGGTACTGCTCCCGATCCTCATCGCAGGCGATGTGCTCGCCGTCCTCACCTACCGCAGGCACGCGCACTGGCCGACGCTGCTGCGGCTGTTCCCCGCCGTCGCCGTGGGCGTGGTGGCCGGCACGCTCTTCATGATGTGGGCCGACGACGACGCGGTGAGGACGTCGATCGGCGCGATTCTGCTCTTCATGGCAGGCGTCACCGTCTGGCGGCGCCGTCCCGGTGCCGAGGGCAAGGAGCCTCCGGAGGAGTCCGGCCGCCCGTCCCGGACCGGCCGGCTCAAGACCCGTTCGTACGGAGTGCTCGGCGGCTTCACCACCATGGTCGCCAACGCGGGTGGCCCCGTGATGTCGCTCTATCTGCTCTCGGCCGGTTTCCGGAAGCTCGGCTTCCTTGGCACGTCGGCGTGGTTCTTCCTGATCGTCAACACCTCCAAGGTGCCGTTCAGCGTGGGCCTCGGCCTCATCGATGCCCAGTCGCTGCTGCTGGACGCCGCGATGCTGCTGTTCGTCATCCCCGGCGCCTATATCGGCCGCAAGTGCGTGGACCGGATCAACCAGAAGCTTTTCGAACGACTGGTGATCGGCGCGACCGTGCTCGGCGGCCTCCAGTTGCTCGTGGGCTGAGCGGACCCGGCGGCACAAGCAAGGCCCTCCCGGCCCGAGGGTCCAGGAGGGCCTGAATGGCCCCCGAAGAGGCCGCGACAGCCGTCGCGTCAGACGATGTCCGCCGCGATTTCCGCCTGCTCACGGGCGTTCCCGTACGCGGACGGCGTGCCGTACGAACGGCGCGCGACGAACCACCAGATGGTGGCCAGCACCAGTACCGCCACCAGTGCGATCGAGGCGTAGTTCATCGAGTCGATGGTCACCGGCGACGACTGCGGAAGCAGGAAGAGTACGGTCACGATCGCCACCCACACCACGGCGATCCAGCCGATCGGCTTCGACCAACGGCCCAGGTGCCAGGGGCCGCGCTGGAAGCGGTCGCCCGCGCGCAGCTTCAGGAAGACCGGGATCGCATAGGCGGGCGTGATGCCGATGACATTGATCGCGGTCACCGCACCGTACGCGGTCGCGGAGTACAGGGACGGAAGCGCGAGCAGGCCGGCGACGACGACCGACAGCCACACCGCGTTCACGGGTGTCTGGGTGCGGGCGCTCACCTTGCGCCACAGCGCCGAACCCGGCAGCGCGTTGTCCCGGCTGAACGCGAACACCATCCGGCTGGCCGCGGCGACCTCGGCGTTGCCGCAGAACAGCTGGGCCGCGATCACGATCAGCAGCATGGCGGTGGCGCCCGAGGTGCCGAGCGCGTCGATCAGGATCTGGGCGGGCGGGACGCCGGTGGCGGTGTCCTGGGTGCCCGCGTAGTCCTGGATCGCGAACGTCAGACCGGCGAGCAGCACGAACCCGGCGATCCAGGAGACCCAGATCGAGCGGACGATGCCGCGGGCCGCCGTCACCGAGGCGTTCGACGTCTCCTCCGACAGATGGGCGGAGGCGTCGTAACCGCAGAAGGTGTACTGCGCGAGGAGCAGACCGATCGCTGCCACATAGAGCGGGTTCTGCCAACCCGTGTCATTGACGAACTCGGTGAAGACGAACGACGGCGACTGGTGGTGCGAGGGGACGATCGCCAGCACGGCGACGATCACGGCGACACCGGCCAGATGCCACCACACGCTGATCGAGTTGAGAACGCTGACGAGGCGGACCCCGAAGAGGTTCAGCACGGCATGCAGCAGCAGGATGCAGAGAAAAATGATCATGGTGTGGCCGGGTGTCGGGTCGAAGCCCCACTGCAGGTTCATCAGCGCACCGGTGAACAGCGCGGCGCCGTAGTCGATGCCCGCGATCGCACCGAGCAGACCGAGCAGATTCAGCCAGCCGGTGTACCAGCCCCACTTGCGGCCACCGAGCCGGTCCGCCATGTAGTACAGCGCGCCGGACGTCGGGTATGCGCTGGTGACCTCGGCGAGCGCCATACCGACGCAGAGCACGAACAGACCGACGCCGGCCCAGCCCCACAGCATCACCGACGGTCCGCCGGTCGACATTCCGAAGCCGTACAGGGTCATGCAGCCGGACAGGATCGAGATGACGGAGAAGCTGATGGCGAAGTTGCCGAAGCCGCCCATGCGGCGGGCCAGCACCGGCTGGTAGCCGAGTTCGCGCAGCCGCTGCTCCTCGTCCTTCTGGGGGTTGGCCTCCGCGCCCGGCTGGGCCGAGGTGGATATGGACATGACAGGAACCTCCGTGAGTGGGATGGGATGGGTCGGTCTGCTGCGGGGCGACGGCTCGGTGCGCTCAGCCGTGCGGTCCGCGTCCCGGTTCGCGTGATGCGGCGAGACATCGGCTCCGGGCACGCAGGAACACGTCCTCGGCGGCCGAGGGGTCACGGGGAGTGCGGGTGCGGTACGACCAGGGCAGCGTGGTGAAGTACGGCCCGAGCGCCCGGAACACGGGGACCGCGTCGGTGAACCGCAGGGAGCCCCACAGTGCGTGGGCCAGATGATTGACGTCGAGCAGGGACTGTCCGGCCGGATCCGTGCGGTGGAACCACAGGCGCAGGGCCCGCTCGGCATCCCGTTCGGCGTCCTCGGTGACCCAGTGAAGATCCAGCGCCTTCTCCTGCCCGTGCCCGCGGCGGTAGCGCTCGACCCGCACGTACAGCGGCAGGACATGGAGCGCGGAGCCGTCGGGCGCCGAAGAGGCCGCCCACTGCGCGTAATTGACCGCTTCCGAGAGGGTGCTGCCGGCTTTGCGTGCGTATACGAACTGGAGCATCCGGTGGTGGGCCTCGCGGTTGCCCGGATCGCGCCGGTCGGCCTCCGCCAGCAGGCCCCACGGACCGGGAAAGAGCATCGGCCCCGGCGGATGCAGCCGGTGCTCCGCGAGCCGCTGCTCCTCGTCCAGCTGGGACAGGGCCAGCAGGCACACCCATGGCACCGGGTCGGTCGGGGTGGCGCGGGCGGCGGCTCCACAGGCCTCCCGGGCTTCCTGCCACAGTTCCTGTGCCCGGTGATGGCCTTCGCGATGGGCACGTACCGTCCGCTCGACGACGACCCGTGCGTGCATCACGACAGCTGCGACACTCCCGGGCTCCTCGGTCCGCCAGGCCTGTACCGCGTCGGATCCCGCGGCGACCGCTCCGAGCACCTGGGTGCGCTGGGTCCACAGCGTCCAGTCCGGGGTGCTCTCCAGCAGATTGCGCATGGAGACCCAGCGGCCGGTGCGCAGGTCCTGTAACGCGGCACGTAACTCGTTGTCATGTCCGGCAGGGTGATAGACCGGCCGGAAATCACTGTTGGCCATGGGCTCGCCCCGCTCCCGTGCGAGAGGTCCGGACGGGGCGGATCGGAGGTGTTCTCAGCACGTCTCGCCGCCCGGAGGCGGTACAACCATGCGGAAGCGGAAGACCCGGTGACCGTGATGTCGGTGCACCGGAAAGCGTGTCGGTCCCATCAATCCTCAAGCACGTGGGGGGTGTAGCAGCTGTTGGAGAACGAACTGCTCCGGAGTGTCCGGTTGTTGCTCGGCGGTGAGTGTAGAACGCCTGGTGTCGAGCACCCGACAGATTCGCGGATCTTACTCAAGTCCTTCGAATCAACGCCGAGTTGACCAACATCCGGTCGTTCCGTCGGGGTGTGGACGGCGCTTGACGTGCGCGGTGGTCTGCACCACTCTGTGCGTCAGCGACCCGTGATCACGAATCCGTTCAAGCCGCAGAGCTTCCGCACAGGTGGAGTGTCGATGACAGGCCCGGTACTCGCCGTGGACCAGGGCACCTCCGGCACCAAGGCGCTGGTGATCTGTCCGGAGCGCGGAGTGATCGGCTCCGGTGCGGCCCCGGTGCGGCCGCGGTACGGCGCCGGGGGAGTGGTCGAGGCCGACCCCGCCGAGCTGCTCGCCTCGGTCGTCGACGCCGGACAGCAGGCGTTGCACGAAGCCGGTGAGCCGGTGGCCGCCGTCGGACTCGCGAACCAGGGCGAGACCGTGCTCGCCTGGGATCCCGCGACCGGGCGGCCGCTCACCGACGCCATCGTCTGGCAGGACCGGCGGTCCGCATCGCTGTGCGCCGAACTCGCCGGGCACGAAGAGGAGTTGAAACAACTCACCGGGCTGCCGCTCGATCCGTACTTCGCCGCCCCGAAGATGGCCTGGATCCGCCGCGAGCTGACCCGCGACGGCGTGGTCACCACCAGCGACGCCTGGCTCGTCCACCGGCTGACCGGGGCGTTCGTCACGGACGCGGCGACCGCGGGACGAACCCAGCTGCTCGACCTCGACCGGGTCGGCTGGTCACCCGCCGCCCTGGACATCTTCGGCCTCTCCGGTGAACGGCTCCCGTCGGTCGTCGACGCCGCCGGGCCCGTCGGTGCGACGCGCGTCTTCGGCGGTGAAATCCCGCTGACCGGACTGCTCGTCGACCAGCAGGCCGCCCTCCTCGCCCAGGGCGCCTTTGAGCCGGGCACCGCCAAATGCACCTACGGCACCGGCGCCTTCCTGCTCGCCCAGACCGGGCCCACGCCACGCCGCGGCTCCACCGGGCTGGTCAGCTGTGTCGCCTGGCAGCTCGGCGGACGTACCAGCTACTGCCTCGACGGGCAGGTGTACACCGCGGCGTCCGCTGTCCGGTGGCTGACCGACCTCGGAGTGATCTCCGGCGCCGCCGACCTCGACCCGGTCGGCTCCACCGTCCCCGATGCCGGCACGGTCACGTTCGTGCCGGCGCTCGCGGGACTTGCCGCACCCTGGTGGCGCGGCGATCTGCGCGGCTCGGTCACCGGCCTCGGTCTGGACACCACCGCGGGGCACCTGGTGCGGGCTCTGTGCGACGGCATCGCCGCGCAGGTCGTCGAACTGGCCGATGCCGTTGCCACCGACCTCGGCGGACCGCTGACCTCGCTCCGCGTCGACGGTGGCCTGACCCGCTCCGCGCTCCTCATGCAGACCCAGGCCGACCTGCTGCAGCGGCCGGTCGAGGTGTCCGCGCTGCCGGACGTCACCGCACTCGGCGTCGGGGCCGTCGCCCGCCTCGGCCTCGACCCGCAGTTGCCGCTCCGCCAGGCGGTACCCGCATGGGAACCGGTCGCCGTGTACGAGCCGCGGATCGGCGCGGACGAGGCGGCCGAACGCCTCGCCCGGTTCCGCGCGGCGGTGGAGACCCTGCTGGACCGGGCATGACGGGCATCCCCGACCGGCGCGGCCCGGGAGAGACGACATGACACCGACGATCACCGCGACCGGATCCCTGGCCCACAGCCTTCGTGACGGCGACGGGGATGCGACGACGTACGACGTCACCGTCATCGGCGCAGGAGTCGTCGGCAGCGCCGTCGCCCGCGAACTGGCCCGCTACCGGCTCCGTACCGCCCTCATCGACGGGTCCGACGACATCGGCAACGGCACGTCGAAGGCCAACACCGCGATCCTGCACACCGGTTTCGACGCCGTGCCCGGATCGCTGGAGGCCCGCCTCGTGCGCGAAGGCCGACGCAGACTCGCCGCGTACGCCGCCGTGACCGGTATCCCGGTCGAGCGCGTCGGCGCCCTCCTCGTCGCCTGGGACGAGGAACAGCTCGCCGCACTCCCCACCCTGTCGGCCAAGGCGGAACGCAACAACTACCACGCGGCACGCATCATCGACGCCGACGAACTGCGTGCCCGAGAACCCCATCTGGGCCCGGGTGCGCTCGGCGCGCTGGAGATCCCCGACGAGAGCATCATCTGCCCCTGGACGACGCCCCTCGCGTACGCCACCCAGGCCGTGTGCGCAGGAGTCCATCTCCATCTCAACTGCCGGGTCCGGCACATCGACAGCGGCCAGGACGTCCACACCCTCACCACCACGCGCGGCCCGCTGCGGACCCGCTACCTGATCAACGTCGCCGGTCTGTACGCCGATGAACTCGACCGGCAACTCGGCCACGACGCCTTCACCGTCACTCCGCGCCGCGGCCAGCTCATCGTCTTCGACAAGCTGGCCCGCGATCTCGTCGACCACATCCTGCTCCCGGTACCCACCGAGGCCGGCAAGGGCGTCCTGGTGGCACCGACCGTCTTCGGTAACGTCCTGCTCGGCCCGACCGCCGAAGAGCTCGACGACAAGACCGCCACCGGATCCAGCGCCGACGGTCTCGCGCTCCTGCGCGAGAAGGGCCGCCGGATCCTGCCCGCGCTGCTCGACGAGGAAGTCACGGCCGTCTACGCCGGACTGCGCGCCGCCACCGGCCACGAGGACTACCGCATCCGGGCCTACCCCGACCAGCGGTACGTCGCCGTCGGCGGTATCCGTTCCACCGGTCTCACCGCTTCCATGGCCATCGCCGCGTACGTCGTCGAGCTGCTGGCCGGCACCGGCCTCGACCTCGGTACGCCGGCCGAACTGCCGCCGCTGACCATGCCCCAGCTAGGTGAGGCCTTCCCCCGCCCGTACCGGCGCGCGGAGCTGATCGCCGCCGACCCGGCATACGGCACCCTCGTCTGCCACTGCGAACGGGTCTCCGCGGGCGAGATCCGGGACGCGCTGACCAGTACGATCCCGGCGCGGTCGAAGGACGGGCTGCGGCGCCGGACCCGGGCCGGCGGCGGGCGCTGCCAGGGGTTCTACTGCGGGGCCGCGGTCCGTTCCCTGATCGAGGAGGCCCGGCCATGACCCGGCGCGAGCGGACCGTCGATGTCCTGGTCGTCGGGGCGGGACCGGCCGGCCTCGGAGCCGGGGCCGAACTCGCCGCGTCCGGCGCGGGCCGCGTCGAGATCCTGGATCGCGAACAGGCCGCGGGCGGCATCCCGCGCCACTGCTACCACGGCGGATTCGGTGCCGGCCGCTTCGGGGCAGGGGCCATCGGGCCCGTGTACGCACGGCAGGGCGTGGCCGCGGCCGTCCGCGCCGGAGCCACCCTCCGTACCTCCATCACCGCCACCGGCTGGGCCGGACCCCGCACCCTCGACACCACCGGACCCACCGGACTCGAACGCATCACCGCGCGCGCCGTCGTCCTCGCCACCGGTGCGCGCGAACGCCCGCGCAGCGCCCGGCTCGTCCCCGGCACCCGTCCGCCCGGCGTCTACACCACCGGCGAACTCCAGCAGGCGGTCCACCTCTTCCGGCAGCGGATCGGTACGCGAGCGGTCGTCATCGGCAACGAACCCGTCAGCCACGCCGCGGCGGACACGCTGAGGGTGGCCGGCCTCGACGTGGTCGCCCTGGTCACCGACCAGCCGCCGTCCCCGCTGCCCGACGCCCCGGTGCGCGCACGGCACCGTACACCGCTCCTCACCCATGCCACCGTCACCGGACTGACCGGCCGGGAGCGGCTCACCGGGGTCTCACTGCGCCACCGCGACGGCCGGACCACGACGCTGCCCTGCGACACCGTCGTCTTCACCGGGGACTGGATCCCCGACCACGAGCTGGCCCGGCGCGGTGGGGCGACCCTGGACCCCGGCACCCGTGGACCGGCGTACGACGCCTCGTACCGCACCCGGGCGACCGGTGTCTTCGCCGTCGGCAATCTGCTGCACGCGGTGGAGAGCGCGGGGACCGCGGCCGCCGAGGGCCGGGCCGTGGCCGCTCCCGTACTGCGTCACCTGGCAGCGGATCCGTGGCCGACCGGCCGTCCGGCGCTTGCCGTCGACGCCCCGCTGGAATGGATCGCACCGAACCTCGTCGCCCTGGACGGCAGCCGCCCGCTCCACGACCGCTTCACCCTGCGCACCGGCCGGCGGCTGCTCCGCCCGTTCCTCGTCGTCGGCCAGGACGGACACGTACTCCACCGGGAGCGGCTGCTGCTGCCCGCCGTACCGAACCGGTCGCTCCGGCTGCGGGGTGACTGGCTCGACCGGGTGGACCCGCACGGCGGAACCGTGCGGATCACGGTGCACTGAGCCCTCGCCGCGGCGTCAGGGGATCAGCAGCCAGTCCGAACCGATTGCCGCCAGCAGGCCGACAGCCAGCAGCCAACTACCCAGCCGTGTCCGGCCGTTGCGGCTGAGCTCGATCACGATCCCGCAGAGGATCAGCGCGAGCCCGTACACCCCGACCACCAGAACGGACGACCGGCTCGCGATCCGCAGCCCGAGCACCACCGCCATCGCCACCATGCCGACCGACGAGAGGGCGATCCGCAACCGTCTCGCCTGACGTGGTGTCAGTCTGCGGCCCTCGGCCTCAACCTCTGCCTCGGCCTCAACCTCTGCCTCGGCCGCTGTACCGGCGTCGGGGGCGGGTATCGGGGTGTCCACGGACTGGTCCTGGTCAGAAGTGCTCATGACGCGGGATGGTAATAGCTTCGCGGCGCCGTGGTCGCCCGTCCGGGCGAGGGGGGGCCCGAAAGTGATCGTAGTCGACCGCCTCGCCGCCTCACCGGTCTACCGGCGCTCCGGCCGCAGACACGGTGCCTCGTCGGCCGCATCCACCGGCTGCCCGTCCGCCGCGTCCACCCGCCCGGCCAGCTCCTGCGCCCAGTCGATCAGTCCACGGACCCCGATCCCGTAGGGCACCGTGTCCCCGAACTCCCCGGGTTCCGCGAACCCGTCGGCCCGCGCGCACTCCGTGAGCGCCGCCGCACCCCGTCGCAACAGCCGCGCCCCGCCCGTCGTATTGCCGCGGGCCGTATGCGTCAGCCCCACCGCCAGTTGTGCCAGCCCGCGCCACAACTCCCGTTCCTCCTCGGGACCCGACTTCCACGCATCCTCGAACACCTCGTGCGCATGGAACGGCATCCCCGCGTCCAACAGACGCTGCGCCTCCCGCAGCGTCGCGTCGGGGGAGCGGATCACCCCCTCCGGCTGCCGCTCCACTCCCGGCGTCCCGTACGGCAGCGGGCGCCCCAGCCCGTCCCGGGGGCGCGCGTTGCGCGCCCGGCCCTCGGCGTCGCGGTCCCTGTGAGTCTCGTCCACCCTTCGATTGTGCCCCGCACCTGCGGCGAACTGTCCGAACCACTGTCGGTGGGCCCCCGCGCACGACTAGTGTCGGCAGTCATCCGTACCACTTTGGGGAGGGTAGGCATGAAGCCGTCCCGGCCGCTGTACGAGCGCGATCCGGAACTCGCTGCCGCCGCACAAGCCGTGGATGCCCTGTGCGGCGCCCAGGCCGTCGGCGGGTTGTTGATCTTCAGCGGCGAGGCAGGCATCGGCAAGACCGCGTTGCTCGCCGAGATCGAGACCCTGGCGGCGGACCGTTGCACGGTGTGGTCCGCGCGCGGCGGCGAGACAGTCACGTCCGTACCGTTCCACGTCGTACGTCAACTGCTGCAGCCCGCCCTCGACCAGTTCCCGCCGGACGAGGTGAGGAGTCTGTTCGGGGCCTGGTACGAAATCGCCGCGCCCGCCCTCGGGCTCGCCGAACCCACCGGTCCGCAGCCCGATCCGCAGGGTGTGCGGGACGGGATCGACTGGGTCGTCGCGCGGCTCGCCTCACGCCTGAGCCACCGTCCGCTGCTGCTGATCGTCGACGACGCGCACTGGGCGGACGGCGAATCCCTCGCCTGGCTGGCCTCGTTCACCGCGCGCCTCGGCGAACTGCCCGTCCTGGTCGTCCAGGCGCACCGCCCGGACGAGCTGGCGGCGCGGAAGACGGAGGGCGGCAGCGGCAGCGGACACCCGGCGCAGGTCCGGGTCGCACTGCGCGCTCTCACCCCCGACGCCACCGCCGAACTGGTCAGGGCGGCGCTGGGCGACCACGCCGATGATCCGTTCTGCCGCGAGGTGTGGGCCGTCACCGGCGGCAACCCGTACGAGGCGGTCGAACTCGTCGCCAAGGTGCAGGACCGCGAACTGCCGCCACTGGAGGAGTCGGCCGGACTGCTGCGCGAACTCGGCGCCTCCGCCCGCGGCAGCGGACTCGTCGCCCGGCTCGAACGGCTCGGCACCAACGCCAACCGGTTCGCCTGGGCCGCCGCCGTACTCGGCACCGACATCTCCCAGGACCTCGCCGCCACCCTCGCCGGGATGAGCCCCGCCGAGGCCGCCGACTGCACCGCACGGCTGCGCGACGCCCGTATCGTCAGCGGCTTCGACCCGCTCGAATTCGTCCACCCGCTGATCGCCACCGCCGTCTACCGCTCCATCCCGCCGGCCACCCGCACCGCCATGCACGGCCGGGCCGCCTGGGCGATCGCCAGGGCCGGACTGGGCGCCGCCGCGGCCTCCCGCCACCTCCTCGAAGTCCACCCGGACGACGACCAGGAACTGGTCGAGCAACTCCGTGAAGCAGCCGGCCAGCACCTCGCCGTCGGCGCACCCGAGGCCGCGCGCCGCTGCCTGGAGCGAGCCCTGCGGGAACCGCCGCGCCACCAGGTGCGCGCCGCGCTCCTGTACGAACTGGGCTGCGCCACGCTGCTCAGTTCCCCGCCCACCACCGTCCAGCATCTGCGCGCCGCCCTCGATCTGCCCGGACTCGACGACGACGTACGGGTCGACGCCACCTTCCGGCTGGCCGCGGCCCTCTCCCACAACAACCAGCTGAAGGAAGCCGCGCTCGCCCTCGCGGCCGAGGCCGGACGCACCGCCCCCGGACCGGGTCAGATGCGCCTCCAGGCCGCGCACTTCATGTGGGAGGGCATGCAGGCCGCAGAGGACGACGGTCCCGGCCGCTCCCGTCGGCTCGCCCGCAACGCCGACCACCTCACCGGCAAGGACAACGCCGAACGCGCCCTGCTCACCATCCGCGCGTTCGACGCCATGCTGCGCGGCGAGAACTCCCAACTCGTCGTCGGCCTCTGCGAACGCGCCCTGGTCGACGGCCGCCCCGCCCGCGGTCTCGGCTGGACCGACACCGAATGGGGCTTCGAGTTCCCCACCCTGGTCGGCATCACCTATGCCTTCACCGACCAGCTCGACCGGGCCGAGGACCTTTTCAGCGAGGCAGTGCGCGCCTTCGAGATCTCCGGCTGGAGCGGCGCCCACCTCGCATTCGCGCACACCCTCCTCGGCCTGGTCCACCGCCGTCGCGGCCGACTGGCCGAGGCCGAGGGCTTTCTGCGCGAAGGGCTGCGGCTCGCCGACCGTGTCGGCAGCGGTCTGCCCGTCCACTGGGACGCCGCCTGCCTGCTCATCGACACACTGCTGGCCCGCGGCCGCGTCTCCGAGGCCCGCACGATAGCTGACAGGTACCACTTCGGGCTGCCTTACCCCAGCGCCATGGTGCTGCCCGACGCGCCGTGCGTCCGGGGCCGTCTCCTGCTGGCCGAAGGCCGTACGAAGGAGGCCGTCACCGAACTCGAAGCGGCGGGCCAGGCACTCGAACCGCGTGGCAGGTTCAACGGCATCTGGGCCCCCTGGGCCGGCGATCTCGCCCGCGCCCTGGCCGACGACGACCCGGCCCGCGCCGCCCAACTCGCAACCTCGGCCCGGGTGCACGCGGAGAGGTTCGGCACGGAGACCGCGATCGGTGAGGCGCTGCGCTGCGTCTCGCTGTTCGCCCGCCCCGAGGACGCCCAGCACCTGCTGGCCGACGCGGTCCGGCACCTGGAGGCCTCCCCGTCCGCGTACGAACATGCCCTGGCCCGCTTCGACTACGGCATCGCGATCCGCTCCCCGAAGGAGCTCGCCCGGGCACAGAAACTGGCCACCGCGTGCGGCGCCGAATCGCTCGCCACCCGCGCCCACCAGGCACGGGCGTCGATCCGGGCAACGGAGTGAGGTAATGTTTGTCCTGCGCGGCCGCCTGGGAACGCCAGGGGGAATCGCAGCGGGACGTGGCGCAGCTTGGTAGCGCACTTGACTGGGGGTCAAGGGGTCGCAGGTTCAAATCCTGTCGTCCCGACAGAGATGTCGGAATTTTCCGCAGGTGAGGGGCGCTCTTCGGAGCGCCCCTCACGCGTGAGCGGGGGCCATGCGGGGACCCTCTTCCGATGCCGAAGCACCGGCGTGGGTGACGAGCGCCGTCCGCGAATCCGTGTCACGCGCGGTCAGAGCCCGGGCAACGTCTCCTGCGGCCACTCGAAGACGACCTCGCAGTGCTGCTGCGGGGCCATCGGGGAGTAGTGCAGCTGTGCGCCGGTCGCAGCGGTGAGCTTCACGTAGTCCTTGGGGGACGTCAGTCTGTCGAACATCTGGCGCGGCTGCCCCGGATAGAACTGCTCGTAGTCGTAGTCCAGGATCAGCGTGGGCATCTTGATGCGCCCTACGACTGCACGACACCGGCCGTTCCCTCGAACAGCCTGCTTGCCACCGAGGGCTGGAGTCCGGAGTGCGGAGCCGGACGGCACGATGCGTCCGGCTGCCGGCGTGTCGCGGCTTCCATTGCCGACGTACAGGTCCATGGCAAGGCCCGTTCGGCCGGCGACCCGGCTGGGACGGGCTGGTTGACGCGTTCTAAGCGACCGCTTAGTATCCTGGGAGCCTGCGTCCGCCCGATCACCGCCTTTGGAGTCCGCCGTGACCTCACTGTTCTCCGTCTCCGGCAAAACCGCCCTGGTCACCGGGGGGTCCCGCGGTATCGGCCTGATGATCGCCCGCGGCCTGGTCGAAGCCGGCGCCCGGGTCTACGTCAGTTCCCGCAACGCCGCGGCCTGCGACGAGGCCGCGCGTGAGCTCTCCGCGCTCGGCGAGGCGATCGCACTGCCCGCGGACCTGTCGCGGGAGGAGGAGTGCCACCGGCTCGCCACGGAGATCGCCGAACGCGAGGAGCGGCTGCACATCCTGGTCAACAACGCGGGCGCGACCTGGGGTGCGCCACTGGACGAGTTCCTGGTCAGCGGCTGGGACAAGGTGATGGACCTCAACCTGCGCAGCCCCTTCCTGCTGACCCAGGCACTGCTGCCGCTGCTGCGCAAGGCCGGCTCCCATGACGACCCTGCACGCGTGATCAACGTCGGTTCCATCGACGGGCTGCACGTCAACCCGCTGCCCACTTACTCCTACGCGGCGAGCAAGGCCGGACTGCACCACCTGACCCGGGTACTGGCGAAGGAACTCGGGCCGCAGAGCATCACCGTCAACGCGATCGCCCCCGGCCCGTTCGAGTCCAGGATGATGGCCGCCACGCTGAAGGCCCAGGGCGACGCCGTGGTCGGGTCCGCACCACTGCGCCGGATCGGACGCCCTGATGACATGGCCGGCGTGGCGATCTACCTCTCCAGTCGGGCCGGGGCGTACGTCACCGGCGCAGTGATCCCCGTCGACGGCGGCATCGGCACCACCGTCTGAACCGCCGCTCGGACGCGCACGCGTACCCGCTTCCGCCGCCCTCCCCGATCGGACCCATGCCCATGGACTCCCTGCTGCTCTCCCGCCGCGACCTGGACTTCCTGCTCCACGACTGGCTGGACGTCACGGCCCTGACCCGCCACCCCCGCTACGCCGACCACGACCGGGACACCTTCGACGCGGTGATGGATCTCTGCGAGGCCATCGCGACCCGGCACTTCGCCCCGCACAACAAGAAGAACGACGCCGAGGAGCCACGCTTCGACGGCGAGCGGGTGCATGTCATCCCGGAGGTCGAGCAGGCGCTGCGGGTCTTCGCCGAGGCCGGTCTGACCGGCGCCGCGATGGACTACGAGGTCGGCGGGCAGCAGCTGCCCACCGTGGTCGCCAATGCGTGCATGTCCTGGTTCCAGGCCGCCAACGTGGGAACCGCCGCGTATCCGTTCCTCACCATCGGCAATGCCGACCTGCTCCTGGCGCACGGCAGCAAGGAGCAGGTCGACACCTACGTGCGGCCCATGGTCGAGGGCCGGTTCTTCGGCACCATGTGCCTCTCGGAGCCGCAGGCCGGCTCCTCGCTGGCGGACATCACCACCCGGGCGGTGCCGCAGGGCGACGGTACGTACCGGATCACCGGTACCAAGATGTGGATCTCCGGCGGCGACCACGAGCTCAGCGAGAACATCGTCCACCTGGTGCTGGCCAGGATCCCCGGTGGGCCGGCGGGCGTGAAGGGCATCTCGCTGTTCATCGTGCCCAAGCTCCTGGTCGAGCCGGACGGCAGCCCGGGCGAACGCAACGACGTGGTGCCGGCCGGCCTCAACCACAAGATGGGCTACCGCGGCACCACCAACACCCTGCTCAACTTCGGCGAGGGCCGGCACACCCCGGGCGGCGCCCCGGGCGCGGTGGGCTTCCTCGTCGGCGAGGCCCACCACGGGCTCGCGTACATGTTCCACATGATGAACGAGGCCCGCATCGGCGTCGGGCTCGGAGCCACGGCGCTCGGCTACACCGGCTATCTGCACGCCCTCGACTACGCCCGCACCCGCCCGCAGGGCCGCCCGCTGACGGGCAAGGACGCGAACGCGCCGCAGGTCCCCATCATCGAACACGCCGACGTACGCTGGATGCTGCTGGCACAGAAGAGCTACGTGGAGGGCGCCCTCGCGCTCAGCCTCTACTGCAGCCGCCTGCTCGACGAGGAACGCACCGCCGAGCAGGAGCCCGGGCGCGCTCGCGCCCGGCTGCTGCTGGACGTCCTGACGCCCATCGCCAAGAGCTGGCCGTCGCAGTGGTGCCTGGCCGCCAACGACCTCGCCATCCAGGTGCACGGCGGCTACGGCTACACCCGCGAGTACAACGTCGAGCAGTTCTACCGGGACAACCGTCTCAACGCCATCCACGAGGGCACCCACGGCATCCAGGGACTGGACCTGCTCGGCCGCAAGGTCGTCACGAACGGCGGAGCGGGGCTGAGCCTGCTGCTGGAGACCATCGCGGCAACCGTCGCCCGCGCCACGGCGGCCGGCGGCGAGGCGGCCGAGCTGGCCGCCCGGTTGGAGCAGGCCACGGCCCGAGCCGAGCGCACCACGGCCAGGCTCTGGTCGACCGGAGACCCCGCGACCGCCCTGGCCAACGCCTCCGTCTACCTGGAAGCCGTCGGCCACGTGGTGCTGGCCTGGATCTGGCTGGAGCAGTTCCTCGCGGTCAAGGACGTCACGGACGACTTCCACGAGGGCAAGCGACAGGCGGCCCGGTACTTCTTCCGAGTGGAACTACCGCGTACAGGACCTCAGTTCGACCTGCTCGACAGCCTGGACCGCACAGCGGCGGACAGTCGTCCCGAGTGGTTCTGATCCACGGATTTCGCAGTACCGGCCATCAGCCGATGTGCTGCTGACAGGCCGCACGCGACTCTTGGAGACCTGCACCTGCCCGGCCGGGGGCGCACGTGTGTGCGGTGTGCCGCCGGCTGAAAAAACGCTTGGACTCCGTGGGCGCCGTCGCGGGAGACTGTGACCGCCGGCCCGCCCGTACTCGCACGGCGGCGTCGCCGCGATCTGCGCGGGGGGCTCCGTCGTTGTGCCCCGCCCGTCGAAGGGCGACCCGAGCGCGGGCACTCACTCGAACCGAAGCTCCGCACAGCCATGGAGACAGCGGCACTCCTCGGAGAGGCGCACGGCGGGCTGCCGCACGACAACACGGGGTTGAGATGGGATTACCTGAATCGCGCGAGGCTCCTCGGAGCAAGGGCTCGGTGCTCCTCGCACTTCGTTACTACGGACGGGAGTTGGCCCGGCTCCCGCGGCTGACGGTGCCCGCGATGCTGCTGCCGGCGCTGGGCAACATCGGCATCAGCTACATCGCGCCGCTGGTCGTCGCGAAGCTCGTCGGCCGAATCGCCGGCGACACCGGTATCTCCATCGGTTCGACGCTGCCCTACGTTCTCGGCTTCGCCGGCGTCCTGCTGTTCGCGGAGACGCTGTGGCGCATCGGCTTCCACTGCCTGAACCGCGTTGCCGCCCGCTCCATCGAGCACCTGTACGTAATCGGCATGGACGAGCTGTTCGCCAAGGACGCCGCGTTCTTCCACGACAACTTCGCCGGGTCGCTGACCAAACGGGTCCTGAGCTTCGCCTCCCGCTTCGAGGAGTTCATCGACACGCTGACGTTCTCGGTCGTGGGAAGCTTCGTGCCGCTGCTGTTCGGGTCGGTGGTGCTGTGGCGCTACGAACCGCTGCTCGTCGTCGGGCTCCTGGCGATGATCGCACTGACGGCGCTGTGCGTGGTGCCCCTCATCCGTCGCCGCCAGGCACTCGTCAAGCAGCGCGAGGAGGCGATCGCCCGGGTGTCGGGCCACGTCGCCGACAGCCTGACGAACATGGACACGGTCCAGGCGTTCGCCGCCGAGGAACGTGAGGCCGCCGAGCACCGGTCCCGCGTCGCGCAGTCGCGGCGGCTCACGCTGAGATCGTGGGACTACGGCAACCTGCGCATCGACACGCTGGTCGCGCCGATGTCCGTGCTGACCAACGCGCTGGGCCTGCTGCTCGCGGTCACGCTCGGCGGTGGCAGCGTCGGCGTCGAGGCGGTCGTGGTCGCCTTCACCTACTACAGCAACGCGACGCGGATCATGTTCGAGTTCAACCAGATCTACCGCCGCCTGGAGAGCTCGATGACGGAGGCCGCGCAGTTCACCGAACTGCTGCTGACGCCGCCGACCGTGCTCGACCCGGCGTCGCCGGAACCGCTGCGGTCCCAGGCGGCCGACGTCCGCTTCGAGCAGGTGACCTTCGCCCACGGGGGCGGGAAGCCGCTCTTCGAGGGCCTCGACCTGGCCGTGTCCAGCGGGGCGAAGATCGGTCTCGTCGGCCGGTCCGGCGGGGGCAAGACCACGCTCACCCGGCTGCTGCTCCGGCTGACGGACATCGACGCCGGCCGGATCCTGATCGGGGGTCAGGACATCAGCAGGCTGCGTCAGACCGACCTGCGCAGCCTGATCGCCTACGTACCGCAGGACCCGGCGATGTTCCACCGCACGCTGCGGGACAACCTCGCGTTCGCCCGGCCGGACGCCACCGATGCCGAGATCCGCCGCGCGGCCGAGGCGGCGCACGTCACGGAGTTCGCCGACGCGCTGCCGGACGGCTTCGACACCATGGTGGGCGAGCGCGGTGTCAAGCTGTCCGGCGGACAGCGCCAGCGGGTCGCCCTCGCCAGGGCGATCCTGCGCGACGCGCCGATCCTGCTGCTCGACGAGGCGACCAGCGCCCTGGACTCCGAGAGCGAGATCCTCGTCCAGGAGGCGCTGTGGCGGCTCATGGACGGGCGGACGGCGCTCGTCGTGGCGCACCGGCTGAGCACGGTCGCCACCATGGACCGGCTCGTCGTCCTGGACCGCGGACAGATCGTCGAGCAGGGCACCCACCAGGAGTTGCTCGCGTCGGACGGCGCCTACGCGAAGCTGTGGCAGCACCAGTCGGGCGGCTTCCTCGACGGCAGCCCCGCGCGGGCCGACCTGCACTGAACGCGTCCATCCCAACGACGTGGGAGCCGAGGCGATGGCCGACGCCGTCTCTCTCCATCTCCTGCACTGATCCGACCCTGCAAGCGGTGCCCGTACCGGCGTCCCCACCGCCGGTACGGGCACCGCTGCGTCCGGCTCGGCGTCAGCTGCCCGCCCCACCTGCCTCCTGGTCCGACGTCATCGTGATCCGCGACGCGGGTGCGTCCGCGCCCGCCGGGCCAGTACCACCCTGGCCGTGGGAACCACAGGGTGCGCCCGCCACCGTTCGATCCGGCTCCGGGACGCGTCGGGAGGGGCCCCGCACTACACGGTCCGCCGCGAACTGCAGCCGAGGAGGAAGCGGTAGGGAAGGGGCGAAGTAGGTCAAAGTTGAACGCGCAGAACGATCGAAATGCTCAATTCTGTTTCTACTGTTGAGCGGTTGAGCGCTTGCGTGCTAGAAACCGCCTACTCCACAGCGGCATCCCGCACCCCTCCCGGCCTCCGGAGCACCCATGACGCCCCCTTCCTCGCCCCCTTGGTCCCGCCGCACCTTCCTGGCGGCCACCGGCGGCACCGCGCTCGCAGCCGGACTCACCGAGCCCGGTACCGCCGCGGCCACCACCCGCACCCAGGAATCGGCTGCCGCCCAGGCTGACGACGAATTCGCCGCGCTGCGCGCCAAGTGGCGCACGCTGATACTCGGCGAGGGCTTCAGCCCGACCGCGGAGCCCTTCAAGTCCAAGCTCGCCACGCTCGGCACCCAGGCAGCCGACTTCCAGGCCACCATGGCGCCGGCGGCCGGCTCGCTGTGGCCCGGCATCAGCTATGCCGACCCGTCGCCGGACACCGACCAGGAGTCGTACGGCTACTCGGCCAGGATGAACGACAGCTTCACGCGGCTGAACACCATGGCCCAGGCGTACGCCCAGCCCGGAACAGGGCTCACCGGAGACGCCGCACTCAAGGACGCCGTCATCGTCGGCCTGGACCACCTCTACTCGGACGTCTACAACGAGAACAAGGCCCGGTTCGGCAACTGGTGGAACTTCCAGATCGGCGCGCCACAGGCGCTGATGGACACCGCCGTGCTGCTCTACGACCACCTGTCGGCCGAGCAGACAGCCGCCTACTGCCGGGCCGTGGACAAGTTCCTGCCGGACTCGGCCGTGGCGCAGTACACCGGCACCAGCACCGGTGCCAACCGTGTCGACCTCTGCCGCGGGATCATTCTGCGAGGCGTCGTCGGCGGGAGCGCGGCCAGGATTCAGCTCGGCCGTGACGCGCTGTCGCCCGTCTTCCCGTACGTCACCACCGGTGACGGTTTCTACGACGACGGCTCGTTCATCCAGCACACCGACGTCCCGTACATCGGCGGCTACGGTGCGGTGCTCCACGACGGCCTCGGCCGGCTGTTCGCGCTGCTGCGCGACTCGACGTGGCAGGTGAACGACCCGGGCAGCCAGCTCTTCCTCGACACCGTCGAGAAGGCCATCGCCCCCTTCATCTACAACGGCCTGATGATGGACAACGTCTCCAGCCGCGGCATCAGCCGAGGCCTGACGGTGTCCGACCCCTTCCAGCTTCCCCAGGACGACCACACCCGCGCGCACAGCGTGATGGCCTCCGTCCTGTTGGTCGGCCAGGGCGCGAGCCCCCAGGAGCAGGCCCGCTGGAAGGCCATGGTCAAGGGCTGGCTGCAGCGCGACTACTACGGTCCCGCGCTGAAGAACCCGAAGCTGAGCCTGGTCAACACGGCCCGGCTGCAGACGCTGTTCGACGACGACACGGTCAAGGCGTCGCCCGAGCCGACCGAGCACCGGGTCTTCTCCAACATGGACCGCGCCACCCATCGCCGTCGCGACTGGGGCGCCTCGGTCAGCATGGCCTCCAAGCGCATCGCGCACTACGAGTTCGGCAACGGTGAGCACGCCCGCGGCTATCACACCGGCTCGGGCTGGCTGTCCTGGTGGGGCGACGACCACGGTCTCGAGCAGTACTCGGACACTTTCTGGCCGACGGTCGACCCATACCGGCTGCCCGGCATCACCGTCTCGAAGAAGCCACTGCCGGACGGCTTCGGCGGCAACTGGGGCAACCCGAAGCCGGACACGGCCTGGGTGGGCGGCACCACCGACGGCGAGTTCGGCGTCACCGGTCAGCATCTGCGGGGCGTCGACAGCACGATGACCGCCAAGAAGTCGTGGTTCTGGCTCGACGACTCGATCGTCTGTCTCGGCGCCGGCATCACCTCGGCCGACGGCACCGCGGTCGAGACGGTGATCGACAACCGTAACCTGGGGGCCTCGGGCACCGCCCGGCTCAGCCTGAACGGCATTCCGCAGCCCGGTACCCAGGGCCGGCAGGCCACCCGGGCGCACACCAAGTGGGCGCACATCGCAGGGCACGCGGGCTACGTCTTCCCCGGGTCGGGCGGCAGCCGGGTCAGCGCACTGCGCGAGGAGCGCACAGGCGCGTGGAGGGACATCAACACCGGAAGCTCCCCCACCTCGTTCACCCGGCACTATCTGACGCTGTGGCAGGACCACGGCACCGACCCGCAGGACGCCTCGTACGCGTACATCCTCATGCCCGGCGCGAGCGAGCTCCGCACCGCTGCTCGTGCCATCGACCCGCTGTGGCTGCAGATCCTCGCCAACACGGCGCAACAGCACGGCATCCGCGTCCCCTCCCTCGGCTTCACCGGGATCAACTTCTGGGCGGCGGGCACGGTCGGAAAGGTCACGGCGAGCGCACCGGTGAGCGTGCAGATCCGTGAGAAACGCGACGGCACGGCGACGATCTCGGTGGCCGACCCGTCCCGCACCGTCACGAGCCTGACCCTCACCTGGAAGCGACCCGTCGAGGCAGTGCTCTCGAAGGCGACTTCGGTCACCGATGTGCGGACGGGCTCTTCCCTCACCATCGCGTTCGGCGACCTCAGCGGCAGCTACGGCACGACCCACCAGGTGAAGGTGCGGCCGGCCTGACGGACGGCACCACCTCAGCGGGCCGGCCGGCCACCCGACATCAACCGACAACGAACCGACGACCACTTGTCGGCCGCCTCACCGGCCGACGGAGGGAGATTCACCGTGCGATCACGATCGATCCGACGGCTGACACGCGCCGCAGGCACCCTCTCCGGCGCGCTTGCCGCGCTCCTCTGCACGACAGGCCCCGCGGCCGCCGCGGTCACACCGGGCGGCCTGGTGTCCAACTCGTACTCCATATCGGGCGCGCCCGCGGAGGGCCTCGAGAAGCTCGCCTTCCCGCTCAAGGTGATCAGCCGGCCGAACGACGCGGGCTACTACTGGGCGCAGCAGTACTACTTCAAGTCCGGCCAGGTCGGCTACATCGGACTGCAGCCGCGCGTCGACAGCGGCCTCGCGGTCTTCAGCGTCTTCGGCTCCGGAACCTCCACCACGCACCCCAACTGCCGTACCGGCGCGGACGGCGGCTCGGGGACGAGCTGCAGCGTCACCTATCGGTACGTCAAGGGCCGCTGGTACCAGCTGGAGATCATCAAGACCGGTACGGACAACTGGACCGGGTACGTCGTCGACGCCGGCACCAACACCTGGACGACGATCGGGAGCTGGAACGTCTCCTCGTCGGCCGGACTGCTCAAGCCGAGCGGTGTCGGCTTCGTCGAGTACGACAAGTCGGTCGCCGACTGCGCCTCGATCCCCTACGGGCAGGCGGTCTGGGGCAAGCCGTTCGTCAGCCCCGAGCCCGGGACCGGCACCAACACGAGTGCGTACACCTACGGCCCCTGCAAAGTGAACGCGAGCTACAGCCTCAGCAGCGGCGAAGTCACCATGACCACCGGAGGCTGAACCATGCGCAGTCCTTCCCCGTAATCGCAGCCGCGGTCCTCGCCGCCGCCTGGCCGATGCCGCAGCGTGCGGTGGTGCGTGTCAGGCGCGCCACGCCGCCCGCTGGCCGTGGCCGCGCGCAACTACCCGGCCTGAAGTCCCGCGGTCCACAGGGTCTGTGGCTCCATCGCCCGCAGATCGCGTAGAACGGTCCTTCGCGACGCAGCTGGGATCTCCGTGAAGGAGGCCACCGCGAGCACCCTGCACCCCGCGGCCTCGGCCGAGGCGACGCCCGTCGGGCTGTCCTCCACGGCGAGGCACGCCGCCGGGTCCACGCCGAGCGTCCGCGCCGCCGCGAGATAGGGATCGGACGCGGGCTTGGTACGAGACGTCTCGCCTTCGGCGACCGTCGTACGGAACCGCTCCGCGCCGAGGAGCTTGAGCACCGCGTCCACCACGGGGCGCGGGGACGCCGAGACCAGCGCCAGGGGAATGTCCAGATCCCTGAGCAGATCAAGGAGCTCCAACGCGCCGGGCAACACCGTGGCTTCGGACTCGACGGCGGTCAGGAAGGCTGCGTAGAGTTCCCCGGCCACGGACTGCGCACTGCTGCCGGTGCCGGAGACCTGATGGAGATGCGCGGCCGTGTCGGCGACCGCGCGGCCCAGGACGAAGGGCAGGTCGGTCTCGCCCAGCTCGTGGCCGAGACCCGTGGCGGTCTCCCGCGCGGTTCGCAGCCACAGCGTCTCGGTGTCCACGAGTGTGCCGTCCATGTCGAAGAGGACGGCGTGCGGGGCGGCGGCGAAGGGCCGCCCGTCGAGCGTCCAGTGCCGGTCGACGTGCCGGCCGAGCGAGGCGAACACCTGGGCGGCGACGTCGACATGGCGGACGACAGGGGGTACAGAACCTGCCGCGATGCCGGGACCCGCGGCGATCAGCCAGGCGGTGCGCTCCTCCTCGGTGCGGCCGCCGTGGCCGCCCGCGTCCGCATGGCCGTGGTCGGTGACCACGAGATACGTCCAGTCCTCGTTCTCGTACGAGGGACGGGACCGCACCGCGTCGAGGAGTCGTCCGAGGCGCTCGTCGGCCGCCAGCACGGCACTCTCGTACGCGCTGCCGCAGCCCAGGAAGTGCGCCGTCTCGTCGGGTGCGCCGAGGTAGACGAACGAGGCCTCCGGATCGTCTCCGGCCAGCACCCGTACGGCCTCCTCGGTGATCTGCTCGTCGCAGGCGTCCCAGCCTTCGGGGGTGTGTGCGGCGGGCGAGACGTACGCGGTCCTCGCCGGGGCCTGGAAGAGAGGGCCCCCGCCGCGGGCGAGCATCAGGGGCTCCCAGCCGACCGCGACGAAGGTGCGCCGTCCGTCCTGTTCCGTGAGCCGGGTCGCGAAGTCGGGGAAGACGGCGAGGCGGTGGCCGGTGAAGTCGTTGCTCCACACGCCGTGCTTGGTGACGTTGACACCGGTCACGACCGTGGCCCAGCACGGCCCCGACATCGTCGGTGTGTCGTCGTCGATCCCGACCGGTGCGAGGAAGCCCTGCCGTGCGAGGGCGTCCAGGTGCTGCGTCGGCAGTCGGCGCAGGGTGTCGAGCCGCACGCCGTCGATTCCGACGACGAGGACGCGGCGGGCACGACCAGACATGGCGAAGTCCTTCCCAGGTTCGATCGGAGTGGCCGGCTCGGGGTCCGGCCACGCCCGTTGTCGACGGGCGCTCAAGTCGGTCCGGTGCTGCTGCCCCGGGTCGAGCCGGCCGTTGCCCGGTGAACGGTCCTCGACATGGGCGGTGTCCGGTGCGGGGGTGCAGGTCAAGCGGGATGCTCCTCAGGCCGAGCGGTTCAGCTCGTCGGGGCCGACTCCGTACGCGAAGGGCGCACCCTGTGCGTACCGCTCCACTTCATCGATCGCCCAGTGCGCCATGCGGCCGAGCTCGTTACCGAGGGAGCCGGCGATGTGCGGGGTCAGCAGTACGTTGGGCAGGTTGTACAGCGGGGAATCGGAAGGCAGGTGGTCGGGGTCCGTCACATCGATGACGGCGTGGATCCGGCCGGACACGAGTTCCTCGGTGAGGGCCCGGGTGTCGACGAGCGAGCCGCGCGCGGTGTTGATGAGCGTGGACCCGTCCGCCATGAGCGCGAGCAGTCGCGCGTCGAACATGCGCCGGGTTTCCGGGAGTTGGGGAGCGTGGATGGACACCACATGACTGCGCCGTACGAGCTCGCCGAGACCGACGCGCCCCACGCCGAGGGCGGCGGCGTCCTCCTTGTCCACATACGGATCGTGCAGCAGTACCTCCAGGTCGAACGGCCGCAGCAGTTCGATCACCCGGCGGCCGATCCGTGAGGCGCCCACGATTCCGATGGTGCGCAGATAGTTGCCCTGCCCGGTGAAGTGCGGGAGGAGGTCGAAGGCGCCCCGTGTCTCGCGGTAGCGCCGCGCGGCGTCGAGGACCCGCTTGTTGGCGAACAGGATGGCGGCCAGGGTGAATTCGGCGACGGGCAGCGCGTTGGCGGCGGCCGCGGACGAGACGGCGATGCCCCGCTCCCACACCGCCTCGGTGACGTGGTGCTTGACGGAGCCTGCCGCATGGACGACCGCCCGCAGGCGCGGCATGAGCCGCAGAGCCTCGTCGGTGAGCTGCGGGGAGCCCCAGTGGGTGAAGAGGACTTCGGTGTCGGCGAGCAGGGCGGGATCGGCGGCGGCGTAGTCGGTGACCAGGAGCGACGTGTCCACCGCCGCGATGTGCCCGAGCCGGTCGAGGGTGCCGTCGGCCAGCAGGGTGCGGTGGATCTCGCCGCCCATGGAGAGCACGGTGACCGGTCGCCGGTCGGCCGGGGTGCGGTCCGAGCTGTTCAGGACGGTGCCTTCCGGTACGAGCATGATCACTTCACCGCACCCGCGGTCAGGCCGGAGCGCCAGAAGCGCTGCAGGCCGATGAACGCGATGATCAGCGGGATGACGGCGATGAGCGAGCCGGTGATCACCAGTGAGTAGAACTCGGGCTGCTGGGACGTGTTGGTGTTCCACATGAACAGGCCGAGGTTGACCGGGTAGAGGGAGTCGTCGTTGAGCATGACCAGGGCGCCGAAGAAGTTGTTCCAGCTTCCGGTGAAGGAGAACAGGAAGATGGTCATGAAGCCGGGGGCGAGCATCGGCAGCGAGATCCGGCTGAACGTACGGAGCTCGCCGGCGCCGTCGACCCGCGCCGCCTCGAGGACCTCGTTGGGTACGTACCCCTCGGAGAAGACCCGGGCGAGATATACGCCGAACGGGTTGACCAGGGCCGGCAGCAGGATCGCCCAGTAGGTGTTGACGATGCCGACCTTGGAGGCCAGCAGATACATCGGCAGCTGGATCACCGTGGCGGGCACCAGGACGCCGCCGAGCACCAGACCGAACAGCTTCTCCTTGCCCCTGAAGTCGTACTTGTCGAAGGCGAAGCCGGTGGCGGTGCACAGCAGCGCGGAGGCGGCCGAGCCGACGACCGAGTACAGCAGGCTGTTGCCGAACCAGCGCAGGTAGATGCCGTCGTTGAAGGTCAGGACGTCATGGATGTTCGCGAAGAGGTTGAAGTCCCCGAAGGAGAAGCCACCGGTGGCGAACAGGTCACGGTGGTTCTTGGTGGCCGCGAAGAGCAGCCAGCTGACCGGCATCAGCATGTAGAACGCGGCGAGGAGCAGTACTCCGTTGACGACGCCCTTGGAGAGCAGCACATGCGTCGGACTGTGCCGACGGCCGGCCGCGGCGGGTCTGCGCTCGGCGGGAGCGGCCGGCGCCTGAGCGGGGACGGATTCCTTGGTGACCGTGTGAGTGCTCATGCGGACTTCCACCGGTTTCCGAGCTTGGTGACGACGTACGAGAGCAGCACGCCGAGGGCGGCGAGCATCAGGGAAGCGGCGGCGGCGAGTCCGTAGTCGTGCTGGACGAAGCCGGCCTTCCAGATGAACAGGGTCGGCGACCACTCGGTGTCCACCGACACGGTGCCCCGCTGGTTGAAGAGCTTGGGCTCGGTGAAGAGCTGGATCGCGCCGACGCAGGTGAAGAGCACGGTCATGACGACCGCGGAGGCGATCATCGGCACCTTGATCTGCAAGGCGGTACGGATGGCTCCGGCGCCGTCGACGACGGCGGCCTCGATGAGCTCGCGCGGTACGGCCTGCAGCGCCGCGTAGAAGATCACCGTGTTGTAGCCGATCCACTGCCACGCGGTGAGGTTCACCATGGAGGAGAGCACATGGTCGTCGCTGAAGAAATTCCACGAACCGCCGAGGGCACCGATCCAGTCGAGCACCGGGCTGAGGCCGGGCGTGTAGAGGTAGATCCACAGGATCGAGGCGATCAGTCCCGGCACGGCGTGCGGCAGGAAGAGTGCCAGCTGGAAGAACTTCCTGGCTCTGGCGACCGCGGAGTCCACGAGCAGCGCCAGTCCGAGTGCGGCGCCGATCATGACCGGGATGTACAGCGCGCAGTAGACCGCGATATGCAGGAAGGACTCACGGAAGCCCTGGTCGGACAGGGCGTTGGTGAAGTTGGCGAAGCCGGCGAACGCCCGCTCGGTGCCGCCGAAGCCGAGCCCGGAGGAGGCGCGCTCCTGGAACAGGCTCATCCACACGGCATAGATGATCGGAGCCGCCATCACGGCGGCGAACAGCACGAAGAACGGAACGATGAACAGGGCCGCGGCTCCGCGCTGATTGCGCTTCAGCGGGGACGCGCTCGCGCTGGGGGTGCCGGCTCGTGATGGGCGCACGGCCTTGGCGAGTGGTGCTGCCACGGGGGGCTCCTTGGCGGATGGACGCTGCGGGGAGGAGGACCGACGGGATCCGGCCGCGGTCAGGCGCGGCCGGACCCCGACGGGTCACTTGGCGAGCTTGAGCCCGCGGTCCTTGATGCCCGACTCGGCCTTCTGCTGGCCGGCCTCGACGCCGGCCGCGAAGCCGCCCTTGGCGGATGCGTCCTGCACCGCCGTGTAGACGTCCATCTGGTTCGGACCCCAGGTCCAGCCGGGGACGATGGTGTCGACCTGCTCGGAGGCGAGCTTGTAGATGTCCTGGCCCTTGAAGTACGCGGTGTCGAACTGGGACGCGGCGACCTCACGCATCTCCGGGTTGGCCGGCAGCGCGCTGCTGGGGGATTTCTTGTCGCTCAGGCGGGCCTTGACGGCGTCGCCGTCGGTGGTGACCCACTTGATGAACTCGGCGGCGGCCTCGGTGTGCTTGCTGCCCTTGAGTACCCCGTAGGAGGTGCCGCCGTAGTTGCCGCTGGCCGGGGTGCCCCAGTTCGGCATGGGCGCGGCGGCCCACTTGCCCGCGAGGTCGGGCTGCGAGGTCTTCATGCCACCCGCGGACCAGGAGGCGCCGAGGAAGCTGAGCGTCTTGCCCTCGACCCGGGCCTTGGTCTCCTCGGGGCTCCAGCCGGTGAAGGTCTGCACCAGGTCGTCCTTGATCAGACCGTCCCAGTAGGTGGCGACCTTCTTGGAGCCGGCGTCGTCGACGGCGGGCTTCCAGGCGTCTCGCTCGGTGGAGAACCACTTGCCGCCGGCCTGCCAGGACAGCGCGGCGAACAGCGCCGGGTCCGACTTGGGCATCGAGGCCAGACGGACGCTCCTGTCCTTCTTCTTGACCTTCGCGGCAGCGGTCCTGAACTCGTCCCAGGTCCTGGGGACTTCGATGCCGTACTTCTTGAACAGGTCCGTGCGGTAGTAGTACAGCTGCGGTGCGGCGTCGAACGGGACCGTCCAGGTCTTGCCGCCGAAGTTCACCAGGTTCTGGATGGGCTCGGGGAACTTCTCCTTGACCGTGGCACCGGCGAGGTCGGTGAGGTCGACCAGATTTCCCTGGCTCGCGAACTCGGGGACCATCTGGTACTCGATGGTGGCGACGTCGGGGGCGTTGCCCGCCTTCACCGCGTTGGCCAGCTTGCTGTAGCCCTCGGTCGAGCTCGGGATCTCGGTGAACTTGACCTGGATGTCCTTGTGGGTCCTGTTGAACTCGTCGGCAGTCGCCTTGGCGCCCAGGGTCCAGGTCCAGTAGTTGATGGTGACCGGCTTGCCGCTCGACTTGGCGTCGGTCGAGCCGCCGTCGCCGCCGCAGGCAGTGGCGAACAGCCCCAGAGCGGCGACGGAAGAGACGGCGGCTATACGGAACGAACGTGAAGTGCGCGACATTGCACGGCTCCTACGGGACCTCGTACGGGAAGTGAGGTGAACGAAGGACATCATTTGCGCGATGCCGATCACAGTCAAGAGCGAACGCACACAACAATCAAAACGATCGAATCACGATCAGTTGGTGCTCACCTTGCCGGCTCCGCACGACGCCCGTACCCGCAGTTCAGGGAGCAGTTCGAGGTGCTGGCGCGGTGTCGGAGTCCGGCCCGAGGCGCGCTCCGCCAGCCGCTGCAGCATCAGTTTCGCGGCCAGTTCGCCCACCGCCCGCTTCGGTGGCGCGACGGCCGTGAGCGGCACGTCGGACAGGCCCGCCACCTCGTCGTCGTACGCGATGAGGGCCAGGTCGGAGGGCACATTGATGCCGCGCTCCTGCAGCCTGGGCACCAGCACGATCGCGTCCTCGTCGCTGTGCACGAGCGCTGCCGTGACCCCCCGTTTCCTGACCGCTTCGACCAGGTACTGCACTGTCTCGTCGTACTCGCCATGCCCCCTGATCGCCGGCGATCCCGGCACGGGCGTCAGCCCGAGCGACTCCATCGCGGCCAGATATCCCGCGGCGATCTGCGCGGCATGCGGTCCTTCCTGCAGCACCGCCGCGACCGCCCGGTGTCCCAGCTTCGCGAAGTGACCGACCGCCACTGCGGCGCCGTGCGCCCGGTCCGTGCGCACGCGGTCGAGCCCTGCGGCGGGATTGCCGGCCGGCGCCGTGCGCTCGACGAGCACGGCCGGAACCGGGCATTCCAGCAGCCATTTCTCCTGGCCGTCGGCGGGTACCCCGCCGAACCAACTGGGCGCGATCAACAGCCCCTCGGCCCCTCCCGCCAGCAGATGTTCCGCCTGTACGGGGTCCTCCGTGTCGACATAGCCGGACATCCCGAGCACCAGACGGCCGCCCTGGGCCTCCACGGTCTCGCGCGCCCCGCGCACGATGTCGGCGAAGATGAAGTTGGTGGTCGGCACGATCATTCCGATCACGGCGCCCTCGGCGGCCGGCGCCTGCACCGGCACCTCCGAGGCCTGCCCACCCGGCCACACCACGGCCCCGTGCAGCCGCTGCACCCTCCCCTGAGCCGCCAGTGCCTCCACATCGCGCCTCAACGTCACTGCTGAGACACCGAGTTCGGACGCCAGCTCGGCGACCCGGAGGCTGCCGCGCTCCCTGACGAGCTCGAGCACCCGCTCATGGCGCTGGTCGACATGCAGTCGCATGGGCTCCCCCTGTGGAAAGGCTGGACGGACAGACGCGGAGAGTGACTCCTCGCAGGTCACTGTACGCCCAATAGCGTATCGAGCGTCTTCGTTCAATACGATCGTCCTGGGGTGAAGGGCATCCGCCGGCTCTGCCTGGAGTCACCTTCCCGCGGGGACTGGCGTACGCCGTTGCGCTCGCTGCGGCCGGTGCCCGGAATCCGGTCGCGCCGACTCGTGGGAGCCGCAGATCAGCGGCCGTAATGGATCCGGTACGGCCGCCTCGGCCGTGGCTGCGGCCAGGCGGTCAGGCCACGTACAGCGTGCGCAGGAACGCGGCAAGACTGGTCCGGGTGCGTGCCACCTGCTCCTCCAGGGTCAGCGTCTCCTTGAAGCGTCCGCCGGAGGCCGGGACCTTCCTGCCGCGGACATAGAGCGAGCAGGCGAGGTCGGTGCAGATGTACACGCCGACCGAATTCCCCTCCCGCCCCGCCGGGCCCGTCTTGCGGGCGGTCATCAGTGAGACACCGCTGCCCGGGTGTGTGGTCAGGCAGAGCGAACACATGCTGCGGTGGAGAAAGCCCCGTTGCTGGGAGGGGAACCGCAGGGTGATACCGATCAGCTCGCCGTCGTGCTCGGTGACGAGGTAGCTGCGCCCCGGTGCGGCGAGATCGCGCCAGCCCAGGAAGTCCAGGTCGTCCCAGGGCTGCTCGGCAAGATCGCGCGGCATCGGCAGACGCTTGGCTTCCCCCTTCGAGCAATTGACGAACGATGCGCGGATGTCCTGCTCACTCACGGCCTTCATACCGAGGACGCTAATGATGCCTATGAGCCCTAGGCAAACGATTAATTGTCCTAGGTTACGAGTCGGCTCCGGCGGGGACGGCCACGACCTTCAGACAGTGGGCGGGGGGATGGTCGACGGGCAGCTCCGGGCGCCAGGCGGCGAGGATCTGGGCCGAGGGATCGAAGAGCGGCTCCGGCAGGTCGTCGAGGCCGGTCCACTGCCAGGTGCTGATCAGATGAGGTTCGGTGACCTGCGGGTTCTCCGACTGCACGGTCACCACGGCCGCCATGGTCACGCGGTTGATACCGGCGACCACGTCGTGAAGCATCGCGAAGACCGTCACCCGGTCCTCGGCGACGTCCAGACCGGTCTCCTCGCGGAGCTCGCGCACGGCAGCCGCGGCGATCGACTCGTTCGTCGGGTCGACCTTGCCGCCCGGCAGCTCCCAGGTGCCGCCGTGGTGTCTGCCGAGCAGGATGCGTCCCCGCTCGTCCTGCACGACGACGCCCACGCCGAGCGCCGCTTGGGCGACGGGCGGGCGGGTGTTGCGCGTGAGGTTCTCGGTGGGTCGGGAATCCATGGTGCTCCTCGATGGCGGGGATCGTCGCGCCCGGTGCGAGCGGGCGCGACGATGCCTCTGCGCGGTCGTCGGTCGGTGCGGTCGTCGGTTCAGCGGTCCTGCGACAGGGCGTAAAGCTCGGCGAAGAGGCCGTCGCCGTACGCCAGTTGGTCGAAAGTCCCTTCTTCCCGGATCCGGCCCCGGTCGAGGACCAGAATCCGGTCGGCCATCCTCACATTCTCTGAGGGTTCCCCGGCTGTGGTGTGACGTCGTACAAGTTCTTCTCGTTGAGGAGGTTGCGACGGTTCTCAGGGGGTGTGGCTCTGCGGTGGATCGTTGCGATCAACTCGTGGAGTAGAGGTAGATCAGTGCGTGCATTCCCTGTGCAGCTGCCATCAGGCATCCGGTAAGGGCAGCACCCTCGATGAGGAGACCTGGCGGCTGACGACCTTGGCCATCGCCCAAGCCGGCGTGGTGAGCCTGCTTGGGCTACGGCACCTGCACCGAACCGTCGAACGTCGCCGCCGGCGGTCATGACTGCCCGGTCCGGTTCCGCTGCGTCGGCTGCAGCCACTTCCGCACCGACGTGTCCTACCTGCCCGACCTGGAAGCCTACTTGACCGATCTCCTGCGCAACCGCGAGCGCCTGGCCGCCTTCGCCGAAGCCGACGACTGGGCCAAGGGCGAGGCCATGCCCTCGGACAACGAGATCACCCGAGTACGCCGCCTGGTCAAACGTGTCCGCGAGGAACTCAACGACCTCACAGACGAGGACCGGGCCCAGATCCAGCAGGCCGTCACCGTCGTCCGGAGAACACGGGCGAGCGTCGTCTCGCTCGGCATGCCGAAGGTGAGGCAGCCCGCGCCCGACCTCCGCCCCGAGAGGACCGCATGACCCCCAGCATGATCGACGGCAAGGGAGCCGACTCCGCACGACGCCGGGATCGCGTGATCAAGGCCCTGGATGCGGCCTTGCGGACCGGAGGCGACATCACCGTGTCCGGCCTCGCCCGCGCCGCCCGAGTGGATCGCAGTTTCCTCTATCGTCACCGTGACCTGCTCGAACGCGTTCACGTCGCTGCCAACACACCTGTTCAGGAGAGTCGACTGGCTGCTGTGAGCCGGGCTTCCTTGCAGGCTGATCTGGCCAACGCGCTGGAACGAAACACCCGTCTTTCCGCGCGGGTGCGGCAGTTGGAGACGCGGCTTTCCGAGCAGCTCGGCGAGCAGGCGTGGAACGCGTCCGGTCTCGGAGCCGCACCGGACATCGACCAACTCCAGCGACACATCAGCATGTTGGAACAGGAACTCGCCGAGAAGCGGGGCGAGCTCGAGGAGAGAACGGAAGAACTCGAGGCTGCCCGGGCCGCCAACCGCGAGCTCACACGACTCATGAACCAACCGTCAACCCGGCGATCACCGGATCACCCAGGAGCGGGCATGAACACCACACCCAGAACCGGCTGGCCGACCATTTCCATAAACTATGAATATAAAAATGCTATGCTTCGAGCATGAGTCGTCAAGACACCGCTCCTGGCGCGTCCGCCGCCATCGGGGCAGCCCTCTACGGCCTGGCCACCAGGGCCGCGAGACGCCTGCCCCGGGACATGAGCCTGACGTCCGCCGCCACCCTGGCCACCCTGGACCGGACCGGCCCGCGGCGCATCACCGATCTGGCCGTGGTCGAGGGCGTCACCCAGCCCGCGATGACCGCCCTGGTCCGGGTGATGGAGGAGTCCGGCCTGGTCGAGCGGCGGGGCGACGCGTCCGACAAGCGGGTCACGCTGGTGTGCCTGACCGAGGCCGGCGCCTCCTATGTCCGGACGCGGCGCCAGGTGGGCGTCCACGCGTTCGAGCGGTTGATCGGCGAGCTCACCGGCGACGAGGTCGAGGCGCTGGTGGCGGCCCTTCCGGCGCTGAAGCATCTGGCAGAGCTCGAAAGCCAGGACCGCGAAGGGCCGAAGCAGTGACCGGGCAGCCGGTCGGCGGGGTCGCGGTGAAGGCATTCCCGGTGGCGCGTTCCGAGGCGCGGCTGCTGGTCCCCGCCCTGATGTTCATCGCTCTGGTCGTGGCGGCGGTCGCCAGCCTCGGGACGCCGCTCATCACCAGCGTGGCGACCTCGTTCCACGTCTCGCTCGGCAGCGCGCAGTGGACGCTGACCGTCGCGCTGCTCAGCGGCGCCGTCGCCACGCCGGTCCTGGGCCGGCTCGGAGCCGGCCCGCACCGGCGGGCCACGATCCTCGCCACGCTGGCGGTCGTCGTCGCCGGCAGCGCGCTCACCGTGCTGCCGCTGCCGTTCGCGTGGCTGCTGGCCGGCAGGGCGGCCCAGGGCGTCGGGCTCGGGCTGACGGCGCTGATGATGGGCGTGGCCCGGGACCACCTCCCCGAGGAGCGCAGCGCGGCCGTGATCGCCCTGATCTCGGTGGTCTCGATCATCGGGGCCGGCGTCGGCTACCCGCTGGCCGCACTGCTCGCCGAGCTCGGCGGGGTACGGGCCGCCTACGGCCTCGGCCTGGTCGTCACCGCCGCCGCCCTCCTGACCGCGTGGCGCTCCATGCCCGAAGCCCCCGAAGGCCGCTCCGCCCACGTGGACGTGGCAGGCGCGGTCGTCCTGGCCGCTGCGCTGCTCCTGGTGCTGTTCCTCGCCGGCGAACGGAATCTATGGAGCCGGCACCTCGCCGTGGCGGCGGGCCTCGCCGTCGTCGCGGTGGTGCTGCTCTGCGTCTGGGCCGTCGTCGAGCTGCGCAGCACGACGCCCCTGGTCGATGTGCGGGCGGTGCGGCACCCGGCGGTCGCCGGGGCGAACCTCGCCATGTTCGTCGGCGGGATCGGCATGTACCTCCTGCTCACGCTCATCACCCGGTACGCGCAGACGCCGCACGGCGCCGGCTACGGCTTCGGGCTGACGACCTTCGTCGCCGGGCTGGTCCTCATCCCGTTCTCGGTGCTGGGGTTCGTCGCCGGCAAGCTCACGCCGCGGGTCCGGACGCGGATCGCCGACCCCTTGCTCCTGGCCGGCAGCGCCGTCGTGGTCGGCGGCGGGTTCGCCCTGTTCGCGGCGGCCCGGTCGGACCTGGCCGAACTGTTCGCCGCGATGGGCGTGCTCGGCTTCGGCGTCGGCGGCTTCTCGGCCGTGATGCCCGGCGTCATCCTGGCCGTCACCCCCAAGAGCGAGACGTCGAGCGCCATGAGCTTCAACTACGTCGTCCGCAGCGTCGGGTACTCCCTGGGCAGCGCCATCGGCGGCCTGATCCTCGCCGCGGGCACCGGCCCCGGCCACCTCTTCCCCGACGCCAGCGCCTACACCACCGCGGCGCTGGTCGGCATCGGCGCCATGGCGATCACGACGCTGACAAGCCTCGCTCTCGCCCGCCGACGCTCGTCCGAGACCAACCCGTAAGTCAGATGCACCCATCCCAACACTGGAGGTTCCATGCCCAAGGGCTACTGGGTCAGCGCCTACCGCACCATTTCAGACCCTGAGAAGCTGGCTGCTTACAACAAGCTGGCCGGTCCGGCCGTCGAGGCCGGGGGCGGTCGGATCCTCGCCCGTGGCAGTCGGGTCGTGGCGCATGACGCCGGAATCGCCGAGCGCACCGTCCTGATCGAGTTCGACAGCTTCGAGCAGGCCATCGCGGCGCACGAGAGCGCGGCCTACCAGGAGGCGCTGGTCGCCCTCTCCGACGGCGTCGAGCGCGACTTCCGCATCGTCGAAGGCATCGACTGACCGAGGTCCAGTCGGATCTTCACTGAAGATCCACCATCTTGGTTTTCGCTGGTGCGGCTGCTGGTGTGGCGGGGTTCGTGGGCCCAAACCGCAGGCCACTACGGATGCGATGCCACTCTTCGACGCTCACCACGCGGGCATCCCTGCACCCCCGCTCATACGAGGCCCAGCCCGGTGGTCAGCTTGTCGGCAGCACTTCGGCTCCGCCACTGGGCGCGGCGCTTGGGTAGACAAGCGAACGAGGCCGCCTTTCGCATCGGGCGGCCGAGGGCTAGATGATCATTCCAAGGGGTGCCTGTGGAGGGTGGGGGTGGGCGGTCAGGCGTCGGGGTCGACTTCGAGGTGTGTGAACCGCACGGGCTTGCCCAGTGACCGGGCGTAGGCGATTTCGGCTCGGGTGCTGTCTCCGATGTAGTCGCCGACTACGAGCACCTCATCAGCGAGCCGGATCTTCGCTCGGTGCAGATCGTCGAGTCGAACCTTCAGCGCCTCGGCCTCGACAGGATCGGACCAAAGTTCGTGCGGCGACTTCATGTCGCAACCCGGCTTGACGACAATCTTTCCGGCTTTGGTCTCCCGCAGATCGGCCTCGGTCATCTCGGTCATGAAACGGGTGGAGCCGCAGATCACGACGATACGCGGGAGGCTCAGCTGCTTCTTCGCGTCGGCGAGTTTCTCCTCGGGGGTGAGCGGTTGCGGGTATGACACTGGTTCCTCCTGGTGGTGTGCCCCAGCGGTGATGGCTTTGTCCGTCAGTTCCCCTTTGAAGGCGAAGAGCGGCCCTGGTTCCCTCCAGGACAGGATGGTGGAACGTTCCGTGTCGGTGTTCTGCTGAGTCATGCCGCCCCCTTGATCGAAGTCGGACCAAGTGTGCTTCGAATATCGAAGCGCTGTCGCAGGCTGGACACTACCGCTTCGAAATCCGAAGTAGAAGGATTGGCGGAGGTTTCGCGCCTGTCCCCGGCGCTGGGCCGAGCCACGGCAACCTCGTGACCCGGCGGTCCCGCCCCGCCTCCGATTCGAGTCGGGGCGTCAGTCCGCGGAGTCCCTCTCCGGCGTCCCGTCGCCCACGGTGTCCGGATGTGAGGTGCGGCTGACGGACTGGTCGTCGGTGTGGTCCGCCCCTTGAGGGTCGATCGTGGCCGCCCAGCGTTCCGCCCAGTGGGCGAGGGGGTCCAGGGCGTGGCGCGCCTCCTGTCCCAGCGGGGTGAGCTCGTAGCGGCTGTCCGGTAGTTGGTGAATCACCTGGGCATCCAGCAGTTCGGTCAGGCGCTGCCGCATCACGCTGGAGGACATGTCGTCGCACCGCTTCTGCAAGGGGCGGAATCCAAGCGGACCCGCGCGAAGCTCCCACAGGATGCGCAGACTCCACCGCCGCCCGAACAGATCGAGTGCGGCCATGAGGGGGCGGCCGGTGGTCGAGCCGCGAACAGGATTGCCAGGTCTGGGTGTTGCCATGTCGGGATGTCCAGCTCTCCAGGGTTGACGCTTCGAATTCCGACACGCTAGCATCGGTGACCGCTTCGGAAATCGAAACGGAGGAGGCTGTTGCGGCACCTGCCCTGACGACCTGGGTGAGAGGCGTTCCTGAAAGCCCGAGTCGACGGAGGCGAGACCGGCTGGGAGGACCAGTACATGCGCATGGTGCCCCGAGTTCGACGTCGGCGCCGAGTCGCACGGACGGCTCACCCGGAACCTGTTCGTGGCAGGGGACGGGGGTGACGGGCACGCGGGAGATCGAGTACAGGATCCACCGGGTCCTGTAAACCGGCCCAGCGGAACTTCAGTGCTGCCTCGTCAGCGGTTGCCGCCACCGAGCCAACGTCCACTCAGAGCTGGAGACCAGATGACCACGACCGAGTTTCCCTCGGCGGCAGCACGGGCCGCCGCCGCTGCCGCCCTGGTCGAGGACGAGTCAGGGAAGGACATCACCACCGTGTGGAGCGTTCCCGAGGATCTGGCGGCCACGGCCGAGATCCGCACCCGGCAAAGCGGCATCGCCGCCGGCCTCCCCGTGGTCGCCGAGGTCTTCGCGCAGGTCGACCCTGAGGTCAAGGTCGAGCCGGCCGTCGCCGACGGCGCCCGACTGGCCGACGGCCAGGTCCTGGTACACCTATCCGGTTCGGCGCGCAGCCTGATCACCGGGGAGCGTACGGCGCTGAACTTCCTGCAGCGCATGTGCGGCATCGCGACGCTGACCGACCGCTACGTCCAAGCTGTGGCAGGGACCAGGGCGCGCATCCTGGACACGCGCAAGACGGCGCCGGGCCTGCGCGCCCTGGACAAGTACGCGGTCACCGCCGGCGGCGGCCACAACCACCGCCTCGATCTCGCGGCGATGGTCCTGCTCAAGGAGAACCACATCGCCGCGGCGGGCGGGGTGACCGCCGCGATCGAGGCGGTCAGGCGCGGGATGGCGCGCACCGGGCAGACCGTGGAGAGCGATGTCGAGGTGCAGACCGTCACGCAGGCCGTCGAGGCCCTCGACGCCGGAGCCCGCTGGATCATGCTCGACAACATGCCGGTGGCCGACATCGAGCAGGTCGTGAAGCTCCGGGCCGGGCGGGCCGACGCTTCCCGGATCCTGCTGGAGGCCTCGGGCACCATCCGCCTGGACACAGTTCTCGCCATCGCCGGGACGGGCGTCGACCTCATCTCGGTCGGGGCGTTGACGCACAGCGCGCCCGCACTGGACCTGACCATGCTGCTGACCACCGGCCCGGTGCCATGTCCGAGGTAGCGGTCGTCGACGCGTGTCAGCGAGACGGCGCGGGTGGCAGCCCGACCGCCGTTCTGGATGATGCGCCGTTCACCGACGAGGAGCGATGCCGCATTCCCACGGAGTTGGGAACATCGCACGCCGTCTTCCTCCGCGCGACCGGAATCGAGCGTCGTCAGCCCGCGTACACACTGCGGTTCTTCACCGCCCAGGACGAACTGCCCGCCTGCGGCCACGGCACCGTCGCCGCCCTCGCCGTGCTCGCCGAACGGGAAGGCGGCGACCACGACTACCGAGCCGTCCTGCGTACGGCCCACCGCAGCTTCGACTGTCGGGCAAGCCGGAACGGTGACGGCCTGACGGCGTCGTTCGACCCGGGCCCGGTCAGCCTGCGTAGCGCCGGTGGACCCGAACTGAGGGCAGTCGCAGGCGGCCTCGGACTGACGGAGGACGCGGTCGCCGGCGACGCCTGCGTGGCGTCGAACGGGCGGCCGAGACTTCTGCTGCCCATCCGATCCCGCGCCGCACTGGCCGAACTCACGCCGGACTTGACCCTGTTGCGCGCAGCTTGTGACCGCTACGGTCTGCTGGGCTGCTACGCCTACTCGCCCCCGGACCGACACGGCCGAGCAGCAGCCCGGATGTTCGCCCCGTCGATCGGCGTCCCCGAGGACATCGCCAACGCCAACAGCACGGCCTGCCTGGCAGCGCATGCTGCCGGGTTCGGAACACACCGGCTCGCTGTCGACATGGGTGACCACCTCGGCAGCCCGTCCACCATCACAGCGACCGTCCACCGCGACCGCACGGGACACCGGATCCGAGTCGGCGGCCAGGCAGCGATCGTGCGCACGGTCATGCGCTGAGGCCTGCGCGCTCAAGGCGAGGGTGCCGGTGCGCAGCAGGTCCAACTGCTCCTGTAAGAGCCCGGCCGGTTCTGGCGGCATCTGTGGCAGGGGCTCAGGATCGATGGCCGATCACGTCGTACTGGTGCGACTCGTACCTACTTGTCGGCTCCTCTTCGTTCTAGTTCGGGCCGCCCGCCGACGCTCGGCGTCGGCGAACATCTCGGCCAGCGGTGTCACGGCCGCCGTGACGGTGTCCTGACGGGCCGTGGCGAGCGCGGCGGGGAGTCGGCGGAGGACGAAGTCGTCGAAGTAGCGGTGTGCGGTCGCGCGGTCTGCGCCCGTGCGGTGGGAAGTCACTCGATCGAGACATTGACCGAGATGCGGCCAGCCTCCGGCATGCCTGCCCGCCCGACCCGCGATGGCTGCTCATGCGGTCAGCCGAAGCGAAGTCGCCGAGATGCCGAGTCGCACGGTCTGACCCCATGTCAGTTCCAGTGCGTCTCCCTCCATCCCGTCACCGAAGACCACCACCCGGTCGGACTCGACCGTGAGACGCAGCCGCTGATCACGCCTGAGTTCGCCCGCCACCAGCGAGGTGCCGGTCGTGGGCGACGGCCAGGCCTCGCGTACGAACCAGACCAGCCGGGGATCGGTCGGGCCGGGCAGCGCCAGGGCGCTCCCGCGCTCCCGCCACAGCGAACGCAACCAGCCGGTGGAGCCGGTGCCGGTGCCGACCAGGACGCCGGAGGACGCCTGGGGTTCGGCGGGGGAGCCGTCGGCGTCCGGGCCGAGCCGGTACCGGGCCGTCTGGTGACCTGGCGGGCCCAGATAGATCTCATTGAGTGCGAGGAGGCGCTGGGTGTCGTCGGCGACGGCCTCGACCATGGTGAGATCGTCCGTCGTGCCGCCGGAGGATGCGGCCGCCCGGAACAGGGCAGCCGCATCGCCGGGACGGTGGCGCACGAGCACGCCCGGGTTGCGGCCGGGGTCGGTGTCGATGCCCACAACGGGCTGGCCGGACAGGTATTTGGCGACGTTGGCGACCAGTCCGTCCTGCCCGACGACGACCACCACATCCTCGGGCCCGAAGAGGAAGCGGTCGAGATCCGCGCGTTCCACCCGGGACCGGCGCCACTGCAGGGGTACGGCTGCCGCCACATCGGCGAGCGCCTGCCGGGTCCGCCCGTGCCGCCGCGCCACCTCGTCGATGGACCGGCCGCGGGAGGACAGGAAGAACTCCGCCTGGCCGTGCGTGCCGTGTCGGGCGAGCAGTTCCTCGTACTCGGTCGTCCGGTGCACGAGCACCGCGCGCGGGGCGAGGCTCACGCGCGCGTCTCCGGCTCGGGCCGGCCGAGCCGGGTGAGCAGACCGGTGAGGACGTCGGGGGAGAGGGTGACGCTGTCGATACGCGGCAGGTTCTCGGCGAACCGAGTGGCGGCGAGGGCGTGCAGCGTCCCGGTGTCCACCTCCGCGTGCACCCGCAGCCAGGCCGCCTGCGACTCGGCGCGTGCGGCGCCGACCTCGCGGGCGGCTGCCGCCTCGGCGCGGGCCAGGCGCACCTTGCGCGCTGCTTCGGCCTCGGCGCGCACCCCGTCGGCCGCCGCGTTCTCCTCGGCCTCGCGGCGGGTGTTGGTGCCCCGCTGCTCGACCAACTGCTCCTCGCGGCGGGCGAGTTCGATCTGGCTGGCGAGCTCGTTCTCGGCGATGGTCCGCTCGCGCTCGACCGCCACGGCCCGGCGCTCGTACGTGGCCCGGTCGGCCTCCTGCTGGATCTGCTCCCTGGCGGGCGTGCGCAGGGCGCGCTCCACCTCGGCCTCGGGGCGGATCGCGACGACCCGTACGGCGACCACGTCGATGCCGGTTGCGGGCAGCCGGGGCTCGGCGGCAAGCCCCTCGGCGACCCGGTTCCGTACCGACGCGACTCCGTCGACCAGTGCCCCGGCCAGCGGGGTGCGTGCCAGCACGTCCAGGGTGTGCTGCTGGGCCGTTTCGGTGAGGAGCGTGGCGATCTGCTCCAGTGGCGCACCGCGCCAGACTCCGGTGTCAGGGTCGACGGAGAAGTCGAGCCGGGCGGCGGCCTCGGCCGGGTCGCTGATCCGGTACGTCACGGTGGCCTGCACGGTGACGTCCTGGAAGTCGGACGTACGGGCGTGGAAGGCCATCGCCAACTCCCGGTCGTTGACCGGAACTTCGGAGAGTGCGGCGCTCAGTGACCGGTACCAGAAGCTCAGCCCCGGCCCGTCGTGCGTCAGTCGGCCGCGCTTGTGGTGGCGGATGTGGGCGGTGGGTGCGGAGCGCAGATGGCGCCAGCCGAACCGCTTGGTGATGTCGGCCATGTCGGATCCCCCTCGATTCTCGTCATGAAGACGATAAAGGGGATGGGTTGATATCGTCAAGAGGACGAGAATGGTTCGGGGTGCGCGTCTCGACGTCGTCCGCCCTTCGCGACGAGGAACCTGGCCGGGACCTCGCCACCCCCGTGCACCGCCAGATCGGCGCCGTTGACGTACGGAGCGAGGCCGCCGGCCAGATAGAGGCAGGCGCGCGCGACATCGTCCGGCACGGCCATCCGCCCCATCGGAACGACGCCCGCCACCGCCGCACCACCGTCCTCGCCGTACGCCGGCACCGCGCTCTCGGTGCGGATCAGCCCGGTCGTGATGTGGTTGACGCGCACCTTCGGTGCCCACTCCAGGGCCAGCGCCCGGGTCAGCGCCAGCAGCCCGGCCTTCGCCGCCGTGTAGGCGGCGGTGCCCGGCTGAGGGTTGTGGGCGGAGACGCTGCCGATGTTGACGACCGAGCCGCCGTCCTGCTGGCCCTGCATGATCCGGTTCGCCGCCTGCGCCACATAGAACGGGGCCAGCAGATTGAGCGCGACGACCCTCTCGACGAACCGCGGCGACACGGTCGCCGCATCGGCGTCGGGGGAGCCGCCCGCATTGTTGACCAGCACGTCCAGCCGTCCGAACCGCTCCACGGCGGCGTCGACGAGACCGGCAGCCGCGGCCGGGTCCCGGACGTCGACCGATCGGAAGTGAACCGCCCGCCCAGCCGCCCCGGGCAGTGCCGACGGCTTGTTGCGCCCGCAGACCATGACCTCTGCGCCCGCGGCGAGGAACATCTCGGCGATTGCGGCGCCGATGCCCTTCGTGCCGCCGGTGACGATGACCGCTCGCCCCGTGAAGTCGATGGGATTGCCGATGTCCATGGTCCACCCCCGCTGTTGCCGAAGTGCGTGCCGATCGCCGAACCAAGGGCAATCTACCAATCGTTTGTTTGATTGGTAGCCGGGACCGGACGGCTGTCGAGGGAGACGGACACGCGGAACACGGGCGGCCGGTGACTCCCGAAGAAGTCACCGGCCGACCGGACGGTGCGCCGCCCCCGTCCCCACGGTGCGGCGCAGGCGGGCCCTCGTCATCCGCTCGGACGACGACCCACGTTCATCAGGACCCGGTCGTTGCCGGATCCAGTCCTAGTGACGGAAAAACAGCGCTCTCCACGAAGCGGGTGAGATATGCCTCATCCGCGATCTTCGCCTCCAGCAGCGGTCTGGCGCGCATCACGCCCAGCAGCTGCGCGGAGACGAACTCGGCGCCCGCGGTGTCCGCCGCGATCTCGCCGCGCTCCTTGCCGCGCCGGACCATGGCGTCGATCGCCGCCAACTCGGGCAGGACCAGTGCTTCGCGCAGTGCGCAGAGCAGCTCCGGGCTCTGCAGTGCGGCATGACTCAGCGCATGCATCAGCGGCGTGTCACGCCCGGAGCGCGCGCCGATGACCCGCGCCGCCTCGCGCAGATCACCGGCGAGCGTGCCCGTGTCGATGTGCGACAGCAGCATCTGCCGGGTGCTGTGCAGTGCCGCGACGACCAGCTCCGGCTTGGAGCCCCACTGCCGGTAGAGAGTGGACTTCCCGCACCGGGTGCGGGACGCGACCCCTTCCATGGTGAGGGACTCGTAGCCGCTCTCCCGGAGCAGGTCGAGCACGGCCGTGTACAGCTCTTGCGCCCGCTCCGGCGTGATCTTCGAGCGGCGTGGCGTGTGAGCCGGTTCCTGCACGGAATCGTGCGACGACATGCGCTGTTCCCTCTCTGCGACTGTGCGACGAGGTCCATCGATACGCCAGTGTACCGAAACGCCGGTGTTCCGATACGTTCGCGTATCGGTACACTGGCGTATCGATACGGCATGGACTGGACCATGCCGCTGTAACACCGCTTCGTCAACACCGCTTCGTCAGCAAAGGGGCACCGGGTGATGTACGCCCGCAGCGAGCCCGCAGATCGGGAGCCGGACACTTCTGCCCGACCGCCCCTCGTCCGCGAGCTCCTTCTTGTCGTAGGACTCTTCGCGATCTACAAGTTCGGCCGCCAGGCCGCGAACGGCCACGTCGAAGAGGCGTACCGCAACGCCGGACATGTCTGGGACCTCGAACGGGCGGTGCACCTGCCGGGCGAGGGTGCCGTACAGGGCGCGCTGCTGCACAGCGAGACGCTGATCCACCTCGCGAACACCTACTACGCGACCGTGCACTTCCCGGCCACGCTTTTCTTCCTGGCCTGGCTCTACTGGCGGCGGCCCCTCCACTACGTCTGGTCGCGCCGGATCCTCGCAGTGCTCACCGGGGCCGCGCTCGCCCTGCACCTGCTGTTCCCGCTCGCCCCGCCGCGGATGCTGCCCGCCGCCGGCCTCGTCGACACGGGCCAGGTGTACGGGCCGACGGTGTACGGAGACACCCCGGCCACCGACTCGATGGCGAACCAGTTCGCCGCGATGCCCTCGCTGCACTTCGGCTGGGCGCTGATGGTCGCGGTCGGGCTGATCGTCGCCACGCGTTCGCGGTGGCGGTGGCTGTGGCTGCTGCACCCGCTGGTGACGCTGCTGGTGATAGTCGGCACCGCCAATCACTACTGGCTCGACTCGATCGTGGTCAGCGCGCTGCTCGCCGTCGCGTTCACGGCGCTGCGGCTGGAGCGGACCGTGCCGGTCCGCGTGCATACTCCGTGGCCGTCCGCCGGTGCGGCCGAGCCCACCGTCGCCCGGACCGGGCTGCCGATGTCCCGTATCCCCGATCCGGCCGTCTCCGAGGTGTACGCCTCGTCGTCCGGAGGCCGGCCATGAACGCCACGCTGACAGCCGTCGCGCTGTCCCTGGTCTCCGCAGTCGCGTATGCCTCGGCCGCCGTGGCGCAGGCCCGGCTCGCGGGGCGCAGTGAGCCGGGCACCGGAGTGTTCCGGATGCTCGGGCGCGCGGCCTGGTGGTCGGCGGTGGCACTGAACGCCGGTGGAGCGCTGCTGCATGTCGCGGCGCTGAAGTACGGACCGCTCACCCTCGTCCAGCCGCTCGGCGCGCTCACCCTGGTCGCCGCCGTTCCGCTCGGTGCACGCGCCGCCGGACGCCGGGTCACCGGCACCGAATGGCACGGCACGATACTCACACTGCTCGGCCTGGGCGCACTGCTCCTGACCGCGGGCGGCACGGCCCCGCACGAGACGCTGAGCCTGGGCGAGGCGCTGGCGGTCGGTGCGGCGACCATGGCGGTCGTCGCCGGACTCAGCCGCCCCGGGACCCGCCCCGGGCTGCGGCACGCGGCGGCGTCCGGCATCACGTCCGGCGTGGCCTCGGCGCTCACCCAGACCCTGACGGTGGCGGTCACGGACCACACGGGCCCGCTGTTCAGCTGGCGCCTGGTGACGGTGGCGCTGCTCGTCTCGGCCTTCGCGATGGGCGGCCTGCTCCTCGCCCAGACCGCGTACCAGGGCGGTCTCGGCGCGCCGCTCGCCGTGGTCACGCTCGCCAACCCGATCGCCGCCGCGGTCATCGGCCTGGCCCTGCTCGGCGAACGCCTCCAGGGCGGGACGATCGCCCTGATCCCGGCCCTGCTGGGTTCCGCCGCAGCGGTACGCGGGGTCATTCTGCTCAGCCGCGCCCAGGGCGAGACGATGTCGTTGGCGGACCGGGCCAGGACGGAACCGGCGCCCAGCGCGCAGTCCCGGGTCGTGATCGGCAGCCCCCGGACGAGGGACGACCGGCTGGTTCTCAGGACGGATCCGGGAGGTACGCGGGTCGGTGGGCCGTGACGCGGGTGGGACGGGGCGGGGGGGGGGGGGGGGGGGGGGCCGGCCCCCCCCCCCCCCCCCCCCCCCCCCCCCCCCCCCCCCCGCCCCCCCCGGCCCCCCCCCCCCCCCCCCCCCCGCGGCGGCGGCCCACGGCGACGCGGCCG
>NZ_JBITCU010000037.1:0-58330 GCF_044453545.1 Streptomyces sp. NPDC051664 | reverse complement strand
CACCCGCCGAGTACGAGACCAACTACTACACGGAACTCACAAAACCCCAGGCCACAACCACAATCTGAGATCTCTACCGAACCCGGGGCGGTTCAGGGTCCCTGGCTACTGGGGACGAGTCCCCGTCTCCTTGAGGCGGCACGAGACCAACCCGTACCGGTCCCGTGTGTCCTTCCTCGAGGACGCACAGGCCACCCCCGCACCTGCCCCGGTCGCGGAGTCCGGCGGTCGGGCTGCTGCGGGGTTATGGCTTTTGGTGGGGTGGTTCGAAGGTATTGCCGGGAGTGTGGGGTGCTGCTGTCGCCGACGAAGTCGGCGACAGCAATGTTCTGTTCGGGTAGGTAGGTCACGGCGGTGGCGAGCGTTGGAACAGGCCCGCCGTCGGGTGGCGGCGATGCAGCGTGGGGACGAGGACGTGCTCGGTCTCACAGCCCGTGTCACAGGTGCCCGTCTACCGGGGGCGGTCAGGACGGCCGTCCTGCGCTTTCGCCGGAGGCACGGCCAGGATGTTCCGTATTGTCATGGTGTCCAGGTCAGTGCGCTCGGCAATGTGACGAACGGGCTCTCCGGCTCGGCGGGCCGCCCAGATCGCTGCTGTCAGATCGCGGCGGGCTGTGTGCAGAGCCTGCTGTGCCGCGATGACGGCTGCTGCGGCAGCTTCCAGGCCTGCTGTGCCGTCCGGGGCGCTACTGGCGGAAGTGGGCGAGGCCGGCATCAGAACGGGGGCTCCCCGGCCGGGACGTCTGCGCCGCCGGCGGGCTCAGAGGGCCGGACCGGACTGGCCGTGGCCCACGGATCGTCCGGCGCGGTCTCACGCGGCGGGACAGGACGGGCAGTACGGGTGATCGTGACCGTCGCGAAGGTCATGGAAGCCCCCACATCGTCGGCATCCAGCACCATCCGTGAACGCTTCTCTCCTTCCGGGGTCTCCCATCGGTCGGTACGCAGCCGGCCCGCCACCACAACCCGGGATCCCTTCGACAACGACCCAGCCACGTTCTCCGCCAGCTGCCGCCAGCAACTGCAGTCCAGGAACGTCGACTCCCCGTCCCGCCAGGTGTTCGTATCCCGGTCAAACGTCCGGGGCGTCGACGCCACCGTGAACCGGGCAACCGCCACCCCGGCAGAAGTGAACCGCAACTCCGGGTCATCCACGAGATTCCCGATCACCGTCAAAGGAAGGTCATTACGCATGACGTCAACACTGACACACCCCTATGACACCGCCCCCAACTTCGCATCAGTACTGCGCCGGGCCGCTACCCGGTGGTGCGGTCAGACTCGGGAAACGGCGGCGGGAAATGCCGGTCCAGGATCTCCGCCCACCGGTGCAGCATGACAAAACCGGTGGTGTCGGCCTGCGCCTGAACCAGCTCGGTCAGCGCGCCGACGAACGGCTGGACCGCAGTGTCCGCAGGCAACGCGGCAAAGGCCTGCTGCAACCGCTCGCGCGCGGCATGGAACACACCCGTGGCCCACACATCCTCCTCCAGAACCCGCTTACACCCTTCCTCACCCATGATCCGCATGATCGTGAACTGCGGGCAATCAGGCATGTGCCAGACCTCGCCGAGCATTCCGCCGGCCCTGGCGGACAAGACGCGGGTATTGTCCGGGCCCGGCAGAGCGAAGCAGTCAGCGCAGTCGACGCGCTCCATATCCAGATGGTCAGTCACGCGGAGCTCCCTTTCCGAACGGAGGCAAGCCTGCCACCCCTGATCATCAGACGACCAGGGTTCCCCCGCCAGGGCTTCGGGGGCTGATCGGCTGGTATCCCCGATGATGGGGACCGTCCGGGCAAACGGATCAAGCAACGCTGGGAGTACGCACATGGCAGTGGAGGCCGGTACGCAGGAGGAGCACGTCGTGGGGCGGGTATGGACAATGCGCCTGGACCCCTACGACCGTCCCTCCGCCGGCACGGTCCGGCTCTCCTGCTCCCGCCCGGCCTGCGCCGACCAGCGCTTGCCCAACGCCACTGCGGGACGCAAGGCAGCGGTCGCACACGTCAACACGCACCTGGCCCACATCCGCGCGGGCGGCGGGCCGCGCCCCGGGGCGCGGTGCGGCTGCCGCGCCGCCGACTGCGCGTGGCACACCCCCGACCCCGACACCCTCCCCAAAAGGCAGACCGATGCACGGCCGATGGCGGGAGCGGTGCGGTGCGGGGGCCCAGTGGTCCTGGCGGTATACGCGGACCGGGCCGGGCGGCTGTGGCGGATCGCGGAGACGTGCGCGCGCTGCGCGGCCGCCACCCCCGATTGCCGTGTCCTGGACACCGCCCCACCACCGCCCCGCCCCACCCCGGCCCCGACCGAGGCGGGCAAGGAAACGGCGCAGAAGCCAGGGGCGGAGCGCAAGCCCGCAGGCAGCACCGCCGGGGGTGGGGCGGCGGTGTTCTCCGACCACGGCCCCTCCCCCGTGGCCGACGCTTCTTCTTGCACGGCCGCCGGGCCGGCTCCGGTGCCCCGCGCCCGCGCCGCCTCATCGGCAACAACGCCTGAGCGGGCGAAGCGGTGGGGGAAAATCGCGCAGCGGCCCGTGCCGCACGACCTTCAGCCCGACGTGCTACGCGTGGAACTCATCGAGCTCGGCGACGCGTTCCGCGTCTATCAACGACGTGCTGAACCCGACCTTGCTCTCCTCGCCCGCCTCCATGAGCGCAAGGCCCGCGCGTTCGCCTTGTGGGCCAACGTCACCGACGACGGATCCCTGCGCCACGAGGCGAAACGCGCCGAGAGTGCCGCGCAGACCACCCGCGACATGCACGGCAACCGTGTCGGCCGGCCAGTCGGCGACACGGTGAGCAGGGACGAGCCGGTGGTGGAACGGCTGCTGACCCGCAGCCAGGCCGCGCACGCCCGCACCGTGCTGGACTACGTCCAGGCCAACGCACCCCATCCCGACGCCGAAGTACGCCTCGCGGTGCTCCTGCTCACCCTGCGGGCCGCGCGCGCCGGCACCGGAAACATCACCGGACAAGACCTCACCGGCTGGCTGCCCGGCGACGCCGAGCAGGTACTGGAACGGCTGATCGCAGCCGACTGGCTACGCCTGCCCGGCACCGTCACCGAAACCCTCGCCTCGCGCCCCGAGGACCCCACCGCGTTCACCGTCCCCACACTGCTGCCCGAGCGCCCCCGCCCGTTCACCTTCGGCAAGACCACCCGCTCCAGAATCTCCGGCTGGGCCCAAAAGGTCGTGGGCGACCGGAAGATCCGCAAGAAGAAACTGGGCGCCACCACCCGGCTCCTCGCCCTGTACACCGCCGCCCACACCCGCCCCGACGGCCGCCTCGGACACGCCGAGGACGGCGGACTCCACCTGGACAAGATCGCCGCGCTCTGCGCCCTGCCACCCGAAAAAGTCACCGAGCACGCCGGGCTGCTGGTCACCGCCGACTGGCTCACCGAAGCCGACACCACCCAAGGAATGCTGCACGGACAGCTCGCCGAGCGGGCCCTACCGCTCGGAGGGCTGCTGTAACACGCTTCCCGCAACGACGACAGCCTCACCAACCTCCCCGTCCACACCGACACCCCATTTCTTCCAGTTCTTCCAGCGTCAGTCCGGAAGAAAGGGGCCGGTCCCCAGGCGGCAGCGCGAGCTTGGGAGCGGCCCGGCTGCCCCAGAGCGCCTGGGAGCACCAGGCCGACAACGAGCGAAGCGGCCGCGATACTTCTGCGCATCTTGATCCTCAAATCGGGGGTCACAGGTGCAGGTGAAAGTCACCTCCCGCCTGCTACCGGCAGAAGACCGCATTCAAGCCGGCAGGAAGCGGAACGAACTTTCGTCCTGGACAAAGCTGAAACACAGAGCGCTCCAGGTTCCCGCCCACGACACCCTCCGTGACACCGTGACAATCACGGTGCCCAGAAACGCCGCGCCGGGTGAGCGCTATGCCGTGATCTGGGCACAAGTCAGGGGCAATCGAGGTGATGGTGTCGCCCTGGTGAGCCGCACCGGCATCCGGATGTACCTCTCCGTCGGCGGCCACAACCCCCCGGCCCCGAACTTCACCGCCCGCACGATGACAGCTCAACGCGGCCCGGGCGGGCGCGCGATCGTGCGCGCCCAGATCATCAACACCGGGGGCCGCGCCCTGGACCTGTCCGGCACCCTGAAGCTCGCCTCCGTGTCCGGAAGCCTGAGCGCCGGCCCCTACCAGGTACAGCTGGGCACGAGCCTGGCACCCCACCAGTCCGAGCCGGTGATCATTCCCGTAACCGACGAAGTCGCCGACGGCCCCTGGCGCGCCACCCTAGAACTCAGAAGCGGACTGCTCGTCAAGAAGTTCCACGCCAAGATCAAATTCCCGCACACCCACGGCATGGCCCCGGCAGCCGCCGTAGACGCCGAAGCATCCAGCGGTAACGCACTCAAGGGGCTGGTCGCAGGAACCCTCCTGCTGGGCACCGCCCTCCTGATCATCACCAACCGCATCCGCCGCCGACACGACAGAACAACAGCTGACGCGTAACAACCCGCGGGCCACCCCTTCTCGCCCTGCGGCCCACGGCCGCAGGAACAGGGAATGCTGAATCACCTGAGGCCATCGTCAGCTCCTTTCCGGGCCCGTCAGCTGCGGCCACAGCAGCTTGATGTCGTGGGCGACCCGCTCGGCCAGGACGACGGGGTCGTTGGCCGTCCACTGGTGAGCTGTCCCGATGGCGTCGGCAGCCTTCGTCCTAGAGGTGCTCTTGCCGGGGAACGAGCCGGACTCCGCGCGGGCGGTGAAGGTCGCCGGGGCCGGCGGGCGGGGCAGAAAGAGCAGCGGGTGGTGCGGAGTGAAGTCGAAGTGGCCGAGGCGGGCTGCGGGCGCTTCGTCGAAGAGCTGCGGTTCGGTCCACAGGCCGACGGTGACGACGATCCAGGTGTGCGGGTGGTCCGGGTCGTTGCACAGCCACAGGTCGAACGTGCCGACCAGGAGGTTCTCCTCCCACTTCCAGACCCTCGCCCGCGGATCGAGTTCATCGGCCCCGTCCCGGCGCAGCGGCATCAGGGCGCGCTCGAACGGGGCGATCAGATCGTCGTAGGCGTCGTGCAGGGCGCTGCTGACCGCGTGGTCGACGGTCCGTTCTTGGTCGGGGACGATCTCCCAGTACAGGAGGTCGGGCAGTTGCCCGGCCAGGTAGCGGTGCAGCCGGTCCACAGCGACCGGGAGGCCGTTCTCGCCGCGGCGGGCGTGCTCGGCGGCCGGCACGCGGACCCACCAGGCGTAGTACGGGACGTCGTCCTCGGAGGTGTCGTCGTCGCAGCAGTCCTCGTACTCGCAGCCCAGCGAGGCGGCGAGCTCCGTCATCGGCTGACGGGTGCGCTCCGCCAGGTCCGGTGTCTGGCCGGAGGCTGGCAGACCTGACCGGTGACGACTCCGAACACCGGCCACAAGCAGGCTTGATGGCCCGCGTCTGCTACCGCCGTCGTCCGAACCAGCGGCCCAGGCCTCGGCGGCGTCGCGGGTGCACGGGAGGCAGCGGGGTCTGTGGCCGTGGAGGACGCGACGGCCGTGGTGGAACCGCCGGTGCCGGCACAGTGGTGGAGGCCTCAATCCTCTCCGGCTCGGTGGGCAAGGGCTGCTGGGGTGTGGTGGGCTCCGTGGCCGGTGGTTCGGAGCTGTTGCTGGCCGTTGTGCTGGGCGGTGTTGTCGACGGCATCTGCGGTGGCGCGACTGCAGGAGGGGGCGTCCAGGACACGATGGGCGGCTTGCCGGACTGCGTGGCCTTCGTTCGGCGCTTGCGTTCCTCGGTCTGCAGGATGACCCGCTGTCGGGCTGTGACGGGCGGCGGGCAGGATGGTTCGGTGATCTTTCCGGTCTGCTCGTCGGCTCTCCAGTACGCGACTTGCCAGTGGTCCGTGGCGAACAGGCGCAGCTGCGGGGTTCGGCTCTTGGCGAAGATGTCCCAGTCGCCGACGGCCAGGACGTGCGTGCCAAACTCGAGCGGGTTGATGAGGGTGTCGAAGGCGGAGCGCAGCAGAACCTCGAAGCGTTCGGTGCCCGCGGGAATGTCGGTGGCGAGCACGGCGTACGGGCGGCCGCTCTTGCTCTCGTGCGCGATACGCTGGACTGTGCCGTACAGCGCGATCGGGTGTGTGATCGGCGTCTGGGTGCGGCGTAGTTCGTACAGCTTGGCGTACGAGGCGGGGGTCGGTCCGTAGCAGAACTCGCCCCAGCTGATGGGTCGTTTGCGGCCGTGTGGCTGGACGCGGAAGCGGCCCACGATGTCCGGGTCGAAGTCGTGCACCGGCGCGAGCCCCAGCGCCGCCACCCGATCCTGTTGACGGTCCTCGCGCAGTCGGCCGCCGACGTGCTGGACGAGGTCATCGGTCTGTTCGACCAGGCGGTCTCGGCGCGGGAGAGCCGGGCCCGGACCAAGATGCGCGCCGCGCTGGCGGCACGGGCTGCGGCGGGGGAGGGGCGCCAGGCGCTGCTGGACGAGATCCTGCCGGTGCTGCTGGACCCGGCCATCGAGGACGAGCAGGTCGGGGGACGGCTGCGGAACACCATCGGTATGGAGCGGCTGCGGGCCGCGGCCACCGAGGCCACCCCCCGGTTGCCGCGTGACCACGGGCACCTGGCGATGCTGGATGATTCCTACGCCTACCTGCGGCAGTTCACCCCGGACGTGCTGCGGGCCATCTCCTTCCAGGGCGGCGCTGGCGCGGAGTCGCTGATGGAGGCTGTGAAGATCCTGAAGGAGCTGAACGCGACCGGCGCGCGAAAGGTCCCCGACGGCGCTCCTGCGGACTTCGTGCCGGTGCGCTGGGCGGGTTATCTGGAGCAGGCAGTCAGGGCCAAGGACGCCACGGCGTACCGGCACTTTTGGGAGCTGACGGTGCTGCTCGGTCTGCGCGACGGGCTGCGGTCGGGCGATGTGTACGTGCCCTCGTCGCGACGGTACGCCGACCCGGCCTCGTACCTGTTCACGCCCGAGCGGTGGAGCGGACAGCGGGACCAGTTCTGTGAGCTGGTCGGCAAACCCGTGTCGGCCAGGGCCGCGTTGGAGGGGTGCAAGGAGGAGTTGGAGTCGGCGATGGGGGACCTGGAGAAGGTCCTGGGCAACGGGGAGGCTGGGGTGGGGGAGGTGCGGCTGTCGGATAAGGGAGAGCTGGTCATCCCGCCACTGTCGGCCGAGGACGTTCCGGCCGAGGCCGCCTCGTTGCGCGACGAGCTCTCTGAGCTGCTGCCGCTGGCCCCGATCGCCTCGCTGTTGGTGGAGCTGGACCGCCGCACCGGGTTCCTGGACTGCATCACCCACGCCGGCGGGAAGCAGTCGCGTACCCCGGAGCTCAAGCGCAACCTGTTGGCGGTGCTCATCGCCAACGCCACGAATCTGGGGCTGGTGCGGATGGCGGAGGCATGCGGGATCTCCTACGACATCCTGGCCTGGACCCAGGAGTGGTACATCCGCGAGGAGACCCTGGCCGCGGCGAACGCGGCGATCGTGAACTACCACCACCGTCTTCCGCTGACCCAGGTCTTCGGCGGCGGCACGCTGTCGTCATCCGACGGGCAGCGGTTCCCGGTGCAGGGCAAGTCGACCACGGCGCGGACGATGAAGAAGTACTTCGCCGGGCAGGGCCTGTCCACCTACACGCACGTTTCGGACCAGCACTCGACGTTCGGTACAAAGGTCATCGTGGTCACTCGGCGCGAGGCCCAGTACGTGCTGGACGAGATCATGGGCAACAAGACCGACTTGCCGATCACCGAGCACGCCACCGACACGCACGGCGTGACCCTGGTCAACTTCGCCCTGTTCGGCTTGGTGGGGATGCAGCTCTCGCCACGGATCCGGGACCTGGGGAAGATCACCCTGTACCGAATGGACCCGCAGCGCGACGTCAGCAAGATCTGGCCGGTCGCCGGACCATTGCTTACCCAGAAGATCAACATGGGGTTGATCGAAGAGAACTGGGACGATCTGCTGCGGCTGGCCGCCTCGATCAAGTTCGGGCACGCCACCGCCTCCCTGATCGTCGGCAAACTCTCTGCTTCCTCCCGGCAGAACACCCTGGCCGCCGCCCTCAAGGAGTACGGGGCGCTTCGGCGCACGATCTACGCCGCCCGCTACCTGGCGGACGAAACCTACCGTCGCAAGATCGCCCGGCAACTCAACAAGGGCGAGTCCCTGCACTCCCTGCGCCGGGACCTCCACTACGCCCACCAGGGCAAGATCCGCGAACGGTTCCTGGCCGGACAGACCGAACAGGCGTGGTGCCTGACCGTGCTGACCAACTCGGTCGTGACCTGGACGAGCGAGTACTACGGCTTGGCCGTCGCGCAGATGCGGGCCGAGGGCCGTGCGGTGGATGACGAGCTGCTGGCGCACATCTCCCCTGCGCACAGCGAGAACGTCAACTACCACGGCACGATCAACGTCGAGGTCGACACCGAACTCGCCAAGCTCGACCCAGCCGGCTACCGGCCGCTGCGGTCACGGCGGCCGGAACGCGCATAGGGCCGGTCCACCCCGGAGACCGTCTATCTGTTTCTATCCGATCGGACTCAGCAATCTCATCACTGAGAGCCTGACCACGGGGGAACGCCGTCGGCGGGAGACCACCAGGGGCGGTCCCAGATACCGTCGGGCCGGGTGGCGGGGGCCAGGGCGAGGTCCTCGTCTATGAGATGCGCGAGGTAGTACCGCTCGACCTGTGGATATCGGGCCCGCACGCTGTGATCGCTGTCACCCGGGTGACCGGGGAGTTCTTGAACCCAATCGGCACGTAGATCGTAATATTTGACGGATGTTAAGCCTTATCGAATCTCGATCTCGCCCTGCGAGGGGGCCGTCGTGCTGCTGACGGACGCTCCGGTTTTGACGGAGCTGGACGGCAGGGATGTCACCCTCCGTTCCTTGCCAGTGGAAGGGGGCGTCGTGCACGCTTCCCTGCCCGGGTTCGTTCCGGGGAGCGTCGCGGCCGGGGATCCGATCGCGGCGCAGTTGGTCTCTGGTGGGGCGGTGGCCGATGTCACCGGTTACTACCTTCAGGGTCTTCCGCCGAGTCGGCCGCTGCTTGCGGACTGGCGTACGTGGCCGTGGCCGCCGGGCCTCGAACCGTTTCTGCTGATGGCGCATTCGTCTCCGCACAACCAGCTGTGCCTGATGGTGGACGGCGAGGCGCGGCCGGTCACGGATCAGGCGCTGGGCTCGTGGCTGCGGGCGCTGCCGGAGCTGAATACCTCGAAGCGGCCGCTGGAGGACCCGGTGGTGGCCTTGACGTGCAGCACGGGTGCGGTGCGCCCGCGGCTCGCCGACCTGGTCGGGCGCCTGGTCTGGTTTCCGCACGGTGAGATGACGGTAGGCGTCAAGCCGCTGGATGCGGTCGGCCGCGCGGCCGGGGACAAGGTGCGGTTGGGTGTGCATAGCACTGCAGATGGCGAGGGCGGGCAGTTCAGGTCGTCCTACCCCCAGGGTCCTGCCGGTGACCGGGTGCGATTCGCCTACCGTTCGCGGTTCGCCTCCCGTCCTGCCGACTGGCTGGTCGAACGCTCTGCCGCGCCCGGCACCCGGGCCCCGGTCTGGCTGCGCCCGTACCCGATCAGCGGCAAGCGTGCCCTGGGCCTGTGCTACTTCGACCGGCGCGACCTCGCATCCCGCTCGTCCGCTCTTGCCGCGCCGGTACTTAGTTCCTCGTACGTGGCGTGGACGCCGAACGACGCCTACCAGCCGGGGACTTCGGCGCACCCCGCACCGTCCGCCGGGGCCCTGCACGCGGCGGCCCGGCCCTGGCATAGCCGGGAACTGGGCGAGCTGCCCTTCGACCCCGATGGTGTGGCGATCGTGGTCTGCTACGTCGCCGACGGCTTGTTCGCCGTCTACGACGAGTGGCAGGACCTAACCTACTGGGAGACGCCGGGGGCCTTCGGCGCGCGCCTGCGCAAGGACCTGGCCGAGGCCGGCGGGTCGGCCCGGGGCAAGCTGCCGTCGCGTGTGCTGCTGTTGACCGACTTCGACGCGGTCTCCGACAGCGCGCGCGGGCAGCTCGCGCGGGGTCTCGGCGGCACGGACCTGATCACCGTGAACGCGCCGTCGGCGCTGTTCCTCGACGAGGGCTCGGAGCTCGGCGTTCCCAGGGCGCGCATCGCGCTGCTACCCGCAACCAGCCGCGTCACCGCTCCGGTGTGGACAGCCACGACCACTACCGGCACGTCTACCACATTGCCCCCGGCTCCAGCCCCGGGAGACCGCACGGACAGGGCGCTGCCGGCCGATACCGCGCTGCGGGGGTCGGTTCACACCACCCGGACACCCACCCACAGCACCGCCACCCCCCAGCCCTGGAGCTTCGATGCCGGTATGCGGACACTGCCGGCGCAGCGGCTGCTGAAGTGGGCGCCCAAGCGCGAGAACCAGCGGCGGGCCGCGCTGGACAGTGGCGCCGATCTGGCCGACGACTGCGTGCCGCTGGCCGCGGAGGGATTCGCGGCGGCGTACGGGCGGACGGGCAATCGCAGCGCGGAGGCAGAGGACGCGGCTGGCGATCAGGTGATCGCCAAGAAGGACTGGCTGGGGCTGATGGACATCCTGCAGGTAGTGCCCGAGCTGTGGCCCGATCCGGCCCAGTTGGCGAAAACACTGATGCAGGAGCCGGAACGGCTCGCGGTGGTGCGGCTGGCCCGGCAGAACCACCACGATCACGTGATCCTGGTGGTGCACGGCAGGGACCCCGATCACCCTGACCAGACGGGGGTCTGGCAAGTCGATTTCGCAAAGCACCCGGCGACCCGCCGCATCACCTCCCAGCCGGAACTGCTCACCCTGATGAGCCCCGCTTCCTCGACGGCGCTGCTCGACGGCAGCGGCTTGCCACTGAGCCTGTCAGGCGCTACAGAGCGGCGCATTCCCTACCGCGCCGCCCTGCCCGATCCAGGGGCAAGCCCGGCCGCGACCGACGGGCCAGAGCAAGCAACCCTGCCTGGGACATATATTCTTCAAGGTAATAGAAACGGGGCGTCCACCAATCAGAGCAACTCCGTCCTCCACACCACCGACCTTGGGCCCTGCGTTGCCGTGTGTGGACACAACGGCTCGCTGGCATTCATGATCCACAGCGATTCCCTCGCAAGTGGAGGGATAGGTCGAACCGATCTGATGCTTGGCATCAGAAGACTCGTGTCGATCGGCACAGGAGATGGTTGGGCCATCTCTCTCATCGGAGGTTCCACCGCAGGCTGCAGCAAGTACCTTCACCAACACCTTCCCAGTGCCACGATCCGCGATCTCGGCGAATCGGAAGGCGCCTTCATTACGGAGACCGGTCTGGTGGCGAAGACAAAGCGCGAACTCGCTGCACTTCTCGGGGTTCCCTCCATTTCCATCACTCAGTAGCAATGGTCCAGCCGCGACTTCCCCAGCCTCGGCGCGTAGCCGACCGGAGAGTTTTCGCCTGTGTCACAAGCATGGATGTGACACAGGCGACCGACCGGCAAGGCGTGATCACGTTCCCGCAGGTCGCACCGTGTCAGAAGCTGGTGTCATAAGGCTTGGTCAAAACCCGCGTCACGGCGTCAAGTTGTGGGACAGTCGCGGGATGGATCTTGCGTATTGCCGTGTAAGCACGACCGCTCAGGACCTCGCCCGGCAGATCGACGCGATGCACGCCGCCGGAGTCGCCGAGAAACACATCTACGTCGACAAGCGCACCGGCGCGAACATGGACCGCGAAGGCCTGACCGCGCTACTCGGCTTCGCCCGGCTCGGCGACCGGATCAACGTACTCACCCTGGACCGACTCGGCCGCAACATGCGCGAGACCCTGAACCTCGTGCACGACCTCACCAAGCGCGGCGTCTTCCTGCGCACCCTCGGCGACAAGCTCGCCGTGGACACCAGCGAATCCGGGCCCGGTACCGACATGGCCATCGCACTGCTGGCCATGTTCGCGCAGATGGAGCGGATCTACATGTTGGAACGCGCCTCAGGCGCCCGCGCCGCCAAACAAGCCCGCGGACTGCCGACCGGCCGCCCGGCGAAGCTCAACGCCACCACCAGAGCCGGAGCCGCCCAGCGGATCAAGGACGGCGCGATCCCCGAACAGGTCGCCGCCGACCTCGGCGTCAGCCGCTCCACGCTCTACCGGGAACTACGCAAACACCGCGAGAGCGCCGCCATCGAACATGCTGGCCAGGACGGCTGACCGCTGACCCAGGCTTCATCATCCCTGGTCAAGGATATCCGTTGGTTTTTCGGCGATTACTACAGGGACCCCATAACCGTTCGACGCTGTAGCCGAACCAGGCAACGAGCACGCGGCGGGCATCGCGGTTGGGCATTCGCTGGCCGTAGTACCAGGCCTCGATCGTGCTGGGGGCTGGCTCCAGCGTTGCGAGACGCGGATCGCTGTCGGCTTCTGCCAGCCGTTTCGCCTGCTCGACGAACCGAGGCAGAAATGCGCGGGGATCCCTCAGCTCACGCTCGTCGACGAGTCGGCGGAACAGCGTCGTAGACGTAGTCATGGGCGGCGCCCCTCGGTCGATGTCGGCACGTCACGAACGCCGACAGTAGATCTCTAACACCTCAAACCTTCCCGGAAGTTGCGGCCGGCAGTGATGCCGATGCGAAACCGGTGGAAGCGCGAGGAACCGGAGCTCCACATCGCCGGAATCCGATGGGAACCCGATGCCGGTGCGGGGGTGGAGCTGCTGCTGTTCCCCGCGCGAGCCTTGCAGCAGCCCTCACGGAGGGTGCCGGAGCGAACACGAGGGAGCGGTGCGATGGACGCCAGAGGCGCCACAGACGAGGTGGACCTCAACGCGATCGAGCAGGCCATCGACAACGCGCTTGCTCGCCGTATCGCGGTGCCCGCCCGCAGCATCATCGATGACGGGACCGACACCCTCGTGCAACACCTGCGGAGCCTGCTGGAGATCGACTACGGCCAGGACGACGACGGCGGCGCGGGTGTCCGCGCCCTGTTCCGAGTCGCATACCGGAACCTCGATGTTGCCGTGCGTCCCACGCCCGGGACATCGCAGCATTCCGCGTACACGTACTGGCGCAACATCGCTGGCTTAACTGCGGCCTTCCGCGACCTGTACCTCAAGCTGGAGGCCATGGAGCAGGCGTAACCGATGGGACCGCCTGGCCTCTCAAAGGCCCCCAATGTCGTGATCAGTTGGACGCGGAGCGGCGGCGGACGGCCGGAGTCGGTCCGGTCTCCTGGCTTGCCTGGGCGAGGAGGCGTTCCCAGGTGCGTGTGGACCCGCCGTGCTGGTGGGCGAGGGCTGCTGCGAGTTGATGGCGGGGGGTGTCTTCGGCGGTGCTGAGGGCTGCGGCAGCGGTGTGCAGGCGGGGATCGCCCTCGTAGGCGTGCGCTTTGCGGGGGCCTTTCCCCTTGCCTGGGGGCCGGCCGCCTCCCTTTCCCTGCCCGGGCGGGCTGTTCCGGCGCTCCTCGATGTCACGGCGGGGCCAGACGCGGACGCTGTAGACGGTCGTGCCTGCTGAGAGGTAGCCCTGGGTCGCGTAGGCGCGGACTGTGCTGGCCGCAACGCCGAGCAGGGTGGCTGTCTCTTCGTCGTTGAGGAGGTCGTCGGGATGTTCTCCAGTGGGCAGCGCGGGGATGGGCTGGCCGTTGAGGTGGGCGTGAGCCTGGGCGAGGTCGTAGATCAGGATGCGGCTGCTGGGGAAGAGGCTTGCCACGCGCTGGCGGAAGGCGGGGGCATCTCGCCGGCGCCAGGTGGCGATGGGGACGCCGGCCTGCCGGGCGAGGTCGGCTTCGTTGATCACGGGGCGGCTGTGGGGGATCACGAGAGGCTTCCTTGGCGGCTGTCGGTCAGGGACGGGCCTTGTAGGCTGGTAGTGCTTCCTCCGCCGGCGGTAACGTCGGCGTGGATGTTGGTTAGGGGCCGGTGGTGTGCCGGGCCGCTTCTTGCAAGCGGCTCTCCATCGGCCCTTTTGCTGTCTCCTGCTTCCAGCGTTGGACGTCGCGCGGGCTGCGGAGCCTGACGATCTCGACGCCCAGGTCGGCTGTCTCGGATACCTGCCGGGCATAGCGGGGCCGGTTTGCCCGGTACTTGCGGATGGCGGTACGCAGCAGCGATCGGCGGCTGAAGAATGCCGTGCTCCAGGTCAGCCGCCTGGCTTGGGCACTGTCGTCGCGGCCTGCGAGCTGGCGCAGACTGCGGCGAACGATTCGGTACACGATCAGGGGCAGCGGGAAGTCGAGCCAGACCAACGTGTCGGCCCGGTGCCAGACGACGTCGGCGAGCTTGGAGAAGTTGCCCTCAACGATCCATCCGTCGGTGCAGGTGATCTCTCCTGCCTGCCGGCGGAATTCCTCCAGCGGCAGCGGCCCGTCCGGGGTGAACAGAAGGTCGTCGAGGTCGGTGTGGGGCTGGTCCAGTTCTGTCGAGAGCCACCGGGCCAGGGTGGACTTTCCCGTGGCCGGCGCGCCGAACAAAGCGACCTTTCGCATGTGTGCCTCATCCTCATAGAGAGTCGACAGGTAAAACTTTACAGCATTCAGGACCGCTTTTCGTTTCGTGGGAGACCAGGCAGGTTGTGGTTCCTGCGCCGCCGAAGGCGGCTCCTTGGCCCCGCAGGGGCGGGCCCGCGCCCGAAGGGTGCTTGAGGGGCCCGGCGCGCAGCGCCTGCCCGAAGGGCAGAGAAAAGCCGCCCGTGGCCGAAGGCCACTCAGGGGGCGGCGTTTCCGCTGGTCCGCCCCGCGCCCGAAGGGCGCTTGAAGGGGCGGACGCCAGCCGCTTGCGGCTGTCCTTTCGCCGCGCGTCCCGCCCCGCATGATCATGCGGGGCGGGACGGTGATCCGGCCGGGGGCCGGACCCGGTGACAGGGTCCGGCCCTGCGGTGGTGCTACAGGCGGGGGAACAGCGCCCGCGTCGCCTGCGGGTGACGGTGCAGCATCCGCAGGAAGTCGCCCTGGAACGCGGCCCGCGCGGCGGTCTCGGCGGGGCTCATGTCGCCCACCCCCTTCTTGGTCTTCACGATCACTCCGTCCATGATGCTGATGCCCGCGCCCCCGAGATCGGAGAACACGTTGGTACGCAGGTGCAGGAACACCTGTCCCTCCTGCTCGGCGATCGTCACCGCGTAGGCGAGATCGGCCAGCGGGTAGACGAACGCGGTCCGCGACCGCTCGACGGGCAGAGACAGAAGCTCGGGGCGCAGTCCCCGGAGGTAGTGGGCGAGCGCCGCCCGGGTCGCCGCCCTCAGCGGCACGTCGATCTGCTGCGGGTCGAACTCCCTGACCATGGGGCGCCGCCACACTCCCGCCGTGCCGGTGGTGCAGACACGAAGGATCTCGTCGTACATCCTCCGCAGCTTGCGGTGGATGTACGACAGGTCGGCGGGCAGGTCCGGGCTGGTCAGGCTCTCCCATCCCTGCGGAAGCCGAAACTGGGCCGTCGCGGTGGCCGTGGCGGTGGAGAGCGCCGGTACGGGCTCAAGCACCCGCAGCGCGTCGCCGTCCACGATGTCCGCGCTGATCAGCGCGCCCAGTACGGATGCCTCCTCGACGATCCGTCGGGACCGGACGGCGGAGAGTCGCCCCGCCCGCACGGCCCGCGCCGCGACAACTGCGCGCTCCGCCTGGGTGCGTCCCACAAGGTGGGCGTGGAACCGCTTCTCGCCCTGGATGGACTCGCGGTCAACGGTGTGCGGGTCATAGCTCCACGAGACGACCGGACTCAGCTCGTAGGCGCGGCAGTGCTCCGCGAAACGGGCCGCGATGACTCCCAGCGCCCTGCCGAACTCCGGCGAGTGGTCGTGCAGCCCCGGCCGGGGCGTGACCCCGGCGGACATCAGCATCAGCTCATACAGGGCGTGCGGCGAACGCTTGTCGGTCAAGGCGTACGCCTCATCCGCCGACATGTTGATGTGCGCGTGAACGTTGGTCCACCCGTAGACGTCGTGGACGGTGCCCATGCGCTGAACGCCGTTCACGTACCCCGGGAACCCCTTCGCCGGAAGCGAGTCCACCACGCGAATGTCCCTGCGCCGGTTCTCCAGAGCTGCCGGAAGCAACTGACGGGTCATGGGATTTCCTTCCCTCGATGTTGGTTGCCGGTCGGGGTGTGCCGCCCCTTCCGACATGCATTACTTTACAGCACTTCAGCTCACTTTTCTATGCAAAAGCCCAGGTCAGAGCATGTTTATCGAGGGGCCCGGTGGGGGGTGGCGGCAGCGGGTCACAGGTCTGGCGGTGAACGCGCCGAAGGCGCCCGCCAGACCACCCCGGAGGGCCGCCAGGCCCTCCGGGGCGTCCCCGCCCGACCTGTGACCCGCTGCCGCCACCCCCCACCGGGCCCAGAGCGCTGCGCCCCGCGAGAGCTGCGCCCTAAGTGCCTGTTTCTGAACCCTCGGACGCGAGCGCTCGGTACCCTGAAATCAGGTAGGGCCCTGGGCCAAGACCTCCATGGAGGTCTTGAGGATGATCAAGGTTCTGACGATCCTCGGCGGGCTCCCGGTGGCGTTGGTGGTCAGCGTCGTTGCCCCTCGCTCTTCCGTCACATCAGTCTCAGAGCTTCCGTTCGGGGAGCGGTCACAGTGACCGCTCCCCGAACGCTTGCGGAAAGCTCCCATTCCGGACTCGTAGCCTCTGACCTGCTGCTGCGGGGTTCAGAAACAGGCACTAACGCAAAGAACGGGGCTGAGAGACCTTCCGACCTGCGGCGCATGTCCGCTGGCGCCAGTCCAGCGTCGGCTGCAACCGGTCGGACCATCCCGGCATCCACTCCCGCCGCGGGCGTGGGGCAGTCTCACGGGTTCCACGGATGCGCCTTTGCGCAGGTCAGCGCTGTGCAGCTTGTCCCACGACCCCGGACGGGTGAGGCGGGATGCGTTGCGCTTCCGGTGGTGGAGCCGGGCGCGGTAGCCTGGTAGGGACGTCAGGGGTCGTGGACCCCTGGAAGACGTGGGGCCAGGTGACCTGGGGCATGACCGGGAGCCTGGCCTGGCGCATGTCTGGGGTCCGTTCAGCGCACCTCGACGGGGAAGTCGATGACGCGCTCCCGGAGGATCTCCCGGTATCTCGGCTCGCCCAGCTTCTCCGCGCGCACCGCGCCGGCCACGATGTCGGCGACCCACAGCAGCGGCTCGGCCGCGGACCCGGATTTATTGCATCTGATGCAACATAGTGCACTGCCCTGCAGGCCCTCGGGCTCGTGACGCCAGGCACCCGCGCCCCGTTGACCTGGGACTTTTGAACTCTCCAGAATGCGATGCAACGATGATGCATCTACTGCAACAGCCTGGAGAGGCCGTGCATCTGCTGAACATACCCGGGGCCGCCCACCAGGTCCTGGCTGATGGGGTCATCCACCTCGACGAGCAACCCGCCGTGTTCGAAGCGATGTTGAGCGGGTGGGAGAAGCAACAGAAGAGTCGACTGCTGGGCGGCTCGACGGTCAAAGACAGGCTGAACTTGATCCGTCGTTTTCAGCGGTTCTGCAACGAGTACCCGTGGAACTGGACCCCGGCTGACCTGGAGGGTTTCACCTCATCGCTCATGGACCTTGAGCGGGCACACTCGACTCTGCGGGGATACCAGACGGACATCGGCCTGTTCTGCGACTACATCACCGACGAGCGCTACGACTGGCCCGAGCAGTGCTTCAACCGGTTCGGTACAGCGCCGGTGCAGATCTGCCACGAGTGGAACACCGCGGTTCATCTGTCCGAGTACGAGGGCAGACCCGAGCGGCGGGCGATGACGCACGACGAGATTGAAGCCTTCTTCGATCACGCAGATGCCCGTGTTCAGCGGATCGTCGACGCGGGCCGCAAGGGCGCCCTGGCGGCCCTGCGCGACTCCCAGATGTTCAAGACCATCTACGCCTACGGCCTGCGCCGCCGCGAGTTGGCCCGGCTCGACCTCGTGGACCTGCGGCACAACCCGGCAGTGGGCCACTGGGGCCGCTACGGAGCTCTGCACGTTCGCTACGGAAAGGCAACCAAGGGAAGCCCGCCGCGGAGGCGCCTGGTCCTGACGGTCCCCGAGTTCGACTGGATCGTCGACGGCATGAAGCAGTGGGTCGGGGTGGCCCGTCCCCGCTACAACGCCGGCGCCCATCCGGCTCTTTGGGTGACCGAGCGACGCTCTCGGGTCTCGACCCGCTACATCGACGACCGCTTCGCCGAAATACGCGACGAGCTTGAGCTGGACAAGGCTCTTGTCCCCCACTGCCTACGGCACAGCTACGTTTCCCACCTGGCGGAGTTCGGTTACCCAGAGAAGTTCATCCAGGAGCAGGTCGGACACTTCTACTCGTCGACGACGGCGATCTACACGCACGTCAGCAACGACTTCAAGAACCGGGTGCTCGCCACGGCACTCGATCGCGTCTACACCCCTGCCGGAGGCGGTTCACGATGAACAAGAAGATGGGTACTCGCTGGCACCTGCGGCAGGTAATGGCCGCCCGCGGGCTTTTCCAGACCAGTGATCTCGTTCCGCACCTCGCTGAACGTGGCGTCCACTTGTCGCGCGAACAGGTCTATCGACTGGTCACGCAGCCGCCGCAGCGGCTCAACATGGATGTCTTCGCGGCCCTCTGCGACATCCTCGATTGCGGCCCGCAGAACCTGATCGAAGTCGTTGCCGAGCCGAAGCAGGTCCGCAAGGCCGTCGGCGACGACACCCCGGAAACGGGCATCGGCGACCTACGGCCGATCCGTGCCCGGATCCGGCGGCCGGGAACCAGCGAGGACGCCTGATCTGTGGGCAAGTTCAGCAACCGCAGCAAGCTCACCCCACAACAGACGCTGGACACGCTGATCGACCACGTCCAGACCGTCGCCTCGCAGCTCAATCGGGCTGCCGCTGAGGCCGCAATCATCGCCACGGCCAATCACGACGGCTGGCGAACACGACTGCTGCGAAGCCTGGAGGCGGCTCCCGACTGGTCGACGTCCGCGGACAGCCGACTGCCGCTGCCCGTTCAGCGGCTGCTGCGACACCTGAAAGAGGCCGGTGCCGAAGTTGCCCTGCCGCGATGCGCGACCTGCGGCCGCGCATCGCAGAAACGAGGGTTGCCCCGGCTGTTGCCGGACGGCACCCGCAACTGCGATACCTGCGGCTCCTACCGGGATGCCCAGCCTTGCGCCCGCTGCGGCAACCTCCGGCCGGTCACCGCCCGAGACGAGGACGGCGGCCCGCTCTGCCTGCGGTGCTACCGCCACCACATCGCCCGCCGAATCACGTGCTGTCGCTGCGGTCGTGTCAGCCACACGGCCGGCCTGACAGATGACGGTCCTGTCTGCAACACCTGCGCGGCCAGCCTTTACACCAAGGAATGCCATCGCTGCGGGAATGCCAAAAATGTTCGCACCCGCCTCGCCGGTCAGCCCATCTGCGGCGCCTGCTTCCTGGCGCTGGCCCAGAACCCGGCGCTCTGTCCGGCCTGCTCCCAAACCAAGGTCCTCGCCTTCCACAACGGCTCAGGCCAGCAGATCTGCAGCGTCTGCGCGGGCGAGAAGTCCGTCTTCAGCTGCCGTCAGTGCGGCAGCGAGGCCAACCACTACGGCAGCCGCTGCGCGAGTTGCGTCCTCACCGAACGCGCCGCCGCCTTGCTCTCTGACGAGCACGGGACGCTCCAACCCCAGCTCAAGCCGGTGCTCGACGCGCTCATAGCCGTCGACCGGCCCAAGTCGACGCTCTTCTGGTTCCAGCACAGCGAGGGTCCAAAGATCCTTCACCGCATGGCACTTGGACAGATACCCGTCAGCCACACGGGGCTGGACGATCTTCCCCGGACACGGGCCATCGACTATCTGCGGGACTTCCTCATCGCCGTCGGAGCCCTGCCTTCTCAGAACGTTCACCTCGAACGTCTCGGACCCTGGCTCGACACGTTCATCGAAGGACGGCCACCCCCACAGACCCGCGTGCTGCGGCTCTACGCGACCTGGAGCGTCCTCCGCCGACTCCGCGGCCGGAGCAACCCCGCCGCTGCGGCGTCGAACACCGCCCGCTACAAGATCAAGTACGCAGCTGACCTGCTGCAATGGATCGACCAGCGGGACAAGAATCTCATCACCATGCGGCAGGCAGACCTGGACCTCTGGCTGACGGAGGCTGAAGGATCAGCCATCGCTCGCTACCGCTACATTCCCGTCTTCATCTCCTGGGCCCGCGATCGACGGCTCACCGCTGATCTCCGCGTCCCCACCCAGTTCCGGTCCGAGCCCGCCGCGGCAATGGACGAGGACGACCGCTGGGAGCTCGTCCATCGCCTTCTTCACGACGATGACCTCCCGCTACGGGAACGAGTCATCGGGCTGTTCGTCCTTCTCTACGGCCAGTTCGTCGCACGCGTGGTCCGCATGACCCCGGCCCAGGTCGAGATCACCCCGAACGCCGTCCACGTCCAATTCGGCGACGACATGCTCAGCCTGCCGCCCGTCCTCGACGGCCTCGTCCGCCAGCTCCTCGACCAACGCGGTTACTCCAGCTATGCGAGCCGCCCCGACGCCTGGCTCTTCCCGGGCGGGAATCCCGGGCGGCCAGTCAGCGATAACCACGTCCGCATCTACCTCAAGAACGCTGGCATTCCGCTCGGCCGGCCAGCCCGGCATGCCGCCCCTATGCACCTTGCGGCGAAGATCCCTTCCCCCGTCCTCGCCAGCCTCCTTGGCCTGTCACCGAGGATTGCATCCGACTGGCACAAGCTTGCCCGAGGCGACTGGACCCACTATCTGGCCCACCGTTCCAACGACGAATAGTGCACGGTTCACATAGGTACGCTCCGCCAGTACCGGGCAGATGGTCCAGGCGGAAGACGGCGTCCTTGGGCAGCGCGTAGCGGGCCTGCTGGACGGTGGCGACGTCGCGGGCGTTGAGGACCTGGTCGCGGGCTTCCATGAACAGGTGCTTCACCCCGAACCCGTGCAGCTCGCAGACCAGCAGGTTCAGGCAGTGCGCGCGGGCCCGCTCCTGCCGACGCGGCCCGACCGGGGCGCCGACGGCGACCACGTGCAGTCCGTCTAGGGCGGCCACGGTGCGGGCCAGCTCGGCGCGCTCGGCGTTGTCGCGCTTGGTCCAGTGCAGCTTCGCGGGCGCGTGCTTCGCCTGCAGGCGAAGCATCTCCTCGCGGGCCTGGTCGAGGGCGTCGTCCGGGATTACCGCCGCGGCGATGATGTAGAACCCGGCGTCGTCGTGCTCCTGAAAGGACTCGTCCGACCAGGCCGTGTTCGCGCTCACTCGCCTGCGTCCTCTTCGGGCCCGCTCAACAGACGCGACCAGGCGGCGGCCCGCTCGCGCTCAGCGCGGGGCTGTTCGTCGTCGCCCGGCCCGTTGCTCGGGAGTGTCGTCCTCATGGCGACACACGATGTCATCGTGGGGACGCCATGCGGGGCCGGGTCCTGGGTCCCACCCGTCGGGGCCGGCCTGGGGACTGCAGATCCGGGGCACTGAGCTCTGCCCTGAGCTGAGCTGGTCGGCGCTGAGAGAAGGAATGCCTCTTCTCCTATAGAAGAAGAGGTGTCAGCGTCAATTCCCCGGATGCCCACCTGCCTTGACCAGCGCGAATGCCCATCGCGTCGCGCGGGAGCCGGTACCTGCGGCGGTAGCTACGCCGGTACCCGGGCTGGTATCTACGTCAGTAGCTGCGCCGGTAGCCACCTGCAGCCACCGGGCCACGACGCTCACGGGCAGCTCCCTACCGATACCTGTAGGCGTCTAAAGGGGCAGTCGCATGCGGTGACGAGCCCCGGACGCATGACGGAACCCCGACCTCGGGTTGCGGTCGGCCTCTGGTCTTTAGTCCTGCGGGCTGGGGAACCGCAACTCCAGCTGAGAACCTCCTTGCCTCGGCGGGCGTCATGTACCGGTCGCAGCAGTCGCAGATCATCGGCGGACCGCCCGCCAGGCCCGGCCGAGCCGCACGGCTGTGATGCACGCGGCTCCGACCCGACATGCGCCGCACGTCACGGTGTGTCCGAGGAGCGTGCGGTACGCGGCCTCCGCGCGGTGGCGCGACTTGGTCAGTGCGATCACGGGGCATCCTTCCTGCAGGATCGGGGGAACCAACGAACTGAGAGGCCGAAGACGTCGACCAGGCGTGACCCGAGGTCGACGGCTGTTGCGGCGGATAACGTGACGCTGCACCACACGCAGCACACGCCGCGCTGCTGCGCGTCAGACAGCAACGCGAGTGGGGGCAGCTCCCGAGGAGCATCGACGGCGGTCAACAGAACGCCCCTGCGGGAAGTCTCAGGCCACTGCCGCCGGGGCCGAACGCTGCGCCGAGCGTGGCCGCGTTCGTCAGCCGTCCCGTACCGTCTGGCTTCTCCAACCATCCGAGTCCGTCTATGTACCGGTCGGCCGGCGGGCAGAGCAGCGAGCGTGCCTCGGGGCGGACCGTCAGCCGCGCCAGGTCGGCGAGAAGCTCCTCGGCACCGGGCGGTACGAGCCACCACGCACGGTCGGCGCCGGGGTGGACCAGGACCGGGCCGAGCCGTTCGGGGCCGATGCGTTGCATCGCGGCGACCGACGGCAGGATGTCGGCCTCCACCGCGAGCCACAGTCGACCGCTCGGGATGTCAGCGAGCTCGCCGGCTGCCCATTTTCGTTGCACCAGCACAGGGTTCGGGGCGCAGGAGGCCAGCCAGTCCGTGCCCGGATTGCGTGTCCGTGAGGCCATGACCAGCACCGTAGGAGCGACGGTTGCGGCACCGCTGGTCGATTGCGCCGGATTGCGAATGCCGCCTGGCCGGTTGGCGGCGGTTGCTTATGAGAGGTCGAGAGTGGCCCTCGCGCGGCCGATCAGACGCCGCGCCTGCGGGCCGTGAACCGCAGCTTCGTTCAGCCACTCCCACGCCCGGCCGTACAAGGCGATGTTCTCCTCGTCGTCGAGCCACATCTCGGTGTTGATCGTCTCGACGATGACAAGTCGCTGATCGTAGATCCAGAAGCCGTGGGTGGGCGGGCGTCGCAGCTGCGCGCCGAACGGGATGATGCCGAGTTCGATCGTGTCGAGACCGATGAGTCCGGCCAGCCGGTCGAGCTGGGCGGCCATGACGTCACGGGGGCAGGTGAGGATGTACAGGGCGCCTTCCCACAGCAGGAACCGGAACCGGCGCCCTGGCTCGTACAGGGCCTCTTGGCGGCGTATCCGGGTGCGCACAGCGTCCTCGATGTCCCGCGGGATCTGCCTGAACTCGGCGTTCGTCTCGAACGCATTCCGGGCGTATTCCGCTGTCTGGAACAGACCGGGAATCCGCGAGACCTCCACTCCCCGGATCGTCTGAGTCGCCGCGCTCTCAGCTAGTGCCAGCTCTTGCCGGGCCCGGTGCCCTCCCGACAGCTGGCGGCGCCACGAGCGGTACTGCGTCTCCAGTCCGACGAGCCGGCCCTTGAGTTCGCCGGTCATGTCCGGGCGGCCTACCGCCTGCGCCCACGCCGTCAGATCACCAGCGGTGGGTGTCTGCTTCCCTGTCTCCAGCCGCGACACCTTCGAGCGCTGCCATCCCAGGGCCGCGGCTACGCCCTTGCCGTCCATGCCGGCCTCGGTGCGCAGCTCTCGCAGCCGCGCACCGAGGGCGACCCGGGCAGATTGGAAGTCGGTGCTCACACGGTGGAACGTACCGCCCTGGCGAAGTCGGCGGTACGGATTGCGTGGTGCCAGGCCGCATCCCTCGCCTGGCAGGCAGCAAGGACGTCCGCCGGCTCCTCGGTGAGGACGACACCCAGCGTGGTGTCGTCCTCGTCAAAGACGAACCGAGCCAGGATGCGGGAGTCGAACAGCCAGAAGTCGAAGTCCGGCAGACCGAGTCGCACGGCATCCGCGCGGTACAGGTTGCGGATGTCCTCGCCCGCGGTGACGTTGCTGCTGGCCGTTGTGAGCAGGAAGTGCTGCCCCTCGGTCAGTGGGTCGTCGACCAGGCGTACCCGCTCGAACCGCTTGCCCTGCTCAGTCGCGCGCTGCACGTTCAAGCGCCACTCGTCGAACGGTTCGGCCGCCACGTCCTTACCGGCTTGCCACCTCTGCCACTTCGGGCTGTTCCGGTCGGAGGCGTAGCCCTGGCGGGTCTCCAGTCGCCATGCGGTGTGCTCGAACTCGGCGAAGAGGTGAGCCGCCTCAGCGAAGGGGATCAGATCCGGCACGTCACTCCTTGGGGGCGAATCGAGTGAGGAGCTCGCGGGGGATGACGACGAAGGTCTCCGAGTCCTTTACGTCACGGAGTTGCTCGAGGTGCTCGGGGTCGGTGAGCTTGTCGCCCTGGACGACGATGTCGCCTGTCTCTTCCACCTCGTACAGGGTGGGGCAGTCGCCGCCGTCACTGGTGGTGCCGATGAACCTGAGTGTCATGTCGCCCTCCGTCTGCGCTGGTTGAGAGACCAGGATGCGTGGGATAGTGCGAGCTCGCCTGAGGATTGCGGGGGATTGCAGATCCCCCTGGGCGCCGGTTGGTTGCGCGCAACCGGACTTCGCCGCTGGCACGCGCGGGCGGGCCCTCGGTTGCCTTGAGTCCTCGGCCACCTCCCCCGGGGCTTCGTTGGAACCTGTCGCTATGGGCCCCTGTGGGACGTGTGCGGAGTCTGTAGGAAGCGCTGCCTTGACGTATCTGCGGGCGTCGAACCCCACGGCGGCGCAGCCCGGCTGCGGATACCCGGTTCCCGGGTCGTCGGCTGACGGATGCCCGGGTGTCCTGCGCCCCGGTGAATCTTCGGATACCCCACTGTGACCAGCGCTGTTTCCCTGTTTGGGGCAAGCACTCGGGTAAGGGGCGAGGGCGATGGTTCACGGCAGTTGATCCGAAGGGAGCTTTGCCGTGAACGCTGGACCGGAACGTGATGCGAGCGTGTTCACCCGCCTGAACACCGAGTGGACGTGGGTCTGCGCCCAGGGTCGTTACGCGCAGCCGGTGTGGTCCTGGCTCGTGGAGGACGGGGTCCAGGGAGCGGCCGGGGCACCGCGGTCTCTGGAGGCACTGCTGGATTGGTTGGAGGAGCGGTCTGTTCGCGAGGGCCACAGGTTTTCCGACGCGTGGCTGGGTGCCCTGCTGCGGCGCGCGAACGGTCACGACGCCGGCGCGCAGCTGGCGGCCCGGACGGTGGTGCAGGCGATGCTGCCGGCTGCGGTGCGCATGACGCAGCGGTCGGTGCGCGCGGGTGAGCGGCTCGATGAGGTGGCGCAGGTGGTGGTCGCTGCGCTGTGGCAGGCGGTGCGCTCGTATCCGGCAGGTCGTCGGCCGGAGCAGGTGGCGCGGCATCTGCGGCTGGAGATGTGGCATCACACCTCGCGTGATCTCAAGCGGGAGTTCGCGCCGTCGGGGACGGAGCTGGACGAGCGGTTGACGCCCGAGCCGGGCCCACAGTGCGATCCGGTGGTGCGAGCGGAAGCGGTCTGGCTGGAGCAGGCTGCGGCCGAGGCCGGATTCGAGGCGGACCTGACGGGTGCGCGTCGGGAAATGGTCGAGCTGCTGGTGTGGGCGCTGTCGCAGAAGGTGCTCTCGCGCACGGCGGCGGTGGCGATCGCGGATCACTACCGGGAGGGCGCTCCGGGCGATCGTGCGGCCGCGCTGGCCGCGGGAATGAACCCGGCGGCGTTTCGGCAGCGGCGCAGCAGGGCGGTCTCGACATTGCGGGCTGCGGCCGGCCAGTGGGCGGCCGCCGCATGAGCCGCGCGGCGATCCGTAGAAGTTTCTCGGCCCCGGATGTCACATCGGGGTGCCGTTGCTTCCCCTTCCTTGGTCGTACGGGCGTGATGCCCGGGCATGGCGAGGGAGAGGGGACGTGCGGCATGGAACTGCGCGCACAGGAACAGCGGCTGGTTCAGATCAGGCGGCAGGCCACGTTGCTGGCGGTAGCGCTGGTGAGTGAGCCGTTCTCGGCCGCGACGGATGAGCGGCTTCGGCTGTATGTAACCGAGGTCGCCGACGAGGCGCAGATGTTGGCCCGCAAGCTGCTGGAGCTTCCGGAGGAGGTGCTGCGGTCCCGGATCAGCGAGCTGTCATCCAGGAGGGGCGGCAGGGGTGCGGTGAGCGGGGGCACGAGCGCGGTGCTGCTGTTTGACGCGCCGGGCAAGCATGCGGGTATCGCGCGGGCCGCCCTTCGTGGTCGGAAGGCCACCCGATGAAGGCGTGGCGCAGGCCTCCGGCACCAGGGACGCCGGAGGAGGACTGGACTGGGCAGGCGGCTCCCGGCGACGGTCTGGAGTCCGGGGCCCAGGCCGGGTGGGTGACGGTCTCCACCGGTGCGGCCGCCAATATGACGGCCGTGCTGCGCTGGGCCGCATGGGCGCTGCTGATCGCCGGGCCCGTAGTCGGCATCGCGGCGTGGCTGCGGCCGCCGACCGCTGCCGGGGCGGTGCAGCAGGCACCAGCGGCATCGGTGGTGGTGCGGGATATGGCCGGCCCGGCAGGCTTCGCCGAGCTCTACGTGTCCGCCTATGTCCAGGCCGGGAAGGGCAGCGAGGCCTCGCTGCAGCCGTACTTCCCGAACATCCGCGACATCACGCTCGAGGCGACGCCCGGTGTGCAGCGCCCCGAGCAGCTGGCAGCAGTGCAGGTGAAGGAGGTATCGGCCGGCTACTGGTCGGTGACGGTCGCCGCCCGCATCGACGCCGGATCCGACGAGGCATCCAAACCCCAGGACGGCACGACGGATACCCCGCAGGAAACCGGTGCGGTGGACGGCGTGCTCCGGTATTTCCAGGTGCCGGTCAAGTCCGCGGGTTCCAGCGGCGGCTACGTCGCTGCGGCACTGCCCGCCGAAGTCGCAGCCCCCGACATGGGCGAGGCAGCCGTGCTCGATTACGGCACACCGGTGCCCGCGGACACTCACGATGCGGCCACCGCCGCGGTGAGCGAGTTCTTGGCCGCGTACCTGACCGGGACAGGCGAGCTGGACCGCTATCTGTCGCCCGGCACCGACATCAGCCAGGTCTCCCCGGCCCCGTACAAGCAGGTGAAAGTCGCTGAGCTCGCTGAGCGGGGCGGTGAGTTCCGTGCGAGTGCCCCGGTGATCGAGGGCACGCAGCGAGAGCTGCTCGTCAATGTCGACGCGACGGACGTGAGCGGGCAGGTGAGGCCGCTGACGTATGCGCTGCAGCTGAAGGCCCGCGATGGCCGCTGGGAGATCGCCTCCCTGGACGCGGCCCCGGCACTGAGCACCACCACTTCGAAGGGAGATTCGTGATGGACATGGTCACGGCCGCGGGCGTCCTCGGCGACTTCAAACTGATCAGTGGCGACGTCAAGGACATTCTGGTCAATGTCCTGCCGCCCATCGGCGGCGCGGCGTTCGTGCTGTGGACCTGGGGGAACACCAAGTCGCCGCTCAAGACGCTTTTGGCCTGTGTCTTCGCCGGTGCGATCTGGTGGGGCATCACCAACATGAGCATCCTGCGCGACAAGACAGGCGAGGATCTCAACCGCGATGCCAGGACCGCAGTAGTCGTTGTGGTTCAGCCGGCCGCGGGCGGTGAGTCCCCGTGAGCAGCGCGGTTGAAGCACCCGGTCGCGATGCTCAGGAGCAGCTGGTCGGGCGCTGTTATACGAAGGCGCGGCGCCACCCGCTGGTGATCGGTCAGCTGCCGGGCGGCGGGCGGTTGTGGGGTGGTCCGTACACGGTTCCACAGGCCATCGTGATGGCCGCCTCGTTCGCCGTGTTGTTGCTGTTCCGCGGGGCGTGGGCGCACTTCGGGCTGCTGCTGAACGTCATCGTCGCGTTCGCCGTGCCCTACTGCCTGGGGCTCCTTGTGCGGCGCGTCCACGTGGACGGCCGCAATCCCCTCGCCGTTGCCGGGAGCGCGTTGGGGCTGTTGTCGGCTCCAACGGGTGGCCGGTTGGGTGGGCGGCCGTTGAAGAGGATCGGCCGGCGCTCCCTGGTTCGCGGGGTGTGCACCGTGACCTGGCAACCCGGGTCCGTCACGGCAGTACGCCCGTTGCGGCAGCCGGCACCGGCGGTGGCAGGTGGCGGTGTGCAGCAGGCCGCCGGGACGGCCCGGCCTCAGGTGCTGTCGGGAGTGGGGGCGTTGCTCGCGGCGCGCGATGCCGGCGCGAGCTCAGGGCCGTGCCGGACGGCGCGCGCGCACGGCGAAGGGGTGAAGTAACGATGCAGGTCCCCATCCGGCACATGGCCGGGAACGTGATCTGGACGACGCACGGTGGAGTATGGGCGATCTGGCGCGTGACGGGCGCCGATCAGGCGCATGTCTCCCGCCGGGCGAAGATGCAGCGGCTCGCGGTGATCGAAGCCCTGGTCAAGCAGGTGCGCGGGGAGGCGATGCTGCTGTCGCTGTGCCCGCAGGTCAACCCGGCCACGGTCGTGGAGAAGATGGTCGCCGGTGTCGACACCGACGCATCGCCGCGCTACGAGGCGCTGGCGCACCGGACCCTGGACCAGTTGGAGCAGCTGGAGCTGACCGGCCGCACCGACTGGCTGGCGGTGCCGCTGGCGACCTCGCGCCGCCAGACCGTGACCGACGCGGTGCGGGCCGCGCGGGCCGAAGTTGCGTTGCAGCTGGGGCTGCTGCCCGCCCGGATCCCGGCACGTGAGGAACTTGAGCGGCTCACTCAGGCATCCGAGCTGGCCTCCACGTGGCCCGCCCAGGTGCGGCTGCGGCCGGCCAGCGAGGCCGAGATCTTGTGGATCTATGGGCACAGCACGCGGCGCGGGCTGATCGAGCCGCCGCTGCCCGAGTACAAGCCGAACCGTGGTAGGACCTGGGGCCGGGGGGCGGCCGCGCTGGGCCAGGCCGTACTCGCCGAGGGCGCCCACAGCCTGGCCGACGCAGAAGAGGACACCCGTACGAGTCGCAGGCGCTCCAGTAATCCGTTCGCGCGCCGGTGGCTGGAGGTGACCACGCAGTGGGGGCCGTCGTACCAGGCTTTGCTGTCTCTGGCCGAGATGCCCGACAGCTTCGTCTTCCCCGGCAGTGAATTCCTTTCCCGGCTCGACCAGTTCGCTTTCCCCGTGGACTGGGTGGTGCGGCTCCATGTGGCGGAGGGGGCCGAGGCGGAGGCCAAGTCGCGCCGTCAGGCGCGGGAGCTGGCCGGCCAGTACAGCGAGTACGACGCCGAGACGTCGGGCGTGCCGGCGTCGGTGGACAAGGCCGCGGCCAATCTGGACGAGTACCGCGACCGGCTGACCTCGTCCAAGACCGAGGTGGAGGTCCGCGCCATGGGTGCGCTGTGCGTGTGGGGCGGCACCCCGGCCGAGGCCGAGCGGCGTGCCGGTGAGCTGCAGGCATATTTCGGGGCCGGTGAGTACACCTTCGCCCGCCCGCGGGGCGAGCAGGAGAGCCTGTGGTACGGAATGCTGCCCGGCGCCCGCACGCCCCGGGTGATGGCCCAGTACGCGCAGTTCCTGCTGGCCCGTGACTTCGCCATGGCCGGCCCGTTCTCTGGCGGGGCGCTCGGGGATGAGACCGGGCCGCTGTACGGGCTGCAGCTGGCCGGCGGCGGGATCCGGCCGGTGATGTCGGACTTCACCCGCGGCCCGCGCAAGAAGGCGTCCGCGTCGGCGGCGTTCATCGGCGAGTTGGGCAGCGGCAAGTCGGTGGCGATGAAGACGGCCGTCTACGGGATCCTGGCCGCCGGGCACCGTCTTGGGGTTCCCGGGAGCCGGGGCCGGGCGGTCATCGTGGACCGTACCCCTCAACAGGAGTGGGTGCGCTTCGCCAGGGCGTGCCCGGGCGCCACCCAGGTCATCCACATCACCGGCGACGCGTCCGTGTCCCTGGACCCGTTGCGGATCTTCACGAAGAAGCCGGGCGAGGCACAGCGGTTCACCGAGTCGTTCCTCACCCTGCTGCTGGGCTTCTCCCCGATGGAGGACGAGGGCTCCGCACTGTCCGAGGCGATCGAGACCGTCCTCGCGGGTCCGCGGCCGTCGATGCGGGTGCTCGCCGAGGAGCTTGCTACGCGCGGCGCCGAGGACCCGGCCGCGCGGTCGGTGGCCCGCCGCCTGATGGCGGTGCAGCGAAAGGACCTCGCACGGTCGCTGTTCGACGAGACCCTGCCCATCGTCGAGGCGGATGCCGCCGACACCGTCGTGTTCTCCGTCGCCTCACTCGCGCTGCCCAAGAAGCGGGAACTGGAGGGGACGCGACTGGAGAAACTGGAGTGGGAGAAGATCTTCGGCCGCGCCGTGATGTATCTGATTGCCGCACTGTGCCGAAAGATCGCCTACGAGAAGCGGGAGGAGTTCGCCGCAGTCGTCTGGGACGAATGCTGGTGGCTCACCTCCAGCCCGGAGGGCCTTGAGCTGCTCCTCGAGATCATCCGGGACGGCCGCAAGCACGCCGCCGGCGCCCTGGTCGGCTCGCACGATCCGTACGACATCGGCCCCACCGACAGCGAGATGGGCCAGATCGTGCGCGGCCTGATCCCCCGCCGATTCCTCTTTCGCCACACCGATACCAACCTCGCCCGCCGCGGCCTGGAGTTCCTCGGCCTCGACCCGCACGACGACGACCTGGTCACCGAGGTCACCACCGGGTTGTCCCCCATCAACCTCTCCGATGCCGAACAGGCCGCCCGGGCCGGCGAGTGCTTCCACCGCGACCTGATGGGCCGCATCGGCGGCATGCAGGTCAGCATCCCCAACGACCTCGAGGCAGCCGCGAGCATCCACTCCGACCCGGAGGCGGCGATCACTGCATGAAGCACAGAGCGCCGGCCGGCGGGTCGCGTACGACGGGACGTGTCCAGCTGTGCAGCACGGCGCGGCGGTGGCTTCGACCCGGGCGCGCGCTGGCCACCGGGGTGGTGATGCTGCTGCTCGCCGCGGTGTGCTCCCTGGTGCTGGCCACCGCAGCGGACGCCGCCCCCGAACCCACCCCCACCCCAACGCCCTCCCAGCCGCTGCCGGATCACCTGAACCTCGACCCCGACCCGCTGAGGCCCGACCCGTTGGTGTCTCAGCCGGCGCCCGGTGCATCCCGGCCGCCGGGCGAGGCGCAGCAGGCGATCGATGAGGCAAAGCGGATGGCCGAGGCCGAAGAGAAATCAAAGGTGCGGTCCCAGTGGGAGCGCCGTGTGCAGGCGTACAAGGCGGACCGGCGCAACGGCGGCGTGCTGTCCGCGTTCGAGGTCACCGACCGCGACGGGAACCCCATCTCCTCCTACCGGATCTACTCCGACACGGGCGGGTGGAAGGACTGGGACCTCAAGATCGAGGCGTTCCTGGTCGACCTGCTGTTCCTCAGCGTCCAGTGGCTCGTCTCCTTCGCCTGCTTCCTCATCTCCTGGTCGCTGGCCTTCCAGCTCGCCCGGCTGCTCCTCAAACCGGCGCTGACAGTTTCCGACGCCCTGTACTCCAACGTCCTCGTCCAACTCGGCCTGCCCTCCCTGTTCCTGACCTACGCCGCGGTGGTGGCCGGCTGGCACCTGATGTTCGGGCGCAAGGCCCGCGGCTGGGGCGAGGCAGGGGCTGCCCTGGTCATCTCCGCGCTCGCCGTCACCACCCTGGCCGCCCCGCCGCAGATGCTGCTGAGCGAACAGCACGGCGCCGTCGGTTCGGCCCGCGCGCTCGCCGTCGAGGTCGCCGCCCTGATCCTGGACAACGAAGAAGCCTCCAAGACCCCGAAGACCGCCATCAACGACGATCTGAACGACAAGGTGCCCGCCGGTGCCAGTGCCGGGGCACAGGTGCGCAGCAATGCTTCGGCTCTCGCCCGTCCCATCACGGACGAACTCGTCGATGCCTTCGTCGTCCGCCCCGCCATGCTGCTGTCCTACGGGCAAGTCTTCGAGGGCAGTTGCGCGAAGAAGTACCGCGACTCGCGGATCCAGCAGGCCGTGGCCGACCGGTGGCTCGACGACGTGCTCGACAGCCCCGAGGACGCCGCCCAGAAGAAGATCCCATGGATCGGCGACACCGTCGGCGACCTCATGGACGGCGTCACCGCGGCGCCCGAAGACATCATTAAGAGCCGGATCAAGAACGTCGGGCCGATCACCACATTCGAGAAGGCCTGCGTCAAAGGCGACGCGAAGGGGCTGAAGAAGGCCTCCATGGACAAGGTCGGCGGCGCGGCCTTCATGGCCCTGGCGGCCCTGCTGGTCTGTCTGTTCATCACGGTTCTCGACGCCGCGTTCCTGTATGCGCAGGTCTGCATCGTCAAGGAGGCGATGATCGCAAAGGTGGCCCTGGCGGTGGGGGTGCTGCCCGGCCCCGGACGCTCGTGGCTGTGGTCCAGAGGTACCAGCATCCTGCGGTACCTGGGGCTGATGGTGCTGGCGGTCAGCGCGCTCGCCATCCTGATCGTCGTCGTCAAGGGGATCATCAACGCCCCCGAGAAGGACCTGCCCGGCGGGGTCACGGTGCGGTTCATCGTCATCGACATCGTGTGCGTCGGCTCGTTCTTCTACCGCAAAAAACTGGTGCGGGCCACCGAGAACCTCTCCCTGCGTGCCCGCGCCCGCCTCGGTAACACCGTCCTCGGCGGCAGCGCTCCCACCGACCTGGGCCCGCAGGCCCCGCGTCGGAGTCTGGGCCGCAAGCTGCTGATCGGCGGCATGATGGTCGGCGCGCTCGCGGCCACCGGCGGCACCGCGGGTGCGGCCTTCGGATCCGCGCGCGGGTCCACCGCTCTCGCCGCCCGCCTGGCCCGCGGCACCGGCCGCATGATCGGCGGCACGGCGAAGGCAGCCGCCGGCACAACGAAACTCGCCGCCCGGGGCACCCTCGCGGTCGGCAAGGCAGGGTTGAAGTCCACCCTGGGGCTGCCGGTGTACGGGCCGCGGGCCGCCCGCCGGACCGGTGCCGCGCTCGCCGCCATACCCAGTCAAGTCACCAGCAGTGCCACCGGCCTTGGCCAGCGCCTGCAGCAGATCCACCAGCAGTACACCCCGCCCGCGCAGAACTTCATGGACGAATACGCCCACGGCCTGCGCTCGTTCGGACGCCTGGTCCGCGGCCGCCGCCCACTGGGCCCGTATACACCTCCCCCGCGTCCCAACCCAGCGCGCCCCGCAGCCGTCCCCAGGCCCCTCGTCTCTCCGGCGCGGCCCGTGCACCCCACGCCGGTGGTGGCGCCTTCTGCCGCCAGGCGCCGCCCGGCTCCCCCGCGTGTCCCTCAGCCCGCAGCGAGCCCGGCCCAGGCGGCACTGCAGATGCGGCTGCACCGCATGCGCAACCGCCAGACCACCGCACCCCCTGCGACACCCTCGACCCCGCGCCCGGCACGGCCGGCCAGGCCCGCGCCCCGCCGCGGCGGGGGCAGGCCATGACCGGCGGGACAAAAGCTCTTCTCGTCTCCGGCAGTGCTCTCGCTCCGATCGCGTTCGTGCTCGGCATCTGCGTCCTGTTCGTCGCGGCAGTTGCCGGGGGCGCCGCCGAGCACGAAAACGAACTCGACGACAGCAGCGGCCTGACGACCGGGCAGGGAGCGCCCTCGCACGTGGCGGGTGTGAACACGGTGATGCTCGCCGCGTACTCCCGCGCCGCCACGAGCATCACCACCCTCCGTCCGAAGTGCGCAGGGATGCGCTGGTCCGTGGTCGCCGGGATCGGGGCGGTGGAGTCCAACCACGCCGCCGGACGGAAGATCACCCCGGATGGCGCCATCACCCCGCATATCACCGGCCCCCGTCTCAACGGCAGCGGCGTCGGCGGCAACGAGACCGCCTTCACGGACACAGACAACGGCGTGTGGGACGGCGACACCACCTACGACAGGGCCGTAGGACCGATGCAGTTTCTTCCCTCGACCTGGAAGGGACCCAGCGGCTCCGACGGCAACAGCGATGGCATCAAAGACCCGCACAACGCGTTCGACGCCGCACTGGGCACCGCGGTGTACCTGTGCGGCAGCGGAAGGACGGACCTCCGCAACGATGCGCAGCTGCGTAAGGCTGTGCTGCGCTACAACCGCTCAGGCGCGTATGCAGACAAGGTCATCGGCTACATCCGTCAGTACGACCAGCTCACCCCTGCCGGCACACCCCGCGGCACAGCAGTCGGCGGTCAGGCGGGAGCGGTCATCCAGGCCGCCCTCGCAGCCCGGGGCACCCCGTATGTATGGGGCGGCGGCGACATCCACGGGCCGACCAAGGGCGGATACGACTGCTCCGGGCTACTGGTGTACGCCTTCTACAAGGGCGCCCGCATCACCCTCCCTCGCACGTCCCAAACCATGCGCAGCGCCGGGACCGGGGTGTCCCGCAACGGACTTCAGCCCGGCGACCTGATCGTCATCAACAACGACGGCACCTGGGGACACGTCGGCCTCTACATCGGCGACGGCAAGATGGTGCACGCTCCACGCCCCGGGAAGTCCGTCGAAACCACACCCGTCACCACTGGCTACTGGACCCAATACGACTGGGATATTCGCCGCATTATGTGATCTAAGTTATGTAGTGGACGGGGTGGCCATGAAGCTCCCGATCGCCGCGGAGGATGTGCTGCTGATCGGCGACACGCCCTGCGGATGTTGCCGCTGGAATTTCGGCAGGAGTCCCGGTCATTGGCGGGCCACGGGCCGCTCAAGCACCGATGCCCTTCGCGAAGCTGGCGCTGCCCACACTCTTCCCGACCTGCGAGACCTGGCGGCGCTACACGCCATGCTCGGCTGATCCCCGAGGCCCGTCCGTGTATCTGGGGCTGTCCAGATTCGAGCTTGTCGCACCGTGTCGCAGGTAGACGGTGGTGCCCTGGGTCAGGGCACGGGAGCAGGCGTGCAGGCGGCGGGCCATGTGTGGGGCGAGCAGGGCGTCCCACTGTTCGGGGGTGGCCAGCTGCCATGCGGTGAGTTCTTCGGGGTCGAGGTGGATGCGGGTCCGGGCTTCTGCCTGGGTGATCAGGCCGCCGTCGAAGAGGTAGTTGGCCAGCGGCGGCCGGCCGTCGGCCTGTGCCGGTACCCAGTCGACGGCCAGTAGCCGGCCCGGCGCGAGGTCGATGCTGAGCTCTTCCTTGACCTCGCGCTGGACTGCTTGCAGTGGGTCTTCTCCCGTGTCCAGTCCGCCGCCGGGGATCTCCCAGGTGTCGGTGCGGTAGGACGGCTGGACCAGAAGAATGCGGCCCGCTGCGTCGTGGATGATGGCTCCGGCACCGGCGATGTGCTTGGGCAGGGAGGCGTAGTACTCGGCGGGAGGAAGGTGCGTGGGACTCATGCGGCGGGACGCTAACGGTGCCGCCCACGGGGTCCGTTCAGCACCTTCGGCTTGACACAGAACAGTGACAGACCGGTTTGGACCTCACTCCAGGGGCAGGGCCTGGTCCACCACTACCTGGACCGCGACACCACTACTCTGCGCCAGCGCCACGGCACCCGTCCCGGCGTCCGCGCTCTGCTCACCGACCTGCCCCACCCGTGTAGGACCGACGCATTGCTCGCCGTGCGGGCGCAGGTGTCGGGGTACGGCTGAGCGTGCCCGGCCAGGTCCGTCTCCGCATCAGGCTGTCCGGCCGAAGAAGGCCCGGTGCTGTCGAAAGCCCGTGAGCATTCGGATCGGACGCAGACGGCCAGCGATGTCCAAAACCACTGCCGAAGTGCTGTCCGTTCTCGATGGTCAGAACCACCCGATCGCATTTTTCATTTTCTGTTGTCACATCTTGGTTGTTGTGGCTCCCCTTCCTGGGTGATGGCGGCGTATGGCCGCTTTCCAGATGAGGGAGATGCGTGCGTGGTGAGCGACGTGTTGCCGCAGGTACCGGATGTCGGGCACGGGTTCGGCATCGTCTTCGACTTCGTTCTCACCCATGCTGGGTGGTTCATTGGCGCCGCCGTGGTGGCGGTGGCCGCCTGGGTGGTGTCAGCCGCGTGGTGGCGGCAGTGGGCCGTACGGGAGCTGGGGAGGCGGGCGCGGTTCGAGCTGGTTCCCGCGGTCACTTTCGATCCGCAGCTGCCGGACGTTGGTCAAGCCGCAGCCCGGCTGTCCGAGGCACGAGCGGCGTCGGGTGCGCTGCCACAGCGAGCAGCGGCGATGCGGATCCGGGCCTCGGCCGGGGCAGATAGCCGGCTGCGGTATGCGTGGGAAGGCCCGGAGCGGGCGGCGAGTGTGCTGCGGTTGCCGGGATACCGGCAGGTGGAGGTGCTCGCCGCGGATTCCGCCCGGGACCGGGCGGCACGAGTGAAGTTCGATGATGCTGGTCCGCTGGAGTGGGGCGGTGGCTGGTGATCCCCGTCCGTCTCATCAAGGAGGACCAGCAGGCCGGGCAGCCCGATGCGGCCGCGGCCAGCACAGCGGTGCGGGAGTTGTACGTGTCGCGGGCCGAGCTGGTGCTGGCTCGCCCGGATCACCGGCCGCTGGGCAAACCAGTCTTGAATCCCGACCCTCTGGAGCAGTTGGCAGCGGCGTTTGCCGAAGTGCGGACGGAGGAGGGGGAGGAGGCCGAGCTCGTCGTCGATCTGCTGCCGGTGCCGGGGCAGAAGGTGGCGCGCAGGCGGCGGCGTCTGATGGCGCGAGCCGCACGGCAGGGGCCCTCGGCGTACGGGGAGCAGCTCCAGCCCGGGGGGCGGCGCGGTGGCTGGGTGTCCCAGGTGTGGGAGGTGCTCAATGGCACTGATCTGAAGAGCGCCGGCCGTGGCAGTGCGCGTCTTCCGCGGCAGAGCGACCTCGCGGATCAGGTCGGCAAGTTCACTCCGGGAGCGGACGTGTTCGCGCTGCAGGTGCTGGTGCGCTGTACGGCGCGGCACCCGGCGCGGGCACGGGCACGGCTGCATCAGGTGATGACGTCGCTGCAGTCGCTGCGCGGCGAGAACACGTTCGTGCCGGTCGGTCCCCGTATCGGAATGTGGCGGCCGTACTCGGATGTGTGGTGGCGCAGGCGCGCTTTCGACCGGAAGTTCATTCGCGGGGACTTTGCGCCGGCCAAGCGGCAGTGGGTGACCTGGCAGGAGGTCGCCGGCCTGCTGAAGCCGCCGACTGTGCACTGCACGGCGCAGAACATCGTGCGGACCGGTGGGGTGGTGCCGCCGGCCCCGGCCGGACTGCCGACCTGGAGAGGGCAGAAGGACGTCATCCCGCTGGGGTACGTGACCAGTGCCGACGGAAAGCGGCGGCTGGCCGGCGCGTACGCGAAGGACGTGCTGTTCGGCGCGTCCTTCGGCAAATCGGGCTTCGGGAAGACCGAGGCGGCTTTGGTGCAGTTCGCCGCCCGCGCGTACGCCGGGGACGGGGTCTGGCTGCTGGACCCGCACAAGTCGGCGTGGCAGCGGATCAAGCCCTATCTGGCGCACCCGGCGCTCGCTGGCCGGGTGTGGGAGGTCGACCTGTCCCGCACGCGGGACTCCGATCGGATGGCGTGCTGGAATCCGCTGTCCATGGAGGGACGGCGCCTGGACGAGGTGCAGGAGGTCGTCGGTGCGGTGGTCGGGGCGATCGCCTCGGCCCACAGCTGGGGCGAGCGGGCCACGAGGGCTCGCACCATCCTGTCCAACGCCGTGCGCACCCTGGCCGAGCTCTCCCACCTGATGATTGCGGACGGACATCCGGAGCTGCAGCCCACCGTGTTCCAGATCGGCACGCTGCTGGAGGACGAAGCCTGGCGCGAGCAGGTCCTCGAACACCTGCCGGACGGCACCGCCAAATACTGGCGGAAGTCGTTCGTGAACGTGGAGGCGTCCGCGTTGAACGCGGTCACCAACGTGCTGTACCGCATCAACACCTCTCGCTCGCTGCGGGCGTTCCTCGGTTCTCCCCGCTCCGGCTACGACCTGCGCCGGGCGATGAGCACCTCCGCCGTGGTCGGTGTGTGTCCCGCAGGCACTGGTGAGAGCGACGAGCTGATCTGCGCGCTGCTGCTGTTCGATCTGTTCCGTGAGGGCATGGCCCGCGCCAGCACTCCTGTCGAGCAGCTGCACACCTTCTGGGCGTGGGTCGATGAGCTGACTGCGGTCGACGGCGCCTCCCACGGCTACGTCGCCAAGATCCTGGAGCAGCTCCGTAAGTACGAGCTCAGGTTCATGGGGATGACGCAGATGGCCATGCGTCTGTCGGACCAGACCCGTCAGGCCCTGCTCCAGAACCAGAGCTGGCTCTCGGCGACCGCCGCCGACTCCGACGAGGCCTCCTTCGTTGCCAAGCGGATGCCCGGCATTGACGCCACCACCATCCAGCGCGTCAAGAAGTACCACTACATCCAGTCCGTCGACCTGCGTGGCGAGCGCACCACTCCCTTCCGCGTCGACGGCGTAGCAGTCAGCGATGTCTACGCCGATTACCACAACCCTGCCGGACTCCCGGCGCTCGAGAAGGCGATCGACACCAACCTCACCCGGCGCACCGTCGGCGAGATCCTGGCCGGTCTCGACGAGCTCGACGACGCAATCGTCGGTCAGCTCGCCGGCCGCCCCACCTCCAAGGCCAACACCTTCAAGGGCGGCTCCCGCGGCGACGTCGTCCACCGTCTCCACCGCCCCACGTCCTGATAGAGAGGCCGACGCATGACCACCGCAACCGCCACTACGGCTCGTCCGGACGGCCTGTCACGGCTCGCCCAGGAGCTCCTGCCCGTCCTCTACCAGCACCGCCTGCTGACCGCAGCCCAGCTCAACCGGCTTCTGCGCCCAACAGCGACCACCAGCCGCTACGTGCGCAGCCAACTGCAGATCCTCCAGGAGCACGGCCTGGCGGACGCGGCCGTGCGCCGCCACACCATGGCCGGCGAACTGTTGTGGTACGCCACGCCGCTCGGCGCCGACACCGTCGAAGCCGGCCGGGAACTGCCCGCGCGTTCCTACCGGATCACCGGCCAGGCCGCCGCCAGTGCCCTGCAGGAACACACCCTCGCGATCAACGACACCGCGCTCGCCTTCATCGAGCACGCCCGTCGGCTCGGCGACGAATGCGGACCGCACAGCTGGGACATGGAACTCGCCCACCGCGTCCGCGACGGAAACGCCCGACATGGCGACGAGGCCTGGCTCACCCCCGACGCTGTACTCCATTACGTGCGCGCCACGGACGACGAGCGGATGCTCCTCACGTTCATGGTTGAGGTCGACCGGTCCACGATGAGCATCGCCCGCCTCGCCGCGAAACTCCACGCCTACGCCCGCTACGCCACCTACACCCCCCAGCCCTCGCCTGCGGCGCGAGGCCGCCAATCAGCCTCGGGCGGTCTGGTGCAGGAGGCGTGGCGGGAGCGCTACCCCGCCTTCCCGCGGATCCTGTTCGTCCTCACCGGCGCCCCGCCGAAGGTGCTGGCCCGGCGCGCAGCAGACCTGCGGGCCCTTGCCGCCGCCGACCCCCGCATCGCACGGGCCGTCAACCGGATCCAGGTCGGCGTCACCAGCCTCGAACTCCTGCAGGCTCACGGACCATTCGCACCGATCTTCACCCCCGTCCAGGGAGATGCCGCCCCCACCGACGTTCTGCTGAACACCGGACCGGAGGCCACGGCATGACCCGCACGCTGCTCCCCTCCCCTCCGCCCGGACCGGCGGGAACGTCGACCGGAAGGGCATCCATGTTCCGCATACGCCGCCGCATACGCCTGGCAACTCCGCCAGACGAGACCGCAACCTGGGCGCCGCCGCAGCACGCGTGCGCCGATCTTGTCGACGCGATGCCGCAGCTCGACTCGCCGCTGATCACCGAACTCATCGCCCTGCACGCCCACACCCGCAACCTCGGCTGGCTCAGTACCCGCGAAGCCCACCCCGAGGAATACCGGCATCTCGTACGTCCCATCCTTCAGCACCTCCTCGACGGCTGGCGCGCCCAGACAGGCGGCCGCGGCGGCCTCGAGGACCTCCTCACCGCCCGCCCCACCAGCACCTGCTGTCATCCTGAGCCCACCAAGACGAATACTTACGGGAGTTGATATGCGACACCGCCTACGCATTGCGGTGAGCGCGGTCATCGCCGCCGCGCTGCTGACCGGCTGCAGCAACAGCGGCACGACACCAGACCACGCGCCAGGTGAGCCAGACACGACGGCCCAACCGTCGCCGCGCCCGGCCGCCGACGAGCTCCCCCGAGGGATGGTCCGGCTCGGCCAGGAACTCCCACACGACGACGAGGACACCTGGGTCATCAAAACGGGCAACCTGAAAACCGTGCAGGCGACGGCAAAGGCGAAGGGCCTGCCGAGCGGGTGGCTCGCAGTGGTGTCCGACTTCGCCTTCACCAACACCACCAACCAGATCCAGAACGTGCCCAGTGATCTGGCCTTGACCGCCCGCTACGGTCCCGACGGACACACGGCGCCCAACTTCACCGACACCGGCGTCGTTGGCCTCCCCCTCGACACCCTCACCAGCGACCCCGAACCCATCCGGGTCGAGCCCGGCGGCACTCACACCACACAGCTCGGCTTCGCCGTCCCCCGCGATGCCGCAGGCCAGCCACTCACCCTCACCCTCGAGGACGGCTGGAACAGCCGGTACGTCGAAGGCACCATTCCCGGCGCCGCCGCCCATCCTGTCACCGCGTCCAGGATCCACCCCGTCGACGAAAGCAAGAAGTCGCTCGCATTCGGCGACTGGCACGACGGCGACGAGATCACCTGGCTGCGCGCAGCACCTGTGAAAGTCACGGGCACCGACAAGACCGGGCAGCGCACCTGCCAGCTCGACCTCACCTTCTTCAATCCCGACACCGAGGTCAGCCAGCTCTCGCAGACCCCGCTGGACGCGAACGTCCACGTCTACTACGGCTCCGATCTCAAGCAGGCTGACACCGTCAAGGAATGGCTGGGACTCAAGGGAACCTTCATCGCCCCACAGCGCACGGCAACCGTCACAGCCCACTTCACCCTGCCGCCCGTAGCTCTCCCCGGACCCATCTCGATCGAAATTGGAAACCGTGACGGACACCGGGTCACATATGCCGGAGAAGTGGGGAATTGATGCTGTCTCAGAGAATCAACAAGAGTTTCACGGTGCATCCCGTGAGGTGGGATTGGCGGGATCACGATCCCGTGAACCAACCAAACGGACTGGGCTGACGAGGCGAAAGTACGTAGCGTATGCATACGCACGGACACGATCAGGCGCACGCGCAACCGCACCATCACACAGCGCACTGAATCGCAGGTCGCTTGCGCATCGGGGATCACGTACGGGGAGGACACAGTGGGACGAGCAGCGCGACCGAAACTCGGTGCACTTCGCACCCGAAATCGACTTATCGGCTCGGTAGTTGCAGGATGCACCGCGCTCACTCTGGCCGCGTGCGGGGGTGGAGACGAAAACGCCGACACAAAAGGCTCGGCATCGACGACCAGTACACCCGCTCCGAAGAAGTCGTCTGAGACCACGAATCCACAGACGGCTGAAAAGACGTCCGTAGTTGCGGCGTACGACGCAATGTGGGTCGAGCAGATGAAGGCCTACCGCAAGGCCGACGCCAAGGGCACCGACCTGAGGCACTACGCCGCGCTCGATGCGCTGAGCAAGTTCGAACTCGACCTGGCCCACATGAAGGCGAATTCGACCGTCATCAAGGGCGAGATGGGGCACGAGGCCGAGGTGACCGGGATCGACCTGGCCGCGAAGCTGCCCAAGGCCACGCTCTCGGACTGCGTGGATCTCTCGAAGTGGCGGACGGTCGACACAAAGACCGGCAAGGTGATCCCTCTCCCAACTGCCCAGCCGATGCGGTACGTGGCGACCGCCAAAGCGGAGAAGTGGGATGGCCACTGGATGGTCACCGACTACACGCCGGACGGGGGGCGGACGTGCTGAGAAGAGCGGCGATGGCCGCGGTGCTCCTGTCGGGCGTGCTCGCGCCCATCGCATACGCGAAGGACGGGCCGACGGTGGGCAACGAGGAAGGCTGTAGAGGGTCACTTCTCTCAGTCACGGTATGTGCCCAGGACGGTGGAGGCTCGTCTGGATCGAGCGGCTCGCGCCCGAAGCCGGCAGCGGCCAGCTCGGGGAACCGCAGCGGCAAGGCGCCCAAGTGCACGTACGAAAAGGCCGAACCGCAGCCCCCGGCGGAGAGCCTGACGTGGGATGGCCACAAGCCCGGCGATGGCGGCGCGGTCTACCGCGTGATGTGCCCGGCCACGGGCCGAGTCGGAGCGCTCTGGATTGCGGACGGCGGCGCCCCGGCCGCTCCGGCGATCGATCCCGAGGTAGTGGCCAGGCAGGCGGTGGACTCGATGAAGCTCATCGGACCGGACATGAGCATCAACCCAAAGCCTGGCGGCAAGGGACTGGTGGGGATGCCGGTGTGGATGGCAGTCGATCAGTCGCCCACGACGTACGGGCCGAATACTGCGTCCGCGACGGCCGGTGGGGTGACCGTATCCGCGACGGCGAAGGTCACCACGATCGCGTGGTCGATGGGTGACGGTACGACCGTCAAGTGCACCGGTCCTGGCACGGTCTACAAGAAGTCGTACGGCCTGAAGGCCTCGCCCGACTGCGGTCACCGCTACAAGCAGCCGTCGAGCGAGCGGACGGGCGGGACGTACAAGGTCACGGCAACCGCGACGTGGAGCGTCGACTGGCAGGTTGTCGGCGCCGGCGGAGAGACCGGTCAGCTGACGGAAATCCGCGACTCCGAGGTGGCGCTGACCATCGTCGAGTCGCAGGCCGTGAACTAGATCTACTGGAGAGGGACTTCGTACGCCATGGACACCACCACGCCGCCGCTGCCACCAACGGCGATCGGCTCGCAGCGCCAGCCCGATCTGGGGATCAGCGCGGGCGCGCGGAAGACAGCGAAGCCGCGCCGGAAGATTGTGCAGGCGGTGGCCTGGGTTCTGGTGGCGCTGGTCGGCGCGCTGGTCGCGATCTCTGCGGTGAACCGGGCCGGTGACCGGGTGTCGGTGCTGGCCATTGCCCGGGATGTGAAGGCTGGGCAGCCGATCGCGGAGGCTGACCTGGTGACCGCTTCGGTGGCCGACGATCCGGCGCTTGCTCCTGTCCCGGCCCGTGACCGGGCCTCGGTGGTGGGGCAGCGTGCTGGTGTTGATCTGCGCCGGGGCGGTCTGCTGACCCGTTCGCAGCTTCAGACGGGCGGCGGTCTCGGCGATGACCAGCAGGTGGTCGGTGTCGAACTGAAGAAGGGGTATGCACCGCGGGATGAGCTGCGGCCCGGCGACAAGGTGCTCGCAGTCGTGCTGCCGGCGCAGGGAGAGTCGAGCCAGTCCGGCGATTCGAGGGGCAGTGCGTCGGCCCAGACGCCGGAGGGTATCGAGGCGACGGTGAAGTCGGTGGGCCGTGCGGATGCCACCGGTTCCGTGGTCGTCAATTTGGTGGTGGCTCCGACGGATGGGCCGCAGCTGGCGACGCAGGCTGCGGCCAAGCAGATCGCGTTGGTGCGGCAGCCGCGCGGATCGGAGCAGTGACATGGCTCTGATTGCTTTGGTGTCCGCGGCGTCGGACGGTGTGACCACGTCGGCGGCAGCAATGGCGTTGGCCAGTCCGCGGCCGGTGCTGCTTGCGGAGTTCGACCTGGCCGGGGGTAAGTTGCGGAACCGGTTGCTGCGCGGGGTGCAGCGCAGTGGCCGGCCGCTGGACGGCCATATCGGCCTGCACAAGCTGGCCGAGGCGTACTGGGGTAATTCCGGGACCAGCAGTTTCACTCCGCAGGTGGCGCAGCACTTGTGGCCGCTGGACGACACTGACTACCGGTTCGTGCTGCCTGGGCTGACGGATCCGCGGCAGGCCGCATCACTGCGGGAGGTGTGGCCGAGTCTGGTGAACGTGCTCCAGCTGACGGACCACGAACTGGGCTGGGACGTCATCGTCGATGGCGGCCGCGTGGTGCTTGAGGGTGGCCGCCCGCACCCGGTGCTCTCCCCTGTGGCTGTCCTGCACGAGGCGGACATTGTGCTGCTGGTGGTGCGGATGGCGGACGAGGCCTCGGTGCTGCTGGCGTCCTCGATGATCGAGGCGCTGCAGGACGAGCTGTCCCGGCACGGGACGGGGGCGCGGGCGCTGGGCCTGCTGGCGATCGGGAACGGTGAACGGCACGAGTTCTCTGTCGACCAGGTGGCACGGGAGCTGCAGGCGCCGGTGCTGGCCACGCTTCGGTGGGATCCGCGGGCCGCGGCATACATCCAGGGCGGTGGTCCGGCGCCGCGTGGCCTGTCGAGGTCGGTGTTGCTGCGCAGCGCACGCGATGTGATCGGGCCGCTGCATGAGTACGCCCAGAGGAGGCGGATTCAGCTGCAGTTGCGGGCGGCGCAGGCTGCGAATCCGGGTGTGATGCAGCAGGTCCGGCAACTGGGTCTGATCCGCCAGCAGGGGGCGGGACGTGGCTGAGCAAAGCCGCGGGAGCGGCGCGAACGGGCATGAAGCACAGACGCGGCTGGGCGGTCTGCTGGCCCAGCACACCACGTCACGCCCTGGCCCCGCCCCGTATCCCCAGGGGCATCCAGCCTCTGCGGCAGGTTCAGTGCCTCCCGTGCCCGCTCCGGTGTCACCGCCGCCACCTGCACCGGTGGCGCCGCCGGTTGCTGCGGCCGTGCCGCTGCGGGGAGGGGCCGGGCCGTCCGACGTCGCGGCGGCAGCCTCGCTGCCGGGGGCGCTGCCCGTACTGCCGGAGGTTATTCAGCAGCTGCGGTTGCAGGTCGCCGAGGACGTGCGCGTCGCCCGTGCCGAGCGCGGGCAAGGGCGCATAGAGCCGGGCGAGGAAGAAGAGCTCGCGAAGGTGTTCGCGCACCGCCGGGTCGCGCAGTGGCATGCCGACTTTGCACTGAGCAACCCGCCTCTGGTCCGTGACCAGTTGAATCTGGTGCGGGATGAGGTCCTCAACCTGACATTTCGCGCCGGGGCCCTGCAGCGTCTGTTGGACCAGCCGGGCGTGGAGAACATCGACATCGACGGCCCGCGGATGTTCGTCGATGCGGCGGGGCAGCCGCGCCGCCTTGTTACGTCGCCATTCGCGACCGACCAGCAGACGGAGGACTGGGTCAACGCGATGGCCGCCCAGTCCGGACACGGTGAGCGGCAGCTGTCGTACTCCTCTCCGTGGGTGGACTTTCGCCTCCCGGACGGTTCGCGGGTCGCGGCCAACCGGCTGGCCACCCGGATTACGGTCTCCATCCGCAAGCACAGCCCTTCGTCCTCGCACCTGGCGAAGCTGATGGAGCTCGGCACGATCGATCCTCTGATCTCCGCGTTCCTGGCCGCCTGTGTGAAGGCGAGGATGAACATCTTCGTCTGTGGCGGCATGTCGGCGGGCAAGACGACGCTGATGCGCGCGCTGGCCCGGGAGATCCCGGCCTCGGAGCGGCTCGTCACGATCGAGAGTGACCGCGAGCTGTATCTGGATACCGAGGACACCCCGGCTCATGTGCTCGCGTTCGAGGCCCGGCAGTCCAACGGTGAGCAGGGTGCGGCCGGGTCGGTGAGTGTCGCGGACCTGGTGCCGGTGGCGCTGCGCTACAACGCGGACCGGATCATGGTCGGTGAGGTGCGCGGTGTGGAGGCCTTCGCGATGCTCGATGCGATGCTGGCCTCCAATCCGGGGTCGATGTGCACCTTGCATGCCCAGCACCCCACGCAGGTCATCAACCGGCTGGTGCTGCTGTTGTCGATGGCCGGCCTGCCGGACTCGACCGGCTACCGGCTGATCGAGGGCGCCGTCGACATCGTCGTCTACCTCGAGAAGAAGCCGGCTGCCCAGCCGGGTCAGGAAGGCCGGCGGGTCGTCTCCCACATCTGGGAGGTGGCCGGGCTCGGTGAGGGCGGGGGTGTGGCGATGAACCAGCTGTTCGCGCCGCGGGCGGGAGATGGGCGGGCGGTGCCGACCATGACGCCGATGACCGAAGTGCGCTCTCAACTCCTGGAAAACGAGGGCGGGTTCGACCGGCGTCTGCGGGCCCATTACCCGCACGGCATGTGGCCGGCTGAGGCCGATACGGAGAGGCGGGCGTCGTGAGCCGGGTTCAACTGCTGCTGTCCGCGGTGCTGGGCGTAGTGGTGTGTGTGGGCGCACTGGCCGGTGCGGTCGCGTCCTGGCGTGGTCAGTCGGCGCCGATGAGCCGCACGGCGGATCGGGGCCGCGGGCGACGGTTGCTGGAGGAGCTGCCCGCGCCCTGGCGGGACAACTACCGGCACCTCGTTGTGGTTGCCGCCGTGGCCGCGGTGGTGGTCTGGGTGCTCACCGGGCGGCCTGTGCACGGGCTGATCGCGTTCGGCGGGATCGCCGGGCTTCCGTTCCTGCTGTACCCGGGCGGCTCGGCCCGGGTGGAAATTGAGCAGTTGGAGGCGTTCGCCGACTGGCTGCAGCAGTTGTCCAGTGTGGTCGGCGCGGGCAAACCGCTGGAGCAGGCCATCCACGGCACGCTGTCCACGGTGCCCGAGCTGTTGCGCCCTTCCCTTGCGGCGCTGGCCGTGCGGATGAGCAATGGCATGCCGACGGCCGAGGCGTTCCGGCTGTTCGCGGACGATCTCGACAGCCAGGCCGGGGACGACGTGGTGCAGCTGTTCTTGATGCATACCGAGACGCGGGGCCCGAACCTGGCGCGGGTGGTCAAGCAGATGGCGTTGAACGTGTCGCAGAAGGCCAAGAACCTGCGTGCGATCGACGCCGACCGGGCGCGCTCGCGCCGCAAGGCACGCAACGTGACGGTCTTCACGCTGGCCGTTGTCGTGCTCGGAATGACGAGCAGCGGCTACACGGCCTGGTATCGGACCGGGCCGGGCCAGATCGGGCTGTTCGTCGTCTCGATGGGGATCGTGGGGTCTCTGATCTGGCTGCGCAAGACCGCGCAGATGAAGCCGGAGCCGCGGCTGCTGCGCACCGCAGCCCAGCGCACGAACAAGGAGGCGTAGCCGTGTTGGTGTCCATGCCGGCGCTCGCCGGAGGTGCGGTAGCGGTCGTGGGGGCCGGGCTTGCGGTACGGGCCCTGCGGCCTGCCCGTCCGGATGTGAGCGAGCTGCTGCGCCTGGCCCGCTCCCCCGGGCCGTACGAGGCGGCCACGACCTCGGGTGCGAACCGCATTGAGGTGTGGGCGGACCGGGCCGGGGCTCAGCTGGTCAAGACGCCCACGGTCGCGGCCAGGCTGCCGGCCAAGGATCTGCGGCTGCTGGAGCTGTCTCCGGCGAAGCTGCTGGGTCGCTGCGCCAGTTTCGGGCTGCTGGGCCTGCTGCTGCCACAGATCTTCGTGCTGATGGTGACCCTGGCCGGGAAGAACCCGCCCTTCGCCGTCCCGGTCCTGGCGGCGCTGGGCTGCGCTGCGTTCTTCATCTTCAAGTGCCTGGACGATGTGCGGGACAAGGCAAAGCTGCTGCGCGAGGAGTACCGGTACGCGGTGGTGTCGCTGCTGGAGCGGCTCGTGCTGACCCGCTCCGCCGACGCCGGTGCGGGTGAGGCTCTGGTACGGGCGGCATCCGTGGGCGACAGCACACCCGCCGTGCAGATGCGCGAGGCCCTCGCACATGCCCGGCTGACAGGAACCAACCCGTGGACCGCGTTGGAACAGCTGGGCCAGGACCTCGGCGTTGCGGACCTCACCCACCCCGCGCGGGCCCTGGCCCTGGCGGGTGAGGAGAAGACGTCCATCACCAGCACGCTGGAGAACCAGATCGACATCCTGCGCACCGCTTTGCAGACCGACCGCATCGCGCGCGCGAACCAGGCGACCGAGCAGATGGACATCCCCGCCCTGGCGGTCGGTCTGTGCCTGGTCATCTTCATGGCGATGCCAGCCTTCATCAAGATCCTCAACCTCTGACGTATCACCACCACTTGTTCCGTTCAGTCCCTGGGAGGACATTGTGATCATCCGTCACCTCACCCGTACTGCGGCGGCGGTGCGCCGCCACCACGACCGTGTGCGCGGCGCGTTGTCGGACGCCGGGTACTCGGTCACCGAGTGGGCGTTCATCACCGCGGGCGGCGGCACCATCGCCGGTGTGCTGTACCTGGCGATCGACGCCAAGGCGCAGGAGAAGGCCGCACAGATCCTGGGATTCTGAGACGTGCCCGCCGATCCGTCCCGTCGCAGCCTTTGGGCACAGCGGCTGCGCGCCCGCATCCGGAGCGACCGGGGTGACAGCGTCGTGGAGTTCGCGGTCATCTTCCCCGTGGTGCTGCTGCTGGTGTTCACCGTCATCGAAGCGGGCCTGTACTTCCATGCCCGCTCGGTCGCCGGTCGGGCCGCACAGATCGGGGCGGACGCGGGACGTTCCTACGATGCCGAGCCAGGCGCCGGTGCGGCCGCGGCCACCGACTTCCTCGCCCGGACCGGGAACTCGGTGGAGAACCCGTCGGTGAGTGTGGATGCCGGTGGCGACCAGATCGCGGTCACCGTCACCGGTCAGGTCACCAGCCTGGTCCCCGGGCTCTCGTTCACGGTGCGCCAGCGCATCCAGGCGCCGATCGAGGAGTTCCGTTGAGCCGTTTCAGGAGCCCGTTCGGGGATCGGGGCAGTGCCGCGCTCGGGGCAGCGATCTTCACCCCGGTATTCATCGCCCTGCTGTGCCTGATGATCGCCGCCGGGCGCATCCAGGTCGCTCAGGGTGCGGCGGATGCGGCGGCCCGCGACGCTGCCCGCACGGCGTCTCTCGCCGACTCCCCCGAGACGGCCGAAGCCGACGCACGCGAGGCGGCGTTGGCTTCGCTGGCCCGTTCGGGACTGCGCTGCGGTGACGTTGCGGTGTCCGTGGACGCCGGTGGCCTGCAGGTGCCGATCGGGCAGGCCGCCACGGTGACGGCCACCGTGGCGTGCACCGCGCCACTTCAGGACATCGCGCTGCCGGCCATGCCGGGAGCCAAGACCCTCACCGGACAGATGACGAGCGTGGTCGACGAGTGGAGGGCGAGGAACTGATGACGAACTGGGTGGGCGCGTACTTCCATCGCCTGCGCACCGCGCGGAGTGACCGGGGCGGGGTGGAGCTGTTCATGCCCATCATGGCGCTGGCCATCTTCGTCATCCTGGGCCTGGTCGTGGACGGCGGCGGCGCGCTGAACGCCAACAGCCGCGCCACCTACATGGCGCAGGAGGCTGCCCGGGCCGGCGCCCAGCAGATCGACCCGGGCCGGGCGATCACCGGCGAGGCCATCGTGGTCGACCCGGACGCCGCCGCAGCGGCGTCCCAGGCCTACCTCGACGCGGCCGGCCTTGGCGGCAGCATCACCGTCTCCGCCGACGGCAAGACCATCTCCGTGACCGTGCAAGGCTCCTACGACACCCTCTTCGCCTCCCTGATCGGCTACTCCACCCTGCCGGTCACCGGGGAAGGCAACGCCACTTTGCTCCACCAGCCCGGAGGCTGATCTGCCATGTCTCACCGCATCGGCCGCTGGACGGCCGCGATCGCCCGCGCAGGCATCCGCCTGATCCTCCTGGTGCTGCTGGTGGCCGGAATCCCGGCCGTGCTGCTGAACGTGGGCACCCTGCCGCATCACGTTCCCTCGCCGCAGGACCTGGGGAACGCGTTGATGGCGCCGGACGACGGCAGCCTGCTCATCACCGTCCTCACCCTCGCCGCCTGGATCGCGTGGCTGTGGCTGCTGATCCCGCTCCTGGTCGAAACGTCCGCGGTGCTCATCCGCCGCTCCACCCCGCGCCTGCCGGGCATGGTCACCGGGCAGCGGCTGGCCACCTACCTGCTCGGCGGGCTGCTGCTCGCCTCCCCCGCAGCCGTCGCCAGCGCCGCCACCCCGGCCGTCGCCGCGACGCTCCCACTCACCACCTCCAACGCCGAACCCGCGGCCGACGCGACGGCCGCCCCCACCAGTTCAGCGGCTGCCCCCGAAGCGGCCAGTGCGACGCAGGTCCACCACGTTGCCGACGACGGCGTCATTGCGTACGACATCGCCGAGCAGCGCCTGGGCGACGGCCTGCGCTGGAAGGACCTCGCCCACCTCAACCCCGACCTCCACATCACAGCCGCGACCTTCGAGGTGCCCGTCGGAAGTGTGCTGACACTGCCCGCCGACGCGCGCCCCGCATCCAGCCCGGCAGCCCACACGAGCACCGCCCACGCAGAAGCACCCGACGCGAGCGAGGAGGGCGGGAGCCGAGACGAGGCGCGTGAATACGTCGTTCAGCCCGGCGACTACCTGTCGAAGATCGCCCAGGAGCAGCTCGGTGACGCCAGCCAGTGGCCCGATCTGTATGCGGCGAACAAGGGCGAACAGCAGCCGTACGGGCACACCTTCACCAACCCGGACCTCATCTACGCAGGCCAGGAGATCACCCTTCCCGCCGATGCGGACAGGCCCTCCGAGCACGCCCCTTCCCAACAGCGGGACAGCGCCGGCCAGGACGACGGCGGACAGGGCCAGGACGCCGCGCCCACACCCGGTGGCGAACAGGACAAGGGCTCCCAGGAAGCTGCGGAACCCTCTGCCGCCCCGCAGGACACCCCCTCGCCTGCACCCGGACATCAGGAGAGTGCTGCCCCGGCACCGGCAGACTCGGCTGCCCCGGCCCCAGGATCCACGCCCGCCGCGGAGACCGGCCCCTCGTCGGATGCCCCGCGCGCCCCCCAGGCCTCCGCCCCCGACCAGGCGTCTGACGGACAGGAGTCGGACCAGGGCCGTCACGCTGGAGTGTTCGGGCTCGCCGCCACGGGCGTCCTGGCCTTCGGGTTCCTCTCCGTGCTCGGCTACCGCAGGATCATGCAAATGCGGCGACGGCGCCGCGGCCGCCACATCGCGCTGCCCCAGGGCGAGGCAGCACGCGCCGAGCACGCGCTGCGGGTCGCCGAGGCGACGACGGACACCGCGGTACTCGACGCAGTGCTGCGCACGGCCGCTGTCCATCTCACCGACGCAGGCCGCGAGCTCCCCCAGCTGACGGCGGCCGTCGTCGGCGAACGCACCATCGTGCTGCACCTGGCCGAGCCGGCCGCCCCGGTGCCGCCGTTCAGCGCCAACCCCGAAGCCCTGCAGCAGTGGACCTGCCCGGCAGCAGCCACGGACGTACTGCCGCAAGCGGACACCGACGATGTCGATCCCCCCTACCCGGCACTGGTCAGCCTCGGATGGGACCCGGACGGCCGCCTGATTCTCGTCGACCTCGAGCACATCGGTCATCTGCATCTGACCGGCCCGGCCGCCTCCCGCGTCGCGCAGACTCTGGCCCTGGAGCTGGCCACCAGCGAGTTCACCCACCACCTCGATCTGGGAGTCGTCGGCGACGGCCTCGCACCCGGACTCGGGCAGGAACTTCCCGAGCGCGTCACCCTTCACCCCGGTCTCGACACGGCCCTGTCCGCGCTGCGCACCCACCACAGCGAGCAGCAGCGCGCCTTGGAGGTCCTCGGCGCGGCCACGATGCGGCACGCCCGAACCGGCGTCGACACCGCGGCCGCGTGGACTCCGTACCTCGTCGTCGCCGGCAGCGTCGACGACGAGGCCACCGCGCTCGACGGCCTTCTGGAAAGCGTCAGTGCCGAGCCGCGCAGCGCCACCGCACTGATCACATCCGGCGACCTGCCGGCCGGCCTGCCCGACGACAGCTGGACACTGCACGTCGATCACGAGGCGGGGCCCATGCGGCTGCCCATCCCCGGCATCGAGCTGGAGTGCACCGTGCAGGCCCTGTCGGATGACGACTTCACGTACGCGCTTCAGATCCTCGCCACCACCCGCGAGGGCGACGTTCCTGCACCCGAGCCGGAGCCTGAGGCACAGGTCTTCGAGGGGGACCCGTTCCCCCTGTCCGCCGCTGAGAGCGACGACGGTGGCACCGAGACTGCAGTCCCGGATCCGGACCTCCGGCCGGTCACTGCCGAAGCGGGCACGGCAGGAGCGGGACAGGTACCGAACTTGCTGGCGCAGTTCGCGACTTTCGACGACTCCGACGGCAGTGACGAGGACGAGAGTTCCGCCGCACCGGCAGAGGTCGCCGATGAGTCAGGCCCGGGCAGCGAGGATCTCGGTGTTCTGGACAAGCGCCTCCAGGACCCAGCACTAAGCCGCGGGCCGGTACCGGCCCAGCAGTCCCTGCCGGCCGCGGCGGTCAGTGTCCGGCTGCCCGACCCCGCTCGCGGCCCCGTTCTGGTTCCTGCCTCCGAGCTCGACGGCTCCCCCGCAGACTCATCACAGACCACCAAGCCTGCCCCGCCCGGCTTGGAGCCTTCCGACACGTCGTCGAGCCCTGTCGTACGCGTGCTGGGGCCGGTCGACATCACGGGCACACGCGGCACCACCGAACGCAAGCGGGAACGCACCAGCATCGAACTCGCCGCCTGGCTGGTCCTGCACCCCGGACGCGACCACCACGCCCTGGATGAAGCAATGTGGCCCGATCGCGTGGCAAGCCGGAAGTACCGCAACGCCACCGTCTCTCGACTGCGCACCTGGCTCGGCGACGACGACAACGGCAAGCCCTACCTACCGGCCATCTCGGCCACCCCGGATGCCCGCTACGCCTTCTCCCCCGCCGTCGACTGCGACTGGCACCAGTTCCAGCGGCTCGTCCGCACCGGAAAGCAGGCCGGCGGACCGCAGGCGGACCAGGCACTGCGCAACGCCCTGGAACTCGTCGCGGGCCGCCCCTTCTCCTCCTCCGACCGCAGCCGCTACCGGTGGGCGGAACACCTGGCCCTCGTGATGATCATGGACATCGTCGACGCGGCAGAGATCCTCTCCGAACGCCTCCTGGCCGCCCGCGATCCGCGAGGGGCGCTCTGGGCAGCGACCAAAGGCCTGGACGTCGCCCCGGAAGTCGAGTCCTTGTACCGGATCCTCTTTAGGGCGTACGCGGCGATCGGCGACCACAACGCTCTGGAACGCGCCGCACGGAAGCTGCAGGATTTCAACGAGGACAACGACATCGAGACCGAAGAAGACACCTTGGCCATCCTCAACGAGCTCATGGCCAAGGTCTGACTCCACCCATCGGCCACAGCATTCCCTGCCATCGGCCACGGTCCCGGCCACCATCACGAGACCGTGGCCGATCCCTTTTCGATCTAGACCGGTCCGACCGGACACGTGCGCAGCACGCACCACCCACGGCACGGAACCCACCGGCCCGGCCAGGCGAAGCCGCCACCGACCGGACATCGCCAGCGGGCCATCGGCCACCGTTCCGCGCCCCGTCGGCCACCCCCATCGCCGGATACCCTGACGCGACCGCCAACGGATACCCGGCGGCCAAGCGGATACCCAGATGCTTACCCCGCCGACATCCCCCCTCCCCCAGCGGATACCCCCAGGTCAGAAGCAGCACCGCCGAGCGGGCACGCCAGGCCAAACGAAGTCAGATTGCCGATCGGAACGACCAGTCGTCCGCAGCCGGCGGTGGCCGATGCCCCTCGAATCGGTCATGGCCGATGGCCGACGGACAACGGATCGGTCATCGGCCACACCGCCAGATCGGTCACGCATCCATCGGCCACCGTCATTGGCCACACCGCCAGATCGGTCACAGATCCATCGGCCACCGTCATCGGCCACCGGCCACCCGGCCGGAGAATCGGCCAGCCCCACTCTCCGGACATAGCAGTGGCCGATGACCTCGATCGGTCATCGGCCACACTCTTGGAGACGGTCGGTCAGTCGGTCAGGGGCGGTTGGTGACCGACCGCAGGTGCGCGCGACCGCTCTGCCGCAGCTGCTCGTCCCGATACGCCATCGCCTTGTCGAGCCTGCGCTGCCCGGTACGGGGGGCCACCCCCAGGCGCCGGCCGACCTCGGCGCCAGACAACTTCTCGCCTGCGTCATCGGCTTCGTCGATCCACCCGGCAACGGTGAGGATCTGCTGCTGCACTGAATCCAGTTCCGGCTCCTGGTGCTGTTGCTCGGGCACCCGCGCGGTCGCCTCACCCGTACCCGTCGCGGTCGCCACCCAGGCGGCTTGCTCCGCCGTCGCGTTGCCCGCAGAGGTGGAGGTCTGCGACGCAGGTGCGTCCAAGGACATCTGCTGCGGGACTCCCCCGTCGGTCAACCGGTCAGTGGCCACCGCGGCGGTCGGCACTGGCACCGGGTCAGCCATGGACGGCCGCGGCTGAGGGGCAGCGACCGCCCCGACCGACGACTCACCGAAGGCCGGGTGCGCCGCCGACTCGCCCCAAGCACCTGACCGATCGGCCACGCCATCACGATCCTGCTGATCGGCCATCCAGCCGTCCATGGCCGTTTCCTCGATCACCGGCTCGGCCCCCTGGGCACCGTCGTGCTGGCGGAGCTCCTGCAGCAGTGGACGCAGCAGCGCCTCGGTCCAGGGGCCGCCGGTGGTCGGGTCGGTCACGCCGTAGCTGGCGAGAAACAGGCCGAACTGGCGGGCGTTGGGGAATTCACCGTGCTGCGCAACGTACCCGCGGACCGCCTCGGCATAGTCCACCGGCTCGAACCCGGGAGCTGGAGTCTGCTCCGGGGCCACGTCGCTCGCCGTCGTTTCCGGCTGCTCGTGATGGCCGCCAGCCTCGGTGCTCTCCCCGGGACTTAGGGCACGCTCGTGATCGAAGCGCATCGGGTCCTCGTGCTCGACGCCAACCTGCTCAACAGTGAAGACGGGCACCTCTATGCCGGCCGCAGCCAGCCCGGCCGGTGCGGTCTGCACGAGCGGGACACCGAACTTCGCCAGCCGTAGCGGCATCAGTGACTCGACGGGGGCCTTGCGGCGCCAGTTCCGGCCGAAGCGGGCCTGGAGCCGGGCCTGGTAGATCAGCCGGTCCTGTTCGAGCTTGATGACCTGCTCGTACGAACGCAGCTCCCACAGCTTCATCCGGCGCCACAGCTTGAACGTGGGGATGGGGGAGAGCAGCCAGCGGGTGAGCCGGACGCCCTCCATGTGCTTGTCGGCCGTCAGGTCGGCTATCCGGCCGACGGCGTGCCGGGCGGCCTCGACGGCGACCACGAACAGCACCGGGATCACCGCGTGCATGCCGACGCCGAGCGGGTCGGGCCAGGCCGCGGCGCCGTTGAAGGCGATCGTCGCGGCGGTCAGCAGCCAGGCCGTCTGGCGCAGCAGCGGGAACGGTATCCGCATCCAGGTCAGGAGCAGGTCCAGCGCCAGCAGTACGCAGATGCCCGCGTCGATGCCGATCGGGAAGACCAGGGAGAAGTTCCCGAAGCCCTTCTGTTCTGCGAGCGCGCGCACGGCGGCGTACGAGCCCGCGAAACCGATCGCGGCGATGACTGCCGCGCCCGCGACGACCACACCGATGAGGATTCGGTGTGCTCGGGTGAGGAGGACTGTTGGCCTGTTCCGGGTCACGCCTCGCCCCTCCGTCATCTGCATCATCTTGCTTCACACTCTCACGATGGGTCACCAGCGCTACCTGCTCGGCGACATACATCGCGGATCGTCAGCGAATAGTGATCACTTATGGAACCTGCGTGGGCGGCTAGCGCACGAGCCTGCGACCGGTGGCCGGCACCTGGGCGAGGGCGCAGGGTACGACCGCGAAATCCGGGAGCTGGGTGCCGCCCATCTCTCCGGCTCTGCAGGGCAGACTTTTACGCGGTAAAACCGGCGCGCTCTCCTCGACCGGAGGCCTCCGCGGCCCCAGGGCTGCCCTGGTGGCCAAGGCGCGCATTTGCCCGTGGCGGCGTCTCCCGGAGCTAGGCGGCCTGGCTCGTTACAAGGAGGCGGTGCCGGCTTAATGAGAGCGGCCGCCCGCTGACTTTTACCGCGTAAAAACGGGAGCCTGATGCCGCCGGGCGCTGCGCCTCGCAGGGCAGACTTTTACGCGGCAAAAGCCGGTGCCGCGTTCAGAGGCTGCCGAGTAGGCCCTGCGCGACGCTCTGTACAACGTCGGGTGAGCAACGTTCCAGGATGACGGCGGTGATGGCATCGGGGTTCGTCCAGTCGACCTGGGAGTCGTGCGTTGTTGACGGTTCGACGCGGGGTTCTGGCACGCCGTGCTGGGGCGCCGCTGGAGGGGCTGCATCCGGTGTGCTCTCGGGCGACGGCAGCGTTGCAGTAGGGGACGCTCCGGCGGGGGAGTTGTGAAGCTCCTTCTTCTTGGCTGCAGCAGCCCGGCCTCTGACTGGCTTCGGCTTGCGCAACTGCTCCGCTTCCCGTTCTGCCATCTTGGCGTCCACGAATGCGGTCTGCTCCTCAGCGCTGCTGAGACTCCCCGCTTTGCGTGCGATAGCGATGGGAACTTTCTTCTCGGCGACGCGCTGCTGGATCGGTTCCGGCAGCTTGAGGAGGGCGCGTCGCGTGGAGATCCAGGAGTCATTGACTGCGCCACCGAGGACCGTCACAACCGCGGCAGCACTGCCGTGAAACCCCACCAGGGCTTCGATGGCCTCGGCTTCCTCGATCGGTGTGAGGTCCTTGCGGAAATGGTTCGCGGACAAGGCGGCGGCGAGAAGGTCCTCGCGAGTACCAGCCGAGGAGTCGTCCACCGTGATCCGCAAGTCGATGCCAGCCTTCTGCGCTCCTCGCAGCCGACAGTGGCCGTCGATGATGACGTACTCCCTGTCGGGTGGAATGACGTCCTTGTGCTCGGGGTGTGCGACCAGGAATGCGAGGCGGGTCATGACGGTGGCCGTCTGGATCTGCCCGACCTCCCGGAGGTTCCGGGCGAGGCTGTCCAGGTAGGTCTCGTCAAAGTTGCGTCGGGGGTTGGCCGGGTTCTCGGCGACGAGGTCGGTCGGAACGGACGACGGCGGAGCGCCAACTACGGCGTCGATGATCTGCCCCCGCGTGCTGCGGGGTGCTCGGGCGGAGCCGAACGCTGCGCTGGGGCCGCTGCGTTCAGCGGCACTCTTTCGACGGTCGGGGCTCAAGAGATCTCCTTGACGATGTGGCGCATGACGCGTGACTGGACACAGGACGGGTCGTAGGCCAGAAGCGGCCGTCGGGCGCGGGCCGCTTCGCGCTGCTCCTTGCGGCGGGGGATGACTCCTATGACGCGTGGATCACCCAGGGCACGCCACTCGTTGAGGGAGCTGGTGACAACGTGCCCGTCCCGGGCGTCGTAGAGGTTGACCACGAGGCCGAGGTAAGCGGCCGTGATGCGCCAGTCAGTCATGCCATCGTCGATCTGCTCGACGAGCATGTTGTAGGCGTCGGCTGATGAGTCCTCTGCCTGCACCACGATGAGGATGCCGGACTCTCCCTCGCGCTCACCGTCGCGCTGGCGGCTGTAGTAGATCGCAGCGTCCATCGCCATACCCAGGCTCGGTGGGCAGTCGATGATGATGACGTCGTAGAGCGGCTCAAGAGGTTCAAGGGCATGCTCAAGCGTGGCCTGCCGGTTGCGGGCCGTCGAGATCATCACGTCCAGCAGGAAGGCATCCTGGCAGGAGGGCAGCAGGTCCAGCCGGCCGCCGAAGCGCTCGTCGTCCACGGGGACGATCAGGTCGTTGATGTCGCCGGAAGTCTGCCGCGCCATGAACTTCGCGAGGCTGGGGCCGGTCGCGGGGAGCTGTGGCACACCGAGCTGCTTGGACAAGTGGCCCTGCGGGTCATAGTCCACGATCAGAACTCGGAGCTGCGGGGCCTCGTAGGAATCGTCTGTCTCGACCAGGTCGAAAGCCCCTGCTTCGGGTGCCGGTTCTTTATCTGTCAGAAGCATGGCGAGGCGGGCGAGTTCGGCATCCTCCGCGAAGGCTCCGCCGAGGCCAGACGTGACCGCGGTCTTCCCTACGCCGCCCTTCTGGTTGCAGACGACGAGGCGGCGGGTGGCGCCTTCCAGAGGCTGATGGCGGGGGGAGGGGTGCGTGGTGAGCCAAAGAGACACGGCCTGGGCAAGTCCCTGAACGTACGGGATCCCCCGACCGCTGCACTCTGCCTTGAACTGCGAAGTCATTGCTTCGGTCAGCCAGGTCGCGAATGGCGGCGCTCCAGCGGTGTCGACTTGGGCGACTTCCCCCCGAGGGGTGTCCCTCCACTCCGTCATCGCGTCGGCCACGGCGTCCTGGATATCCATGCGGAGCTCTGCCGCACGGATCTTGAGGTGGGCTTTCAGAGATGCTGGCAGCTTGAAGGTAACCTTCTGCCTGTCATCTTGCTGATCTGAGGACAACATGAGGCGAGCTTACTTACCTCCACCTCACCCAGGGAAGCTGACGCGCCGCTGTGCGGCGCTCTGACGGCCCGCCAGGAGCTTCGGAGTCGCTCCATACCGGCGACTTGAAGATCGGCCGCCTATGCCGCCTTTCTGTGCGTCGCTTTTCACTTGAAGCATGCGATTTAACCGGTTCATCCTGACCTAGTGACTCAAGCGGCCTGTCAGCGACGAGTGATGGGCAGCCGTCTCCGGTGACCCAAGGCCCCGTCCAAGGCGTTGACCCGGGCCACGACTGAACACGGACACACTGCAGGTCGCGATGGAGCGCAACCCCGAGAACACTCGCACGATGGTGCGCAAGCTGATCGAGGCACTGTCAGCCTCAGTCGGCATAGAGGTGGAGATCACCTCGTTCGCCCTGGAGTCTGCAGCGAACCTGACGGACCCCGAAACGCAAAAGGGCCCGGCCTCCCCGTTAGGTTCTAGGGCGTGTTTGAGATGTTGATCAAGGTCGTGAAATGATCTTCAGATGTCTCGTGGCGATCTGACGGATGCACAGTGGGAGCGGCTGGAAGCGGTGTTGCCGCCGATACCGAAGATGGGTCGACCTCCGAGGGATCGGCGGCAGGTGTTCGACGG
>NZ_JBITCU010000036.1:0-63376 GCF_044453545.1 Streptomyces sp. NPDC051664 | reverse complement strand
CCATCCTCGACCAGCTGGACTCCGCCGGCATCGAGGCGGACGAGCTGACCGTGCACACCCCCGACCTCGACGACGTGTTCTTCGCCCTGACCGGCACCAGCGTGCCCAGCCAGGCCAACCACCCCAAGGAGACTGTCCGATGAGCTCCCTCTCCCTCGCCGTACGCGACTCGTCGACGATGCTGCGCCGCAACCTCCTGCACGCGCGCCGCTACCCGTCCCTCACCCTGAACCTGCTGCTCACCCCGGTCATGCTGCTGCTGCTCTTCGTCTACATCTTCGGCGACGCGATGAGCGGCGGAGCGGGCCGCTCCGCCTACATCGCCTACATCGTCCCCGGCATCCTGCTCATGACCATCGGCTCGACCGTCGTCGGCACCGCCGTCTCGGTCTCCACCGACATGAACGAAGGCATCATCGCCCGCTTCCGCACCATGGCCATCCACCGCAGCTCCGTGCTGTTCGGGCACGTCGCCGGCAGCGTGCTGCAGGCGATCATGAGCGTGGTCCTCGTGGGGGCAGTCGGCGTCGCCATGGGCTTCCGCTCCACGGATGCCACGGTCCTGGAATGGCTGGCAGCATTCGGGCTGCTCGCGCTGGTCGCCCTGGCCTTCACCTGGATCGCGGTCGGCATGGGCCTGGGCAGCCCCAACGCCGAAGCCGCCAGCAACAATGCCATGCCGCTGATCCTCCTTCCCCTCATCTCCAGCGCCTTCGTTCCCCTGAACTCGATGCCCGGCTGGTTCCAACCGATCGCCGAGTACCAGCCCTTCACCCCCGCCATCGAAACCCTCCGCGGCCTCCTCCTCGGCACCGAGATCGGCAACAACGGGTGGATCGCCCTCGCCTGGTGCCTGGGCCTGACCGTCCTCGGCTACCGCTGGTCCAAGGCACAGTTCAACCGCGACCCCAAATAGGCGACATGAGCGCGCGGACCGCCTCCCGCAACTCGTCCCGCCCCAGGGCGGCGTACTCCGACACCACGTCGGCGTACGCCGCCCCGTCGGTGTGGGCAACGCCGAGAGGGTGCCGTGCCTGATCAGCGAGAGATTATGACCGCCGAGACCATCATGGGGCCGACGATCAGAAGCACCGACCTTCCCAGGCTGAGAAGAGATCGTACGACCGACAGCACGCGGGGAAGTGGCCTGATGCCGAGATCGGCCAGTGCCAGCCGCGTAACGTGCACCGGCTGCGCATCAGGCACCGTCCGGGGCCGTTCCCACGCGTACCACCGTACGAGCCGATGCCCCTTGGGGGCGGAGTCACCGGTGAAGCTCAGGCGGGTACCGGAGACGTCGGTGATGATGATGTGCATGGTGGAACCCCCGCGGTGGACCTCTTTCCAGGTCCGCACACTCCGCAGGGCATGCAGGTCGATCGTGCGATGTCCGGTCCACGTACGCGCGGTGAAGAACCGTGAGTCGGTCCCATGCCTGCGCCATGGTTTCCGAGCTATGCACAGGTAAGGCAGAGCATGGCAACCGAAGCCCGCCATGACACCCGTTGTCATCATGATCGGGGAAGCGTCGGAGAGGGGCGCTGCCAGCACGGCCGGAACCACCGTGATCACTGCCAGACCGGCGACAATGGCGGTCGTCAGGAAGCGGACTCGCCGAGGCGTTGCGGAAGAGGGGAGCGCGGCGCTCTCTTCGGCGTTGGCGTTGGACGACGCGTAGTCCGGCACGAGGGAAATCTAGCCACCAGACACAGGTCGGCTGTCAAGCATCACCCGACATTCAACGCGTCAAGTATGGACCGGGCCAGGCAACTTGAACACGGAGCGCCGGCTCAGGAGCCGGTATTCTCCCAGGCCCCTTTGCCGCTTTCGGTGCCGTGGGTGTGGCAGGTCGAACGCGGGGTCGGAGATGACGGGTCAGGCCGCGTGCCCGAAGGAGCGCAGCCGGGTGAAGGAGGATTCCAGCCCCCGCTTCAGCAGCCGCGCCGCGGGCCGTTCCACGAGGCGATGGACCAGCCAGCTCAGGACCAGGAAGCCGGCGATGACGAGGGCGACCAGGAGCCGGGCGTCCATGGCGTCGTGCAGGCGGCTGATCAGCGTCGTGCCGATGACGTAGTGCATCAGGTAGAGCGGGTAGGTCAGGAAGCCCGCGGTGACCAGCCGCTTCCAGCGGATGTGATCGGTGAAGCCGCCCGTCGGATGCCCGAGGGCCTCGGAGCGCTGCAGGCTCCGCTTCACAACCTCGGCGTACTCGCCATCGCCACCCAGATCTGTCTGGTGTACGTCACCAGCGGTCTGTACAAGGTCCAGGGCAAGCTGTGGCAGGACGGAACGGCGCTGTTCTACATCATGCGCATTCCCGAATTCTCCCTGCCCGGTGTGTCCGATCTGGTCTACGGCAACGACATGCTGGTCTTCGTCGGCACCTACTCGACCACCTTCTTCCTGGTGTACTTCCCGCTCGGCATCCTGGTGCCAAGGCTGCGCCCAGGGGCCGCCGTTGCGTCCATCGGATTCCATGTGTCCATCGGATTCTTCATGGGGCTCACCGGCTTCGCCCTGACGATGGTGGCGTGTGACCTCATCTTCCTGAGCCGGCCGCTCGGAGAGCGTGCGGCCTTCGCGACCCGTGCCAAGGCCCGGATCGAGCGGTCCCTGCGCGAACGGCTGCGGCGGCCGGAAAAGGACGCCTGCGAAACGGCCGCCCGGGGGCGGTGGAAAATACTGGCTGATCGTCAGGTCGCGTGTCTGAGCGGCCATTTCAGATCGAACCCATGGCAATACGCGAACGGTGGAGTCAACTGTGGCAATGGTCGGGCTGTTCTACGTCTCCGAGGATGCGGTCCACCTCGGTGCACCACCTGGCGAGTCGGCCCCCGGTGTCCGGTTGGCCGCCGCGGGCCTCGACGAGGTCGGACCCCGGTCCGGCACCTGGAAGTGGGCCGACCTCAGCTCGGTAACCGTCGTCGGTGCGCCGGTGAGAGCGACCCCCGGCCGGCAGCTGTCGATGACGCTGGACGTGGTGCTCGGGGCCATGGGGCTGGGCGGACCGGAGGGACCCGCCGAGATGACCGTACGTGTCCAAGCACCCGACGGTGTGGCTGAGTTGCTCGTGCACTCGGCCGCCGCCGGCGCGTACACCCCTCGTGAGGTCGAGCTGTCCCATCAGGTACTGGACCGCTTCGTCGCCGGGACTCTCAGCCCGGCGGTCCTCAGCGCATGGGGGCGTGCACACGGTGCAGGAAAGACTCCGCGCCCCGCCGAGCGCGAGACTCTTCTCCAGCAGTGGGCTCAGTCCTGATGGCGGGCTTGTCCCTGCGGCCCGTTCCTGTCTGCGTGCTCAGCAGCTCGGCTCCGCCGCTGGCCAGGCACGGGCACGATCCGGCCGCCTTCGTCGAGATCGGGTCCCTGACCAAGGTTCTCACCGGCACCGTACTGGTGCGGATGGTCCGGGCAGGCCTGCTCGGCCTCGACGACGCGGTGGAGCAATGGCTCCCGACACCGCCCGGATCGGGGATCACGCTACGGAACCTGGCAGACCACACCTCGGGCCTGTCACGGCTGCCACCGGGCCTGACCGGCCCCGATCCCTACGCGGCCTTCGACGAGGACGCGCTGCAGGCCCTCCTGGGCCGACTCGGGGAGGTCACCGTGAGGCAACCCAGACCACGCGCGACCGGGGCATGACGGCATACGCACCGCACGGCTTCGAGATGCCGGGCACCTACGACCCCGAGTCGGGCCAGGCATGGACCAGGCGCAGGGACCTGTACATGGTCCACGACATGACGGCCCAGTGGACGGTCCTGCGCCAGAAGCTCGTCACACAGGCCTACCCCAACGGCTGAACACAGGCACAGTCTGCGAGCGTCGAGGGGTCCAGGGCACCCGCACCGTCCGCATCGCTCCGACCGCCGTTCCGGCATGTCCCTCGCCCCCGAACAACCGGATCATCCCCGGGCCCGTGCGCAGCGCGTCTTACGGAATCCGGTGGTGCCCCCTACTCGACAACCCCTCACCGCACTTTCCGACTTCGCCTCATCAACGAGTGGGACCCAACGGGTAGAACGGCTGTGCCATGATCGGCGGCGTTCGGCCCCATGGGGGCCATGCACCCATGGGTGGGGCAGATGCGCTGGTACGTGGTGGTGCCGTTTGCGGTCATGTCGACGCTGGCGACGGTCGAGGGAATCGCGGCGATCAGAACAGGGTGGGTGTTGCCGTGGCTGCGCAACAAGGTGTTCCGGCCGCGCCTGTGGGGGTACGCGTCGTTGCTGATGGCCGCGTGCCTCGCCCTCCAGATATTCGACAGCCCCAAGACGCATTTCCCGATCGGCCACCTGGGAGTGGCCGGGGGGTTTATCGGCTCGGCAATGATGGTGGTCGCGAGGCGGCCGGCCAAGGCCGGCTGACGTCACTGCGGGTGTTTTGAGCCGGTCGGCTTGCCGACCTCAGGGTGGACCGGCGCTCCCATCCGACCACCTTCGCCCCAGGCAGAGCCAGGCAGTCGCGGACCAGGGCGTCAAGTCCTTTCGCACAGAGGCGACTTGAGGAGGTAGGGCGTGGGATCGCTCGCAGCCGCCTCAGGGCATCCCGCCCAATGCCACCTGCCACCCGGCTAGTCCTGAACCGGCAGGTCCGGATGTGTGAGGACAAAGATCATGTACGCGGCCGCAGCCGATGTACCCACGAACGAGAGCACCAGTCCGACCAGAGGCTGAGTGCGGCTCGTGTTCTGACGCGCCGCAGCGCGGTATTCGATGGAACCCCGGACAAGGCCTGTGAGGCCCAGCGGCAAGGCCAGTAGCCAGACGAGCATCCAGAACGGGCAGCAGAACCAGAACGCAACGGAAACCCCACCGAATGCGACGGCAAGGTTCATCCGCCCCGGTCTGTCGCCAGTCGGGTCATCAGCAGGAGTCACGCGCTGATCAAAGCAGCATCGGAGTGACGTTCCGCAGCCGCCCCTGGTCAAGCTTTCAGACTCGAGCGAGCGCGGAGTCACGGGAGACACCGGGCGATCACGGTTCACGGACATGCGGAAACCCCGGACGTGACGTTTCTTGATCGTCCGGCGCTCTGTTCAGTGGGCCGGTACGACCGGTCCACTGAATCAAGGAAGGAGCGCGAGTGCGCTTCACACATGTTGCGTTGACCGTCGGGCTCGCGGTTGCGGCGAGCCTGCCACTGTCGGGAACCGCAAGCGCGGGGGGAACGGTGGAGGCCGGCCGGATCACCGCCACGGACTACTCTGCGGGGTTCCCCGCCACCGTGGCGCTGGACCCGGCGACCGGCTCCGTCGCCACCACGTTCGCCCAGGCCGCGGAGGACGGGGTCGTCTCGCCCAAGGGCTCCCGGGTGGCGTACATCCAACGCCGGGACACCTGCATACCGCAGGACGAGGGCTGCATGTACGCCCGCGACCTGGTGATCGCCGAGGCCGACGGCAGCGATCGGCGCGTCCTGGCCGAGGGCGTCCAGCCCGAGGATGCCACCGCGCCGTACGTCGGGCACCCTGACTGGTCCCCGAACGGTAAGAGGATCGTCTACGACAGCCCACGCGGCCTGGAGTGGATCGCCACGGACGGCACCGGTGGCGAGGTGCTCACCTCCGGCAGTCGCGGCACGTTCTCCCCGGACGGCCGGAGCATCGCCTTCCTGAAGGCCACCTCGTACGAGACGCCGGAAGGCTGGGAGTCCGGCTCCGACGTCTACATCCTGGACCTGGCCACCCGTGAGGTCCGCGCCGTCACAACCGACCACCAGGCAGGGTCGACGCCCGCCGACTGGTCCCCCGACGGGCTGCGCGTCGTCCAGTCCACCGGGCACGGTCTGCGCATCACGGACGTGGCGACCGGCGCCGCCACCGAGCCGCAGTGGCCGATGCCCCTCTCCGGCATCCAGAACCCCGTCTTCTCCCCCGACGGCAGCCGGATCGCCTTCAACGCCGTCGACGACTTCGCCGGCACAAGTGGCGTCTATGTCATCGACGCCGCCGACAGCGGGAACCTCCGCGTGATCACCGACCGCCCCGTGACCCTCACGGACTGGCTGGCCTACTAGGACCGCGGGGCCCCGGCCCCAGCAGGATTCGGCGGCCGTCCGTCCAGGTGGGCGTACGGCCGCACCCTCGGCACGCGGACGGCATCTTCGCAGAAACACTTCGTTCACGGTGAACCAATATGTGTGGTCGCGAAGTGAGAAATCAGAACAAGGCGCAATGAGGGTATCTCACACAACAAGCCGAGCGAAATCATTCACCACGCGGGGCCGATCCCACCGTGCTACTGTCGATCTCAGTTGCAGTTGTGGTTCCCAAAAACTCCAAGTGCCTCCAGCGGTTTTTCCTGCCGTTGGGAGCGCTTTTGTATTTCCGGTCATTTTCCGGGCGGGGCAATCATCACGCGACGCGGAGTCCGCACAGTGCGGACCCCGAGCACTGCCCCGAAGGAGATTCGACATGGCATCTGGCACCGTGAAGTGGTTCAACGCAGAAAAGGGCTTCGGCTTCATCGAGCAGGACGGTGGCGGCGCTGACGTGTTCGCCCACTACTCGAACATCGCCGCCCAGGGCTTCCGCGAGCTGCAGGAAGGCCAGAAGGTGAACTTCGACATCGCGCAGGGCCAGAAGGGCCCGACGGCCGAGAACATCGTTCCCGCCTGACGCTGACGCGTAGTACGAGCTGGGTCCCGCACCTTGGGGTGCGGGACCCAGCTCGTTTCATCTGAGGGTGCTTCCCTCCCCACAGCCAACGGCACCGCCAGCGGCAAGCACCGCGGAATCGCAGCCTCATCGCACGGGGCGCCCTATCCGGCTCCAGACGCATGTTCCGTATGAGATTCCACTCCGGAAATACGACCCTGCCGCCCGAGGCTCTGCACGCATTTCAGCGACCGACGCCGCTTCTGCTTCCGCTCGGATCGGCTTTCGCTTTTCACTTCGGCCCGTTCTCGCGATTCACCGTGCTGCTCCCGCTGAACCGCAGCACCCCGCCCGGACCGTTCTCCTCCACTCCCTGTGAGGCATCATGCGCTGTGTCATCGCCCGCTTCCCGTTCGAGCTGACCAAGAGCGGCGTGCTGGAATCGATGAAGTCCGTCAAGCCCGAGCCGATCACCGGCGACTCCGTGACCATCGGGCGCCGCCAGTACCCCGTCAAGCAAGTGGGTGAGGTCGTCACCCGCCAGGACCGCCGTGATTTCAGTGCCGGTGAAGTCGTCCGGGCCATGGCCCACCTCGGATTCACCTGCCGGACCCTCCCCAAGGCCGCACCCGCCCGCGTCCTCAGCCCGTTCCAGCAAGCTTCCGCGATGCTCGGCACGCCTTTGTCCGTCTGACCGACGGACAGGCGCAAGCAAACACCTGAACAGCGAGGAGGCCCGGTCGGCGCGCGCCGGCCGGGCCTCCTCGCGTGTCGTACGATTCCCGTCCTGGCGGGGCTCAGTGGTAGCTGAAGTCGCCCACGGTCCAGGCGCCGACGTCCTCGATCGAGACCCGGTACATCCCGCCCGTCTCCGGGATCCCCACAGCCCCCTGCAGGATCCGTGCGACGTGGAAGTGCAGATGGGTAGGGGGCCCGTCCTTCCGTGTGGAGGCGGTGAAGGTGCCGGCGAACTCGCCCAGGTGGGCCGAATCCGTCAGGACCTCCGACACCCGCTGTCGCCAAACGGCTTCGGGAGCCAGTCGACCGGTGATGACAGCACCACCGGTGACCACGGTCAGGGACATCTGATTGCTTTGCCCGGTCTCCACCAAGGCGGCGACATCGACGAGCAATTCGTCAGGCTTCGACATGAGAGCCGATTCTATTCACCGGGACCGTCCGGTGAGCTTCGGCAATGGGGCCATCGGCTGAACGCCGAAGACCGCCGCGCCGCGGCAGACACCGACGAGATCTCCGACTGAGCCCATCAGCGCTCGGAGCGGGCCCCGGCCTGTGGACGCAGGCGTGCGCAGAGCGGGAAGGCGAGGGCGGCACCCACACCTCCTCCACCCACCTATCGCCGGCGGGTAATTCCCGAGCCCGGAGCGCGAGTTCGATTCCCTTCACCCGCTCCACGCAAAAGCCCCCGGTCCGGCGGCCCGAGGCCGGCGAAGCCCAGCCGCTCATCCCGGCATTCGTGACGACATGTCCGGGAGCAGGACGCACCAGCGTCGGCAGATCTTTGCAGCAGCGTCACAAGGGCTGCGCATCACCTGCGGCGGGTGCCAGTAGCGTTACTGCCCGCTCGATCCCGCGTGCGAACTCGAGACAGGTCGCCGGCGTCCCTGGCGGCGCAGCCATCACAGAAAGATCGCAGATGGACTACTGCTCCGCGTGCCGCCGAATCCTCAATGGGGCGCTCGTGTGTCCGGGGTGCGGCGCATACGCTCCCGACATTGCCCCGCCCGCCCGTCACTCCCACGGCACGGCCGCCTCCGCCGCAACGGCGATTCAGGCCTGGCGCGCGGAGGAGTGGCCTGCTCCGGGGTCCTACACCGGCACTCATCACGCCGAGGCGAACCCGATCGGCAGCGGCGCGCCCGGAGGCGCGATGGTGGACGCATCGGCCACTGGTTCGTCCAGCGGCCCCGAAGGCACTGCCTCCACCGGGCAGGGCCGGGCGGCTCGGCGTCGGCAGCTGGCGCGTTGGAAGAAGAACAAGCGTCGGGCCGTGGCCGCAACGGCCGTTGCCCTTGTCGGTGGCGGCCTGACCGTCGCCGCGCTGCCGGCCACCAGGTCTTCCAACAGCCACACACACGCGGCATCACCGCCGGAGCCGGTGACCGCGGCCACACCCCGGACAGCGACCACCGACTCGGTATCGGAGCAACCGGACACCCAGGTTCCGCGGCATCCCGGCCCTCACCGCCCCGCGACGACGAGCCGACACCGGAGCGCCACCGTCGCCGTGCCGCACACCGCGACGCCGAGCCGGCAGCCGAAAGCCGCAGCCACGGCCCCCGCTCCCGCGACCTCGAGCACCACGCCGAACACCACCCCCGAGTCGGCCGACGGGACGCACACGGGCACCGCCGAGACCCCGGCCCAGGCCGCCCCGGCCCCGGAGACGACTCCGCCCGCTTCCACCGGACACTCCGGCGCAGGCCCGTCGGCTGTGCACCTGCTGCCGATCACGTCGGCGGGTGATCCGACATCTCCGACGCAGATCTGTCTGATCGCTGTGTGCATCGGCTGATCGCTTCGTCGCCCTCGCACACAGACGTCCCCGGGCGCGGACGGAGACGCGGCCCGTCCCCGTCCGCGCCCGGACGGACAGTGTTCCCGTGACCCCAGGGGGTGCGAGCGGTCCGCACGCCGCCCGGCACCCCAGGGGCGCGTATCGGCTCAGGGCTGGACAAGGATTTTCAGGGCCGGAGGGGCATGACGAGTGAGCAGCAGAACGACGGCGAGCCGGGCCGCTTCCCGCGCGCCCACCGGGCTCGGGTGACCCCCGAGCAGGCCGGTCCCACAGCAGGCCGCAGCCTGCGCCACGCGCCCGGGCTGCGTACCGCGGGCTGCGGCTGATGATGGGAGTACGGCCGAGCACTCGGAGCTGATCATGACGAGTTGGTTTGTCAGGGACTACTCCCAGGACGATCTCGAGGCGGTGATCCTCCTGGACACGGAGAGCGGCACGACCGGAGAACCTCCCCTCTTCCAGCTCTCCGACACCGTGGCGGCCCTCCAAGCCCTTCATCCGGCCGTGGTGGCCATGGCGGACGATGTGATGATCGGGGCTGCGGTGAGCAGGGTGGAAGGCGACCGGGCGTGGATCCTGCGTATCTGTATGGCCCCGTCCTGGCGGCATCGAGGTCTGGGCAGTGCCCTGATCACAACCCTTGAGCACCGGCTCTTCGCCGGTGGTGTCCGGACGGTGCACGCGGTACTGCCCGAGGGCGAGACCGGTGCCGCCGCTCTGCACAACTGTGACTTCGGCACCCGCTCCGGCCTGGTGTTCTTCGAGAAGCGCGGGCCCGTGACCCCCCAAGCGATCAGCATGCTGGCCGCGCTCGGAGCGGAGCTGCCGCCCGGGGGACTGTGGCAGAAGGTCGCGGGCATGGAACGGGAGAAGCAGCTCATCGAGCGGCGTCTGGTCCTGCCGCTGGCCCATCCCGAACTGGCCGCCCAGCACGGGGTGGAGCTGCCACGCGCGGTCATGCTGTTCGGTCCGCCCGGGACGGGCAAGAGCACCTTCGCGCACGCGATCGCCAGCCGCCTGGGATGGCCCTTCGTCGAACTGTTCCCCGCGCGTCTCGCCGCCGAATACGGGCTGGCGACCGGGCTGAACCGACGGTTCGACGAGATCGCCCAGCTCGACCACGCACTGGTCTTCATCGACGAGGTCGAGGAGATCGCCGCCGAACGCAGCGGCGCGGACGCGACCGCGGTCGGCATCGTCAACGAGCTGCTCAAGGCCATCGTCCGGTTCCGCAGCCAGGACGGCCGACTGCTCGTCTGCGCCACCAACAACGTGACCACGCTGGACCCGGCCTTCCTGCGGCACGGTCGCTTCGACTACGTACTGCCCATCGGCCCTCCCGACCACACGGCCCGGGCCGCGCTGTGGGAGAGCTACCTGGCACGAGCGGGCGCGGAGGCCGACAACGCCGCACTCGCGTCCGCCAGTGGGGGATTCACTCCCGCCGACATCGCCCACGTCGCGCGCACCGTCTCCCAGGCCCAGTTCGAGCGCACCATCGACACCGGAACCCGGGCCCGCCCCACCACGGACGACTACCTGGAGACGATCGGCGCGACCAAGCCGACGGTCAGCAGCACCATGGCCCAGGAGTTCTCCGACCAGAGCGACAGGTTCGCCCGCATCTAAGGGCCGGCTCGCGCGTGACGCTCGCTCCGGCACCCGAGCGCGAGCCAGGAACAGACACCTCGCCACGCACGTCACGCGAGCCGTGCAGCGGGTCCTGCGACGGTTGTCGCAGCACCCCGCGCCCACCGCGGCCGCTGTGAGAATTCGGTCACCTCCGCGCAATGAAATGTGCCGGAAACGCATGGGTGTTCGTTACGAAACGCAACCCGGCCACCCTCTCTGTCGCCGGACCCCCACGCCGCCCCGAGGAGGGACTCCCTCTTGACCCCCGCGACCCTGACCGCGGCAGGCCTCGACACAGGCGACACCGCCTGGCTGCTCGCCGCCACCGCGCTCGTCCTGCTGATGACTCCCGGGCTGGCCCTGTTCTACGGCGGCATGGTCCGCTCGAAGAGCGTCCTCAACATGCTGATGATGAGCTTCGTCTCCATCGCGCTGGTCACCGTCGTCTGGTTGGTCGCGGGCTATTCGCTGGCCTTCGGCGACGACGTCTTCGCCGGCCTCATCGGCAACCTCGATCACGTGGGCATGACGGGCATCGGCCCCGGCACCCTCACCGGCAGCGTCCCCACCCTGCTGTTCACCACCTTCCAGCTCACCTTCGCGATCATCACGGCGGCACTGATCAGCGGCGCGATCGCGGACCGCATGAAGTTCGCGGCCTGGTTGGTCCTCGTGCCGGTGTGGACCCTGCTCGTATACGTTCCCGTCGCACACTGGGTCTGGGGACCCGGCGGCTGGATCGCGCATTCCCTGGGCGCCCTGGACTTCGCCGGGGGCCTCGTGGTGGAGATCACGTGCGGAGCATCGGGTCTGGCACTCGCCCTGGTGGTGGGCCCGCGCATCGGCTTCAAGAAGGACGCCATGCGCCCGCACAACCTGCCGATGGTGATGACCGGCGCCGGCCTGCTCTGGTTCGGCTGGCTCGGCTTCAACGGCGGCTCGGCCCTCGGCGCCAACGGTCTGGCAGCGGCCTCGCTCCTCAACACCCTCGTCGCCGGATCCACCGGCCTGCTCGGCTGGCTCTTCGTCGAGCAGAAGCGCGACGGCCACCCGACCACCTTCGGCGCGGCGTCGGGCGCGGTCGCCGGACTGGTGGCGATCACGCCCGCATGCGGCACGGTCAGCATCCTGGGCGGCGCCGTGGTCGGACTCGCGGCCGGCGTCGTCTGCTCGTACGCGGTCGCGTGGAAGTTCCGGTTCGACTACGACGACTCGCTGGACGTGGTCGGCGTGCACTTCGTCGGAGGTGTCGTCGGCACATTGCTCATCGGCCTGTTCGCGACGGCCACGATGACCGGCGGCAAGGAGGGTCTCCTCTACGGGGGTGGCTCGGGCCAGCTCGCCCGGCAGGCCGTCGCCGTCCTCGCCGTGGCTGCGTACACGTTCCTGGTGACCTACGGGATCGGTAAGGCGATCGACAGGCTGATGGGGGTGCGGGCTTCCACCGAGGAGGAGCTCACGGGCCTGGACCAGACGATGCACGCGGAGAGCGCCTACGATCACGGCGTCCTGGGTCATGCCGCCCCGCAGGCCCTGGCCCTCTCGACACCTCATTCCAAGGACAGGAGCCCTGCCACATGAAGCTCATCACCGCGATCGTCAAGCCGTACCGCCTTGACGAGGTGAAGACCGCACTGCGGGAGCTCGGCGTGCACGGACTGACCGTTACGGAGGCCAGCGGATACGGGCGTCAGCGCGGCCACACCGAGGTGTACCGGGGCGCCGAGTACCGGGTCGACCTGGTGCCCAAGGCCCGCATCGAGGTCGTCGTCGAGGACGCGGACGCGGACCTGGTCATCGACGCGGTGGTCCGCGCCGCCCGGACCGGCAAGATCGGCGACGGCAAGGTGTGGGCGGTGCCCGTGGACACGGTGGTGCGGGTCCGCACGGGCGAGCGGGGCCCGGACGCGCTGTAGGCGGTGCCGGTCGCGGTCACCACCGAGGGCGGCTGACGGTGCTCGTACCGAACCACTCCCGCCCCATCGGCTTCCGGCTCTACGGCATCGGACATGGGCTGACCTGCGGCGTCGAGGATCAAGAACTCCCGCTTCCGCCGGCCGCTACTCGCCGATGCGTACCACCGCCAGCGTGATGTTGTCGGGGCCGCCCGCCTCGATGGCGGCCTTCCACAGCTCGAAAGCGGCCCTGCCGTCGTTGTGCACCCGCAGCAGGCTGTCGAGTTCGTCCTCCGTCACCGGGTCGGTCAGCCCGTCGGTGCAGACCAGGTAACGATCACCTGCGGACAGCGGCAACGTCGTCACGTGGGGCGTGACGGCGCTGTACCGGGAGGCGCCACCGAGCGCCTGCGTGATGAGCGACGTGGTGCGCCGGCCCGGCGCCGGCGGCGGGCTGTCGTCGATGCTCACCCGGCGAAGTCCGTCAGTCGCGTCGAGCACCCTGCTGTCGCCGACGTTGAAGGCGAGCAACGACTCCGCCAGTACGACGGCGCCCGCGACCGTGGTTCCCATGGCGGCCAGCTCCGGATGGCCGACGGCGGCTGCGTACACCGCATGATTGCAGGCCTTCAGAGCGTCACGAACGGCTTCCTCGCTGTCCAGCGAAGGGCCGGTCGCAGCGAGCCGGCGGACGACCAGCGCGCTGGCCACCTCGCCGGCCGGCTGCCCGCCGATACCGTCAGCGACCGCGACGACGAGCGGTGCGCCGAGAGGGAACAGCAGCGTCTGCGGGTTCTCGGTCACGGTGCCGCACAGCGTCCAGGGTCCGACAACGAGGCTGTCCTCATTGTGATCGCGGATCAGCCCGGTGTGACTCAGTGCAGTGACAGCTACGTACGGCATCAGAGGGTCCCGCTTCTCCGCAACGGCAGGCGCGTCCCGCACCTCCATTGTGGCGCTGCGAACCGACGGATGCCCTCGTCGCCGCCCGGTTCCCGTCGACCGGCAGACAGGGCTCCACGTGGGTCTCTCGCCGGGTGCGGCGCTACGGCCGGCGTTACGGCCTTCGGCCTCACGGGCAGGCATCGGACCGGCAGTACACGGACTGGCGCGGCGCTCTCTGTCCACCCGGGCAACCGCAGCGGCTGTGGCTGGAGGAGTACGCCCGGCAATTCGGCACGGTGGAGAACAACAACGCCTTCTACCGGCTTCAAACTGCGGAGATCTTCGCCTCCTGGCGGGAGCGGACCCCGGAGGGGTTCGTCATGGCGGTCAAGGCCGGCCGCTACCTGACCCACCTGAAGCGGCTGCGCGACCCCGAGGAACCGGTGCATCGGCTGATGGATCACGCCCAGGGTCTCGGCGACCGCCTGGGACCCCGTGCTGCTGCAACTGCCGTCGCACACTGGCTAGGAACGGTACGTACGGTTTCACGGCGGCATCGCAGAGCCGCCGCCGCGCTACGGCCGCCAGGCGTTGAAGTCCCGGGCCCGTCGCATCGTCGACACCTGGCCCGACAAGAACGATGTGTATGTGTACTTCAACAACGACCTGGGCGGCGCGGCCGTCGTGGACGCCGCGATGTTCGCGCGGGCAGCGGCCGCGTTCGGCCGGACGGTGAGCCGTGCGCCTCCGGCACCGCCGGCACGGTCCACGTCCTGACGGAAGCGGGAGACCGGAACCATCGCCTGCGTCACCGGCGGCACGGCGAGGCCGGTTCACCCGTCGTCCCGTGACATCAGCCACACAGACTTTTGGCACTCAGGTCGTCGAATAGTAGATCCAGGCTCGACGGCATAGTGCGTTTTATCCGTCTTGATGCAGAAATACTCCGAGCGGGATCGAGTGGTATTCGACCCGCTCGACACTTTCGCCCGTTCGTGCGGCGAACAACGGCTTCTGACGGGCCAACGGACCTGTTCGCCACCCCGTGAGCCGGACCAGCACGCCTGCGCGCCCGTTTCAAGAGCCGTCCATGGCTACGGGCCGAGGTAGTACTGCCGCCTGTTGCCGCAGCCCGACACCAGTTCCAAGAATGTCGGCCGCAAGGCGTCTCCGCGGCCCTGGTGCAGGAACTGGGCAGAGCCGGACCCCCCTGGGGGCGCTCCGCGATCACCGAGCGAGGTCACGCATGAGGAAGCACCGCAGGAAGTCGTACTACCGGCCGATAGCCATCGCTGTCATCGCCGTGGGAGCCGTGGGTGTGCCCTCCGCCGCCATGGCCTGCCTGGGCACTCAGGGTGATGCGGGTGGCCGCCCCTCCGGCCACTGGGAGAACGTGAGCTCCCACCAGCGGTGGACGGGCTCGTCCTGGGGTCATGAGCCGACTGCGGGAGCGTCGAAGAGCCCCACTGCGACTCCCGGCGCGCCGCAGACCACCGCGTCTCCCGGCGCACCTGCTACGACCGCACCGGCATCCGGGGCCACGGCCCGCGTGCTGACGCTCGTCAACAACGAGCGCAGCAAGGCCGGATGCTCCCCGCTGACCATGAACGCGAAGCTGACCAAGGCCGCTCAGGACCACAGCAAGGACATGGCGTCCCACGCGAACATGTCCCACACGGGCTCAGACGGGTCGTCGCCCGGCGACCGGATCACGCGTGCCGGTTACAGCTGGAGCGCCTACGGCGAGAACGTCGCCTACGGCTACTCCACGCCCGAGAAGGTCATGGCGGCCTGGATGTCCAGCCCGGGCCACAAGCGCAACATCCTCGACTGCTCGTTCAAGGAGATCGGCATCGGCCTCGCGCAGCCCGACAGCTACTGGACCCAGGACTTCGGCACGGCCCGATAGGGACACCGCGGGGACGGTGCGCCTCCTCCCTCGGACGAAGGCCCCGACCGGTTCGCCGGCCGGGCCTTCACCATCGGTGCGTTTCCGTGCGGGTGGGCGACCGTCGGCGGGTCATGGCGCAGACGGGACGGGCCCCGGCGGCCCGGCGGCCCGGCATCAAGGTTCCCCGGGCCGGCGTCAGGAGGCGCCGCTCGGGCCCTCCTGGAGATACGCGGCGATGTCGGCCATGTCGTTCCCGATCGCCAGCACGCCCTTGATGTCGGGCGCCGACGCACCGTTCACCCCGGCGAAGAACACGTCGTAATGCCCCTTGCCGTTCTCCAGATACCCGGCGATGGTCTCCGCGCCCACGCCCAGCCGGTCGTTGACGAGATCGCCACCCGCGACGGTGCCCGTCTTGGCGGAGACCAGGCCGCGGGCCGGGCAGCTCCGGCAGGAGAACGCGAGGGACCCGTCGACGCCCAGCGTGGGCAGCGCCTCCCGGAAGCGGGTCGCGTCGGAGGTGCCCTGCCAGTACGTCAGGATCCGGGCGACGGCGCGGGGTGTGGTGCGGTCGCTCGGGTCGCCGCCGCGGCCGTCGGCGAGCTGAACCGTCTTGCGGTCCACCTTGGCGACGTCCAGGAACTTCGCGAACACGGGAAAACCGTCCGCACACCGGGAACTGCCCGTGCTGACAGCCATGAGGCAGATCCCGAGATTCGCCCCGAGGTTGTGGCTCACCTTGAGGATGAGCCGGGCGTATTCGCCGTAGGACGGAGAAGTGAACCGGGCCACCTCCGGCGCGCCGTCCCCGTACGACCGGGGCAGCCGGCCGGCCGGGTTGGGTCCCACGGGTTTGGCGGTGACCTCGACCCCGGCCCGCTTCAGTGCCTCGATCAGGGCGGTACGGCCGAAGGCGTTCGGATCGCGGATGTCCGACACCCGCAGGACCGGGTCGGAATCGGCGGCGATGGTGCCGGAGAGCTTGATGCGGGTGCCGTCGGCGGAGGGTTTGACCGTGATGTCGGTGGGCTTGCCGGCGGCGACGGTACGGACGGTGGACGACACGGTGTACGACGCCACGTGCGGACGCCAGTCGAGCCGGGCCGGCGCGCCCGGACCGTCGCCGGGGGTGGTGAGCAGATCGATCACGTTGTCATTGATGATCAGCGGCGTCGGAGTCGGATCGAGCTCCGGGTCGGTGCGGAACAGCCGCGCGTCCACGATCACGTCGCCGTCCACCTTGGTGATCCCCGAGGCGCGCACCTGCTGGGCCAATTGGTCGATGCCGGCCAGCGGGTTCTGCGGGGTGAGGGTCGCTCCGGGAACGTCGTCGGCGTAGGTGTGGTCGATGGCTGTGAAGGCGACGGTGCCGTCCGCACGCGTACGGCCACCGAGGGTCAGGTCGCCCTGGGCGACGAGGGCCAGGTCCCCGGTGAGGGTCGCGCCCTGGCGCTTTCCGACGGCGTGCACCGGTGTGACGAAGCGGTGATCGCTTCCGAGGGTGTGCCAGGTGCCGCTGACGCTGAACAGTTTGGCCACCGACCCGGGGATGAAGAACTGGTCGGCGGAGCGCGTCTGCACGATCTCGCCGGTCGCCGGGTTCTGCTGGAACAGCCCCCACTGGGCATGCGGGTAGTAGGGCTTGTTCATGATCGACGCGATGCGCGGGTCGAGGCCGGCCAGCTCCTTCGACGGCGTCACCCAGGCAAGGCCGAACGCGGCCACACTGCCGGCGAGCAGGAGGCCGAGGACGGTGAGGACGCGCTGACTGTTCCGGCCGCTGCTCCGGCCTGGCGTGATGGCTGATGACATGCGGACTCCACGTGGTGTGTGGTTCGCGGTGCTCACTGGGACCGAAAGAGGGTGCTCCGAGGCTATGGGCCGTGAAGGGCGGAACGATTCGGCGCGGCGAGCGGGTCCCCCGGACGGTCGCGGGACGGGGCGGCCGGATGCGCCCGTATGGTCGCGAGGGGGCGTCGGCTTCACCCCTCCGGCAGCGCCCGCAGGCAGCTCACTGCCCCAGCAGCGCGGGCAGGTCCGCGAAGGAGTCCAGGACGTGGTCCGGGGTGCCGGTGGCGGACCTGTGTGTCTCGGGCAGGTATTTGCCGGTCCTGACCAGTACGCCGGTGATACCGAAGCGCTGCGCCGCCAGGACGTCGGTCTCGATGTCGTCGCCCACCATCAGCGTCTCGGACGCGACGGCGCCTAGGTGGGCCAGCGCAGTGGCGTAGAACGCCTCGGCGGGCTTGCCGGTGACTTCCGCCTCGACCCGGGCGGCCCGTTCCAGCCCCGGGAGGAAGGCCCCGGTGTCGAGGTCGAGCCCTTCCGACGTGCGCCAGTACAGGTTCCGGTGCATCGCGATCAGCCCGGCGCCACGCTGGAGGTGGCGGAAGGCCGCGTTGAGGGCCGCGTAGCTGAACGCGTCACCCGCGCCTCCCACGACGACCACGTCCACGTTCCCCCGGGCGCCATCCACCACGTCGACGAGTGTCACGCCCGCCAGGTCTTCGCGGACATCGCCGCTGTTGAGCAGCGCGCACCGGGCGCCGGGGTGGTGCTCGCGCAGATACGCGGCGGTGACCGACGGTGCGGTGAGGATGTCGTCCTCGCCGACGGGGAAGCCCGCCCCCGCCAGTTTCGCGGCGATGCGGGCGCGGGTGCGGGACGTGGTGTTGGTGACCAGGGCGAGCGGGAGTCCGGCGGCACGCAGCCGCTCCATGGCCGCCACAGCGCCGGGCAGCGGCTGCCAGTCCACGGTGAGTACGCCGTCGATGTCGATCAGGGCCGCTCCGGACACTCCGATTCCTTCCATGAGGTCGAATGTCGCCGACTTGCGGGACCGCCGCACATGGGGTTGCTTCGAAGTAGGTACGTACGTGGTCACTGTCTCCCCTGGGTCGGGGGTGAACCACTGTGTTGTTCACCGATCGCACGGATGCGGGGCAGCGCCTCGCCGAAGCCCTCAGGCATCTGGCGGGGGAGAAACCCGTGGTGCTGGGTCTCCCGCGCGGCGGGGTCCCCGTGGCCGCGGCGGTCGCCACGGCGCTCGGCGCCCCCCTCGACGTGATCGTGGTCCGCAAGCTCGGTGTCCCGTACCACCGTGAGCTGGCCTTCGGTGCCATCGGGGAGGGCGGTGTGCGGGTGATCAACGACGACGTCGTCCGCCGCGGAGGGCTGAGTCCCACGGACATCGCCACCGTCGAGCGCGCCGAGCAGGCGGCACTCGTACGGCAGGCCGAACAGTTCCGTGACGACCGGCCCCGGCTGGCGCTCGACGGCCGTACCGCGATCGTGGTCGACGACGGGATCGCGACCGGTGCCACGGCCTCGGCGGCCTGCCAGGTCGTACGGGCACAGGGCGCGGCCCGCGTGGTACTGGCCGTTCCGGTGGCTCCCGCGGACACGGTGGCCCACCTGCGTACGCAGGTGGACGAGGTCGTCTGCCTCTCGACGCCGGCTCTGTTCTCGGCCGTCGGCGAGTGGTACCGGGACTTCTCCCAGACCCCCGACGAGGACGTCATCTCCCTGTTGAAGGCGTAGAGCCACCCTGGTCCGTGCGGGGCCGGGTGGAGCCGCCCGGAGCCGCTCCGTCGGTTCACCCGTGCCGCCGTACAGACCCGTATACAGTGCGAAAAACATGCAACTTCGAGTACATGGGGGGCTGACATGGCACTGTTCGGGAACGCGCACACCATCGATACGGCGACGGCGCAGCAGGACTTCGCACGGCTGCTGGGCCAGGGCGAGCAGGTGCACGCCGCGTACCTGCTGATACGCGACACCATCCTCTTCACCGACCGGCGCCTCCTTCTCGTCGACAAGCAGGGGATCACCGGCAAGAAGGTGGAATACCACTCCGTGCCGTATCGGAGCATCACGCATTTCGCCGTGGAGACCGCCGGCACGTTCGACCTCGACGCGGAGCTCAAGATCTGGGTCTCGGGCACCTCGTTGCCGATCCAGAAGACCTTCACCAAGGGCGTCGACATCTACGAGGTGCAGGCGATCCTCACCCAGTTCGTGGCGAAGTAGGGGTCCCGCCGACTGCGCGGGCGGGACCCTGCTTCGCCCGTTCAGTCCGTGCAGTACGCGTCCTCCGCCGGGCGCGCCCCCGTCGTGAGGAACTCGGTGACCTTGCCCGTGCCGCACACGTTGCCGTTGCCCAGGTAGACGCCGTGTTCCCGGTCGTCCTCGTCGAGCCCGCAGTTCGCCCGCGTACTGCCGCCGGTCCCGCGCGGATCGAGGCCGACCAGGTCGTACGCCCCCACCATTTCCTTCTGCAGTGCCGCCCCCTTCTGCGTCAGCCGCTGCCCGGGCCGCCGGGGATCACGATCAACGTGCCGCGGCGCTCCTCGGGACGGTCACTGGCGGTCAGCCGAGTGCCGGGCCGGGCCACGGGGCGGGAAGGCCGGTGCCCACCGGCGGTCAGGGCAGGGAACGTTCCACCACCTGCGGCCGCCCGGAGAGCGACCCGAAGTCAGCCGTTCTTCCTGCCGAACAGCAGCTTCCACGGTGCGATCGCCGACTCGATCTGTACGCGCAGCCCGAGCTTCGATTCGCCGTTGACCCGTTCCTCGAATCTGATCGGCACCTCGACGATTCTGAGTCCGCGCCTGACCGTCCGGTAGTTCATCTCCACCTGGAAGGAATACCCGTTGCTGCGGACGGACGGCAGATCGATCGCCTTCAAGGCGTCCGCACGCCATGCCTTGAAACCGGCCGTGGCATCCCTCACGTGCAGCCGCAGAATCGCGTTGACGTAGAAATTTGCCCAGGCGGAGAGCGCCTTGCGGTGCCAAGGCCACTCGGTCGCGAGCGAACCGCCCTCCACATAGCGGGAGCCGATCACGACAGCGGCATCGTCGGCGAAGAGTTTCTCGACCATGAGCGGGACCACCGAGGCCGGATGGGAGAGGTCGGCATCCATCTGAATGACGACGTCCGCCTCTTCTTCGAGCGCGCGTGTCATACCGGCGACATACGCGCGGCCCAGCCCGTTCTTCTCCGTCCGGTGCAGAACGCCGACCAGGCCCGAGGTCTCGGCTGCGAGCCGGTCCGCGACTTCGCCCGTGCCGTCGGGCGAGTTGTCGTCCACCACGAGAATATGCAGGTTCGGTACGTGCAGTTCCGTGAGCAGATCGACGAGGATGGGCAGGTTCGTCCGCTCGTTGTAGGTGGGGACGACCACCACGACCTTCGAGGAAGTCTTCTCCACGACCATTCCCTTGCGTTCTCAGGTATTTGCTGGTGATTCACGCTCTTGATCCGCGCGAGCCTAGCAGTCGGGAACGGCACCTCCGCGAGTTCGTCCGGGCAGCTGCGCGCATCGCACCGGCCACCCGATCCGCAAGGTCCCTGCCGATACGGACCCGGCAGAAGTCGATACGCGAGCACGCCACTTGTTTCAAGGGCCTGAATCGAAGAAAAAGGCCATCCCGATTCCGCATGCTCCGTGCGGGAACAGAGCTGACTCTTCCCGGACTTCCCGGGTGTTGGGTACGCTGACGGGCGCGCAGACCCGGGTCCGTTGCACCCTTTCGCCGCCGAATCGGAGTGCGCCATCAACCTTCCGCAGACTCCGGCCGCTTTGCGCGCGACGCGTCGTCCCGAGAGACGCCACGAACCAGGTGCAAAACGGCTCTCCGCGCCGCTGTCCCGATACCGGGCCGGCCTATTACCCGCGCTGCTGGCACTGCTGATGGGCCTCTGGGGGATCCGTCGCGAAAACTCCATGTGGCGCGACGAGTCGGTGACGTACCAGGTCGCCCATCGAAGCCTCTTCGAGATCTGGCATCTGCTCGGCAATGCCGATGCGGTGCACGGCCTCTACTACTTCTTCATGCACGCGCTGTTCGCCGTGGGGGGCGACAGTCTCGTGACACTCCGGCTCCCGTCGGTGCTCGCGACTTCCGTCTCCGCCTTTCTGGTGGCGTCGACCGGAAACCGCCTCGCGGGCCCCCGTACCGGACTCATCGGCGGTCTTGCCTTCGCTCTCCTGCCCATGGTCCAGATGTACGCGCAGGAGGGCCGCTCCTACGCCATGGTGTGCGCGCTCATCGCCCTCTCCACTCATCTGTTCGTCGGCGCCGTCGACGATTCCTCCCGCCGGCGCTGGACCGCGTACGCACTCACCGTCGTCGCCGCCGGATGGCTTCACGAATTCGCGGTCCTCGCCCTGCCCGCCCACGGCCTGACGCTGTACCTCTCGCGGCTGCCCCGTGCGCTGATGCGGTCCTGGGCGGTCGCCGCAGGGCTGTCCGTGGTCGCGGTCACCCCCCTCGCCCTGCGGTCCGCGGGCCAGTCGGGGCAGGTTTCCTGGATCGGGTGGCCGCATCCGGGCGAATGGCTCGTCATCGCGGCCGTCACCCTCGTCGGCGTGCTCTGCGCCGGGTACGCGACGAAGCCGGGGGAACCGGCCACGGGTACGAGGGCGCGGGCGGGCGTGCTCCGTCTGGTCAGGCTGGCCCTGCCGCTGCTGATCGTGCCCACGGCCACGCTCCTCCTCGCCTCCCTCTACGACCCGATGTACCTGGACCGCTATGTCCTCTGCTCCCAGCTCGCCCTGGCCCTGCTCATCGGGGTGGCCGTGGACCGCCTGTGGGGCGCCGCCGGCCGGGCCGCCCGGCCGGCGGCGCACCGGTCGCGGGCCGTGGTGTTCGGCACCGCGGCGGCCGGTGTGGTCGTCGCGCTCCTCCCGGTGACGCTCCAGATGCGCACCCCCGACAGTCGCAAGGACGACGTCACCGCCATCGCCGCCCAGGTGCGGATCATGGCGTCGGACGACGCCGGTGTGCTCTTCATGCCGTCGCGACGGAGGGAATGGGCCCTCTCCTACCCGGACGATTTCCGGGGCCTGACCGATCTGGCCCTGCAGCGGGGCCCGGGGGCCGACAACACGCTTGAAGGCACCGAGTTCTCTGCCGACCGGATCCGGGTCCGGCTGCGCGCGTTCGACCGGATCGTGGCGCTCACCGATCCGCCGGGACAGCCGGAGGACGCGTTTCCCGAGGAGGCGGTCAAGCGGGACGTCCTGCGGCAGGAATTCGTCGTCTGCCGCCGGGTGCAGGCCAAGGGTGGCCAGGTCACGCTGTACGCGCGGCCGGGCAGGTGCTGACCCGGCCGAGCCCCGGCCGAGCCCCGGCCACGCGCCGGTCATCCGTCGCCGCTGCGCCGGGCGGGGCGCACACGCGGGCGATACTCTGGTGCGAGCAGGGACTGTGATGGTGACTGACGGTTGCTGCGCGGCGGTGGGGCCCGCCGTACCCGAACCGCGGCAGCAGTGCCGCCAACGGTCCCTACTTGCGGAGGAGTGTGCCCGCGTACGGGCACCCAGCAGGTAGGAGACGTATGCCCATGGGAGCCCAGCAGCCACGCATGTCCCCCGTACCCACAGGGTCCCGGGGATCCGCGGCGGATGAACCCGAGGACGCCGAGGCTGCCATGTCCGTACCCGAGCAGCGGGCCGCGCGGCCAGGCCGGCGGTGGTCCGGCAGGCAGTGGCCCGTCGTCGCCGTCGTCGCCCTCGGTGGTGTGCTCGGGGCGTGCGGCCGTTACGGGGCTTCGCTGATCTGGACGACTCCGCCGGGTGGTTTCCCCTGGACGACGCTGCTGGTGAACGTCATCGGGTGTGCGGTGATCGGCGTGTTCATGGCGGTCATCAGCGATGTCCGGTCGGTGCACCGGCTGGTGCGGCCCTTCTTCGGCACGGGGGTGCTGGGCGGGTTCACCACGTTCTCCACGTACACGGTGGACATCGAGCGGCTCGTGGACGCAGGCCGGGCCCGTACAGGTATCGCGTATCTCGGGCTGACCCTGCTGGCGGCGCTGGCCGCGGTGTGGAGTGCGGTGTGGCTGACGCGCCGCGTGCTGGCGTGGAGGCAGCCATGACGAGGAAGTCCAAGGAGACGCACGAGACCGAGGGGACCAGGGTGACCGAACGGGGTCTGCGCCTGACCGTCCTCATCGGGGAGTCCGACGGCTGGCACCACCGGCCCCTCTACTCGGAGATCGTGCGCCGGGCACACCGGGCGGGGCTGGCGGGCGCGAGTGTGTTCCGGGGCATCGAGGGGTTCGGCGCCTCGTCGATGATCCACACCCAGCGGCTGCTGTCGCTGAGCGAGGACCTGCCGGTGGCCGTCGTGATCGTGGACACGGAGGAGCGGATCCGCGCGTTCCTTCCGCTCGTCGACGAGGTGATCGGGGAAGGCGTGGTCGTCCTGGACGCCTGCGAGGTCATCCACTACCCCGGCCGGGAGGAGAGCCGGTGAACTGGCTGCTGGTGATCGTCGGCGCGGCGGTCGGCGCACCACTGCGCTACCTGACCGACCGGGCGGTCCAGTCCCGGCACGACACGGTCTTCCCGTGGGGGACGTTCACGGTCAACGTGGCCGGCTCCCTGGTGCTGGGCCTGCTCACCGGAGCGGTGGCGGCCGGCGCGGCGTCGTCGCAGGTGCAGCTCTTCGTGGGTACGGGTCTGTGCGGGGCGCTGACGACGTACTCGACGTTCAGCTACGAGACGCTGCGACTGGCGGAGGACGGGGCGAAGTTCTACGCGGCGGCCAACGTCGTGGCGAGCGTGGTGGCGGGGCTGGGCGCGGTGTTCGCGGGGGTCGCGGTCGCCGATGCGCTGTGGGCGTAGGCCCGTTCGGTACGCACGCGCGAAGGGGCCGGGGGCCGGGACGTGCGTCCCCGGCCCCCGGCCCTCGTGCCTCTCACCCGCCAGGCGTCAGACGGTCGTCGCCGATCCGAGCATCGCCGACGCCGCCTCGAGCGGCGTCGGCGCGGTCGCCGGGACGGGCACGTCCGCGGTACGGCAGGTGAAGCCGAGACGGGTCAGCGCGCGGGTCACCTCGCCGGAGGTGAAGTCGCGGCGGTCCTGGCGGGTGATCACCTCGCCGACCTGCTTGACGGGATAGACCCGGCGGCCGATGACCACCGAATCACCTGTGACGGGCTCCGGCTTGATGCCCTTCATCGATTCCATGACCTCGCTCTTGAACAGGTCGAAGGGGAAGCGGGCGATGACGCAGCGCATAGTGCCTCAACGGGGTTGAAGAGAAGGAACGGGATCAGTGGGCCGCGTCCTGCTCAGGCCGCGCGGTTGCCCGAGGACCTGCGCGGCGCACTGCCGCTCCCCCCGCGGGCCGAGGAGGACGACTGCGACGAGGACGTCCCGGCCGACGTGCGGCGCGCCTGTGACGGGCGGCTGCGGCGGCCACGGGACGACGACGCGCCGCTCCTGGCGCGCTCCGTCACCGGTGCCGTAATGGTGACCGGTACACCCGACGGGGCCTGCGCCCCGGTGATCCGGTTCAGTTCGGCCTCGCCGGAGCGGACCTGGGCGATCTGCGGGGTGATCCCCGCGTCGGCCATCAGGCGGGTCATCTCACGGCGCTGATTGGGCAGCACCAGCGTGACGACGCTGCCGGACTCGCCGGCGCGGGCGGTGCGGCCGCCGCGGTGCAGGTAGTCCTTGTGGTCGCTCGGCGGGTCGACGTTGACGACCAGGTCGAGGTTGTCGACGTGGATGCCTCGGGCCGCGACGTTCGTGGCGACCAACACCGTGACGTGCCCGGTCTTGAACCGGGTCAGGGTGCGGGTGCGCTGCGGCTGAGACTTGCCGCCGTGCAGCGCGGCAGCCCGTACGCCGCTGTTGAGGAGGTGGTCGGTGAGCTTGTCCACGGCGTGCTTGGTGTCCAGGAACATGATCACCCGGCCGTCGCGCGCCGCGATCTCCGTCGTGGTGGCGTACTTGTCGGCGCCGTGGACGTACAGCACGTGGTGCTCCATCGTCGTGACCGCACCGGCCGCCGGGTCGACGGAGTGGACCACCGGGTCGTGCAGATAGCGGCGGACCAGCAGGTCGACGTTACGGTCCAGGGTGGCCGAGAACAGCATCCGCTGCCCCTCGGGCGCCACCTGGTCGAGCAGCTCGGTGACCTGCGGCATGAAGCCCATGTCGGCCATCTGGTCGGCCTCGTCGAGGACGGTGATGGTGACCCGGTCGAGGCGGGCGTCGCCGCGCTCGATGAGATCCTTGAGCCGGCCGGGCGTGGCGACGACAACTTCGGCGCCGCCGCGCAGCGCGCCGGCCTGCCGGCCGATAGACATCCCGCCGACGACGGTCGCCAGGCGCAGCTTCAGCGACTTGGCGTACGGAGTGAGCGCGTCGGTGACCTGCTGGGCCAGCTCCCGGGTGGGGACGAGGACCAGGGCCAGCGGGGAGCGGGGTTCGGCGCGCCGGCCTGCGGTACGGGCCAGCAGGGCGAGGCCGAAGGCGAGCGTCTTGCCCGAGCCGGTGCGGCCGCGGCCGAGGACGTCGCGTCCGGCGAGCGAGTTGGGCAGCGTGGCCGCCTGGATCGGGAACGGCGTGGTCACGCCCTCGGCGGCGAGCGCCGCCAGAAGGGGCGCGGGCAGGTCCAGATCGGCGAACGCCTCGGCGGCGGGCAGCGCGGGGGTGATGGTCTTCGGCAGGGCGAACTCGCCCTGCTTGGCGGCGGGCCGACGGCCGTAGCCACCGGAACCGGAACGCGAACCGGAACCGGAGCGGCCCGGGGCGCCGTAGCGGCTCTGGCCACCCTGGCCACTGCCGGCCTGGGAGCGGAAGCCGCCGCTGCGGGAGTAACGGTCGTTCGTGCGAGCTGTGCGGTTCATGCAGAACCCTTCCTCGATATGGCGCGTATCGAGGAATTCGCTGCGGCGGAGCGGCGCAGGAATCGCAAGAACGGGCCGATGAAATGCGTGGACGAAGCCCGGCTGCGAAGAATGAGCCGTGTCCGACACGGATGAACCGTGTCCGTCACAGGGACTGGGGGGCGGCGCACGGTGGCGGGCCCGGAAAAAGCAACGAGCTGGGGCCCGCACCCCAAGGTGCGGGCCCCAGCTGCGCAAGTGCGTGTCAGCGCGTCAGCGCCGGAGCATTCGCAGGATCACGCGGGGGTGATGTTCTCCGCCTGCGGGCCCTTCTGGCCCTGCGTGACGTCGAAGTTCACCTTCTGGCCCTCCTGCAGCTCACGGAAGCCGCTCGCGGCGATGTTCGAGTAGTGGGCGAAGACGTCAGCGCCGCCACCATCCTGCTCGATGAAGCCGAAGCCCTTTTCCGCGTTGAACCACTTAACGGTGCCAGTAGCCATGTTTTATCTCCTTCTGGGGCAGTGCCCGGGGATCCGCACTGTGCGAACCCCGCGTCGCCGCGATGATTACCCCGTCCGGAACAATAATGCCGGAAATACAAAAGCGCACCCACCGGCTCATTACGTCGGCGAGAGCACTTGGAGTTTTGGGAACCACAACTGCAACTGGCATCCACACTAGCACGGTGGAGGCATCCGGGCGCGGCAAGTAATTACACTCCGCCCGGTGTGTCATAAACCCTCATCGCGCATTGGATAAAATTCTGCGCTTGCGACAGCAGATATTCTGTCCCGCGGACCCGGTCTCAGGACCCCGCGCCCGCCCCACCGGCCGAACCCGCCGTGGGCCGGCGCAGCTCCGCGTTGAGGCGCAGCGCCTCCTCCAGCTGGTCCTCCAGGATGACGATGCGACAGGCCGCCTCGATCGGCGTGCCGCCGTCGACGAGCTCACGGGCGCGGGCCGCGATACGCAACTGGTAGCGGGAGTAGCGGCGGTGGCCGCCCTCGGACCGCAGGGGCGTGATCAGGCGGGCGTCACCGATCGCCCGGAGGAAGCCCGGCGTGGCGCCGATCATCTCGGCGGCGCGCCCCATGGTGTAGGCGGGGTAGTCGTCGTCATCGAGTCGGTCGGCGGCATGCGGAGGGGTATCTGCGGGCATTTGCACCTCTTCCGGGCCCGCGGCGAGAGACATCGGAAGCGTCTCTGATTTCGTTGACCGAAAAAGAAACTCTCATGGTGCGAGCCATCATCTCTAGCATAGCCGCGACAGATTTCCCGGGCCTGCCAGGTGAAATTATCTGCCTGCCGGACAGGGGTGGCGCCCCGGAGCGCGACGGACCGCCGTACGCCTGTCCGCACGCGTCCCGGTACGCCTGTCCGCCCGCATCCTCGTACACCTGTCCGCACACCCGGTCGGACACACTGACCGGACGGTCAGTTGATGACGGCCCGGCCGACGGCCATAATGAACGCGTAGCCCTTCACGCATCCCCCGTCGTGAAGGGCTACGACTCGTTGTGGGCCTGCGCGGACGATACGGCGACTTCATGGGCAAGGGACTCCCCTCGTGGTCCCTTGCCCATGTTTTTTCGAGTTAACAGTGACGTAGAGTGTTTGCGCAAGCCCGCTCCTGGCACCGGAGCAGGATGTTCCGCTCGGACGGACGCGCGTACGGCGGACGTGGATGTGGGGGCCCCGATGGACAACGGCGGAGAACACGCGCCGGAGCTGCGGACGCTGCAGCAGAAGGTCGAGTACATGGTGGAGGAGACCTTCCCCGGCCAGAAGATCTCCGGGCGGGTCTTCGCGGACCTGGTCAAGGAGCGCGGCGGCTCGCTGTCGCACAGTTACTTCTCGAACATCCTCGCCGGGAAGGTCACCCAGCCGTCCGAGGAGATCCTCAAGGCCCTCGGGCTGGGCTTCGGCGTCGACTGGCGCTTCTTCAAGGAGGAGTCCGAGGTCGTCGACGATGTCGTCGCGGGTCTGCGGTTCCTCGCGAAGCGGCGTACCGGGGAGATCAGCGGGCCGGCAGGCCGTGGCCCCGACGACGACGGTCTCCCGCCGGAGCTCCTGCAGTTCGCGCTCTCGCTCCTGGAGGACGCCAGGGACCGCCGGGGCGACGCAACCGACGGCCGGTCGGAGCAGTAGCCCCATGTCCCTGCGTGCCTGCGTGCGCTGCGGAAGGAGTGCGAGGCCGGCGCGGGCCACTGGACCGGTCTGCTGTGGGGCCAGCTCGGCGCCCTGTGCGCGGGGCTCGTCCCGGCCGGCTACATCGGGCGGGAGTGGGGGCGCGGCACCTGGCGACCGGCATGTCGTCGACCGTTGCGTGCGCCGAGCTCCTTCGTCGTCCTGGGCTCGATCGGTGCCGGCTCGGTCCTCATGGTCGTCGGGCACGCCCCGACCGGGATCCTGGTGACGATGCCGGCGCTGTGGGCGATGACGGTCGTCCGCCGTCCGTCAACACCGTCGGGAAGATCTCGGTGGACGCGTCGGTCGCCTCGGCGGTCGTCGCGCTGCTCGCCGCCGCCCACTCCCCGTGGTGGCTCCTGGCGTACGCGCTGACGGCCGCCGTGTGCTGGTCACGGGTGGCCCTCGGATGCCACACCGCCGCACAGGTGGTGGCGGGAGCGTCGCTGGGCGCGGCGACAGCGGGCGCGTTCCTGCTCGTCCGACGGCCGTCCGGTCACTGGTGCTTCTCCCGGCGCATCCCCGGTTGCGTAACGTCAGGCATGCCCAAATAGTCGTGTACCGACGGACTTTTACGGACTGAAGCGTCCTGCGGTACGGGGCCGGGACGGCGCGCTTCACGTGCCCCGGGAGGGATTCGTGGGCGACGCCATCGGCCAGATGCCCAGCTCGGCGGCTGATATCGCCATCGGCCCCAGGAGATCAGCATGACCACAGCCGCCGCATCGGGCACACCTGCCGCTCCGGTCACGCCGGACTTCACGGACCGCGCCGACTTCGAGAACGCCGACCGGGGCTTCGTGGCCGGCCCGTCGTCCACGGCCATCAGCACCGACGACGGACGCGTGGTGTGGGATTTCGGGAGCACCGCTTTCCTGGACGGCGACTGCCCTGACACCGTCAATCCGAGCCTGTGGCGGCAGTCCCAGCTGTGCGCCCGCGCCGGCCTGTACCGGGTGACCGACGGCATCTACCAGATCCGCGGCTTCGATCTGTCGAACATGACTCTCATCGAGGGCGACACCGGTGTGATCGTCGTCGATCCGCTCATCTCCGCCGAGACCTCGGCGGCCGGCCTCGCGCTCTACCGCGAGCAGCGTGGCGACCGGCCCGTCACCGGCGTGCTCTTCACCCATTCGCACATCGACCACTTCGGCGGCATCCACGGCGTCGTCGGCCGGGGCGATGACGTACCGATCCTCGCCCCGCAGAGCTTCATGGAGCACTCGGTCACCGAGAACGTGTCCGTCGGCACGGCCATGCTGAGGCGCGGCGCCTACTACTCGGGCATGAACCTCGGCCGCGGCCCTACCGGACTGGTCGGGACTGGCCTCGGCTTCACGACCTCCACCGGAACCACCGGCATCCTCCCGGCCACCATCGAGATCACCGGTACCGGGCAGGTCGAGACGGTCGACGGCGTGGTGTTCCACTTCCAGCTGACGCCCGGCACCGAGGCGCCCGCGGAGATGAACTTCCATCTGCCTGAACACCGCGCCCTGTGCATGGCCGAGAACGCCACCCACACCCTGCACAACATCCTGTCGCTGCGCGGCGCCGCGGTCCGTGACGCCCGGATCTGGTCCCGCTGCCTCGATGAGGCCGTCCAGCTCTTCGGCTCCGAGAGCGACGTCCTGTTCGCCTCCTACCACTGGCCCACCTGGGGCACCGAGCGGCTCACCGCGTTCCTGTCGGAGCAGTGCGACCTGTACGCCTATCTGCACGACCAGACTCTGCGCCTGGCCAACCAGGGCCGCACCGGCACCGAGATCGCCGAACTGATCGAGCTGCCGCCCGGCCTCGCCCGCTCCTGGCACGCCCGCGGCTACTACGGTTCCGTCAGCCACAACGCGAAGGCGATCTACCAGCGCTACCTGGGCTGGTACGACGGCCACCCCTCCTCGCTCTGGGAGCACCCGCCGACCGAGTCCGCCCGCCGGTACGTCGACTGCATGGGCGGCGTCGACGCGGTGGTCGCCCGGGCCGGGCAGTACGTCTCCGAGGGCGATCTGCGGTTCGCCGCCCAGCTGCTCAAGCACGCGGTCTTCGCGGACCCCGACCACAGCGCGGCAAAGGAGCTGCTCGCGCGGACCTTCGAACGGCTCGCCCACGGTGCCGAGAACGCGACCTGGCGCAACTGCTATCTCATGGGCGCCCTCGAACTGCGCCAGGGCGTCACCAAGACGCCCCTGTCCGCCCGAGGCATGACCACCGCACTGAGCGTGGAGCAGATCTTCGACACGCTGGCCACCCGCGTCAACGGCCCCGAGGCATGGGATCACCGGGCCACTCTGGACTGGCACTTCACCGATCTGGGCGAGTGGTACCGCACCAGCCTGCGCAACGGCGCCCTCGTACCGACGAGAATGGATCCGGTGGAGACCGCCGTCGGCTTCGAAGGTGCCCCCGGATTCGAAGGCACCCCCGCCGACGTGACGTTCACCCTGACCCGGCCGCAGCTGCTGGACCTGCTGGCCGGGAAGGGGCTCGACACCATCGAGCACACCGGGGACATCGGCGCGCTCCGGACCCTGGTCTCGGTCCTGGACACCACCGACCCGGACTTCCCCATCGTGACGCCATGACCGCGCGCGACCCGGTGTTCCCGCTTCTTACGCTCCGGTGACGTGTCCGTACGGCAACGGAGCGGAGCGCGCCGGGCGACCTAACGTGGCGTCATGCGTGTACTGCTCACCGGCGGAGCCGGGTTCATCGGGGGACACATCGCCGAGGCGCTGGTCGCGCACGGCCATGAAGTGGTCGTGTTCGACGCGCTGCTGGAGTCGGCGCACGGTGGGGGTGCCCGCAGCGGCCGGGAAGGAATGATCGTCGCCGATGTACGGGACCGGGACGCCGTGGCCGATGCGCTGCGGGGCGTCGACGCGGTCTGCCACCAGGCCGCGATGGTCGGTCTGGGCAAGGACTTCGCGGACGCCCCTGAGTACGTCGGCTGCAACGACCTGGGGACGGCTGTCCTGCTGGCGGAGACGGCCCGGGCCGGGGTGCGCGATCTGGTGCTCGCCGGGTCGATGGTCGTGTACGGCGAGGGGCGGTACGACTGTCCCCGGCACGGGCAGGTCCGGCCCGGTCCGCGAGCCGTGGACGATCTGGCGGCGGGCCGGTTCGAACCGCGTTGCCCGCATTGCGGGAACGAGTTGACCCCGGGCCTGGTCGCCGAGGACGCGCCGGCCGATCCACGCAATGTGTACGCGGCGACGAAGCTCGCCCAGGAACATCTCGCCGCCGCGTGGGCGCGGGCGACGGGCGGCCGGGCGACGGCCCTGCGGTACCACAACGTGTACGGGCCGGGGATGCCGCGCGACACCCCGTACGCGGGTGTCGCGTCCTTCTTCCGCTCGTCGCTGGCCCGGGGCGAGGCACCGCAGGTCTTCGAGGACGGCTGCCAGCGGCGGGACTTCGTCCACGTACGCGACGTGGCGGCCGCCAACGCAGTGGCGATGGAGGCCGTGCGGGACCGGCCGGCCGGCAGCTTCACCGCGTACAACACGGGCAGCGGCGAACCGCACACGATCGGCGAGATGGCCGCGGCACTCGCCTCCGCGCACGGTGGCCCGGCACCGGAGATCACCGGTGGGTACCGGCTCGGGGACGTACGCCATGTGACGGCGGACTCGCGCCGGCTGCGGGAGGAGCTGGGCTGGCGGCCGGAGGTGGGGTTCGCGGAGGGGATGAAGGAGTTCGCGGAGGCGGAGCTGAGGTCGGGACCGGCGGGCGGTCGAGGACGGCCCGCTCATGCCTGAGCGGCCGCCGGGAGGGTGACCTCGAAGCAGCAGCCGCCCGTGACGTTGCGGACCTCCGCCCGGCCGTCGTGCGCCTCCACGATGCCGCGGACGATCGCCAGCCCGAGTCCCGCACCGGCGGGTGGCGTACGGGCGTGGCTGCCGCGCCAGCCCGTGTCGAAGACCCTCGGCAGGTCCTCCTCGGGGATGCCACCGCAGCCGTCCGTCACCGACAGCACCACCCCGCCGTCGGCGCGGCGAGCGGCCACCGCGACCGTGCCGTCGGCCGGCGTGCGGCGGATCGCGTTGATCAGGAGGTTCCCCAGGACCCGGCTCATCTCCTTGCTGTCGACCTCCACCGGCACGGCGTCGATACGGTCGCCGACGAGCCGCACCCCGTGCTCGCGCGCCAGCGGGTCCGCGCCCGCGAGGGCGTCGCCGACCAGGTCGTACGCGGAGATGCGGGTGGGGGTCAGGGTGAGCGATCCGGCGTGGATCCGGGAGAGTTCGAAGAGGTCGCCGACCATGTCGTTCATGCGTTCCACCTCGGTCCGTATCTGTCGCAGGTAGCGGCCGGAGTCGGCGGCCATGCCGTCCTCCAGCGCCTCCGACATGGCCCGCAGCCCGGCGAGCGGGGTCCGCAGATCGTGCGAGATCCATGCGACGAGCTCACGGCGCGACGTCTCCAGTGCGCGTTCGCGCTCCCGGGAGCTGTCGAGCTTGGCGCTGGTGGCCGCCAGTTCCTTTGCCAGGTAGGAGAGTTCGGCGGTCGCCTGCTCCTCGGGGGCGGCGAACGTACCGCCGTCGCCGAACGAACGGGCCGCGAGCGCCAGGTCCAGGCTCCTGGCAGCGATCCAGCGGCCCAGCAGCATCGCCGTGGCGAGGGACACCACGGCGGCCATGGCGACGACGGTCGTGACGACGGTCAGATCGTGCGCCGACAGGAACATCGCCCAGGCGACCGCGAGGGTCCCGGCGAGCATCGCGGTCACGGCGACGGCGGCGACGACGGCCAGCGACACGACGAGCGAACGGTGCCGGAAGAGGCGCAGGACCAGTGCACCGAGAAGCCCGGCCGCTGCGGCGCCCAGGAACGCGAGGAGCGCGATGAGGAGGAGGTCGGTCATGAGGGGTCCGCATCCGTGGTCGGGGCGCCCGGCGGGGCGGTTCTCGTGCCGTCCGCGCGGGCCGGGACCGGGGCCGGGTCCAGGCGGTAGCCCACGCCCCACACCGTCTGGATCAGCTGCGGACGGGCCGGATCCGTCTCGACCTTGCCACGCAGCCGCCGGACGTGGACCGTCACCGTCGACAGGTCCCCGAAGTCCCACCCCCAGACCTCCCGCATCAGTTCCTCCCGGGTGAACACCCGGCCGGGATGGCGCAGGAAGAAGGTCAGGAGGTCGAACTCCCGGAGGGTGAGGGCGAGCTCGCGGCCGTCCCGCACCGCGCGGCGGGCCACGGGATCGAGACGGAGTCCGGCGCACTCCAGCGGGGCCCCGGCGGCAGCCGCGCCGGGCGCCGCTCCCCGGCCGCGGCGCAGCACCGCATCGACGCGCAGCACGAGCTCACGCGGGCTGAACGGCTTGGTGACGTAGTCGTCCGCGCCCGTCTCCAGGCCCAGGATGCGGTCGTCCTCGTCGCCGCGTGCCGTCAGCATGATGACCGGCACACGGCCGTGCGCCCGCATCCTGCGGCAGACCTCGAAGCCGTCCATTCCGGGCAGCATCAGATCGAGGACGACCAGGTCCGGGCGGCGCGCCGTGAAGCACTCCAGCGCCGCCGGACCGTCGCCGGCCCGCCGGACGTCGTAACCCGCCCGGTCCAGATAGCCGACGACCACCTCGGCGACCGTCGGATCGTCGTCCACGACGAGGACATGGCCACGCGGAACGCCGGGGGCGGTGCCGGGACCCGGGGCGTCCGGGATGTTCTCCATACAGCCACTTTGGCATCCCGGCTGCCGGGAGAGCCGGTCGGCCGTCCGCCGAAGGGCCGACGTCCGGCTTTCGTAAGAACCTGATGCCCGAAATGCCGGTTTCTGCTCCGTAGGGTGAGCGAGGTGACCGACTCCTTCCGCACTCAGTCCCCGCGCGCCGATGTGGTCCTGCCCTGTCTGAACGAGGCCGCGGCGCTGCCCCGGGTACTGGCCGGCATCCCGTACGGCTGGCGCGCCATCGTCGTCGACAACGGCTCCACCGACGGATCGGCGGACCTCGCCCGCTCCCTCGGGGCGACCGTCGTGCACGAGCCGCGGCGCGGCTTCGGCGCCGCGTGCCATGCCGGTCTGCTCGCCGCCGGGGCGGAGTTCGTCTGCTTCTGCGACTGCGACGGCTCGCTCGACCCGGGGCTGCTGCCCGGCTTCGTAGGCCGGATCGCCGACGGGGACACGGATCTGCTGCTGGGCCGCCGGCGCCCCGAGGGCCGCGGCGCCTGGCCCCTGCACGCCCGCGCGGGGAACCTGGCGCTCGCCCGCATGCTGCGCCGCCGGACAGGCCTGCGCCTGCACGACCTCGGTCCGATGCGGGCCGGGCGCCGGGCGGACCTGCTGGCATTGGACCTCACCGACCGGCGCAGCGGCTACCCGCTGCAGATGGTGGTACGCGCGTCGGACGCCGGGCTGCGGGTCGCGGAGACGGATGTCCCCTACCTCCCGCGCACCGGCAGATCCAAGGTGACCGGCACCTGGCGGGGAACGTGGCAGGCGGTACGCGACATGCGCGCCGTCCTGCGCGAGCCGCCGGGAACCATGTCGCCACGGGCGGTACGCCCGGGGGCGTCCCGATGAGCGTGGCGCCCGCCCGCCGCGGCGTCGCGCCGGGCCCCACCACGCTCCTCGTGATCGCCAAGGAACCGCTGCCCGGCCTCGTCAAGACGCGGCTGACCCCGCCCTTCACCCCCGCCGAAGCCGCGCAGCTCGCCGAGGCGGCGCTCAGTGACACGCTGCGCACGGCGCTCTCGCTGCCGGCCCGGCGGCGCGTCCTCGTGCTCGACGGACGGCCCGGCCCCTGGCTGCCACCCGGCATCGAAGTCGTCGCGCAGTCCACCGGCCGCCTCGACGAACGGCTCGCGGCGGCGTTCGGCGGCTGTGCCGGACCGGCGTTGCTCATCGGCATGGACACCCCTCAGATCACCGCCGCCGATCTGACGCCCGCGCTCTCCCCGGACGCCTGGGACGGGTGCGACGCCTGGTTCGGGCCCGCCGACGACGGCGGCTTCTGGGCGCTGGGCCTGGCCGCACCCGACCCGGACCTGGTGCTCGGCGTGCCCATGTCCACCCCGGAGACCGGCACCGTCCAGCGGCGCCGGCTCGTCGACGCGGGGCTGACCGTGCGCGATCTGCCGCCGCTGCGGGACGTGGACACCGCGGCTGACGCCGCGCACGTCGCAGCTGCCGCACCGCACGGACGGTTCGCCTCGACCCTCGCCCGGCTGACCGGGGCGGCGAGCCGATGAGCGGGACGGTGCCGAACCGCTCGGTGCTGACTCCCGTGACCCCGGACACCCGGCACCCGGACACCGAACACCCCGGCACCGTGCATCCGGACATCGCCCCGTGGAGCACCGACCCGTACGCCGACGCGCTGCGCAACGGCCACGGTCCGCTCTTCCTCCGCCGCACGGACGGCTGGCTGCTCCCCCTGGACGTCGAGCGCTGGTGCGGGGGCGCCGACGCCGCCGACCTGTCAGCGCTGCACCGCTGCGAAGGGCCGGTCCTCGACATCGGCTGCGGGCCCGGCCGCCTCGTCGCGGAACTGGCCGCCCGCGGCCACCGTGCGCTCGGCATCGACGTGAGCGAGACGGCCGTCGCCCACACGCTGCGGATCGGCGGCTCGGCGCTGCGCCGTTCCGTCTTCGACCCGCTGCCCGGCGAGGGCCGCTGGGGCACCGTCCTGCTCATCGACGGCAACATCGGCATCGGCGGCGACCCGCACGGCCTCCTGCTGCGCACCGCGGAGCTGCTCGCCCCCGGCGGTCTGCTCATCGCGGAGACCGTGTCGCCGGACATCGACGAGCGGGTCCAGGTCCGGTTGTACGACGGACGCCGCGCACCCGACGGGGCCGGCGGGCCGGACCGTGCCGATGCCGGGGACGGGCACTTCCCGTGGGCCAGGATCGGCACCCCTGCCCTGCTGCGGTACGCGCAGCCGAACGGCTGGCACCCGGTCGATCAGTGGGTGGCGGACGACCGCCCCTTCGTCGCCCTGCGCCGCGACCGGAGGGTCCGGACCATGAGCCAGAGCGCCGACGCCGCGAACAGCACAGCTGTGATCAGCAGCCAGTTCCCGAGGAAGACGTCGGGGGACAGTCCGCTCGCCGGCTCGTAGTGCTTCGCCTGCCTGGTGATCAGCGGGAACCACATCAGCAGGAGCAGCCCGGACAGGAAGGCCGGTACGCGGACGAAGTTGACCAGGCCGGAGCGCGGCCCGAGCGCCACGCGTACGACCCGGTCCGCCGTCGCGTACACCGGCAGCAGCACCAGGTCGTGCAGCAGCGCCGACCCGACGAACCACACCACCACGGCGAACGTGTCCCCCTCCAGCAGCCGCACTCCCGCATAGCCAGCGAGCGCGAACGTGGCGGCCAGCAGGACGAGTTGCAGCGGCCCTTCCCCGTACCAACGCCTGAAGACCGCCCCCGGTCCGGTCGCCTTCGTCCGCTTCGTCCGCTCTCCGGTGCGCTCGCCGCTCCGTCTCATCACAGCTCTCCGAACGTCAGCCGGGTCACCCATTTGGTGTTCAGCACACCGGGCGCGGCCGGCACGATGATCCGTGCCGGAAACCCGTGATCCGGCGACAGTGTCTCGCCGTTGACCTCCAGCGCCAGCAGCGAGCGCGGGTCGCGCACCTGGTTGTCCCGCAGTGCCGCCTTGCGGAACGGTCCGCTGCGCTGCACCGACTCGACGAGCACTCCCGGCGGCCGGTCCGGATACCCCGCGAGCGCCGCCAGGTCCCGCAGCCGCACTCCGCGCCACCACTGGTCCGAGGTCGACCAGCCCTCCACGCAGGCGATCGGCAGCGCCGCGCTGTACTGGTCCATGGCCAGCAGCTGTTCCCGGGTGAACGTGAGTTCCCCGACAGGGCCTTGGACGCTCAGCTGCCACCGTTCCCCCGTATCGGCCGGGGTGACCCGGACGGACGCGGCCGTCTTGTTGATCTGGAACCCGTTGGGTCCCGATCCGGGGTCGGCGACCCCGCGCGGGGTGAGGAGAGCGGTGCTCCGCAGCGCGTCGAAACTCCGGCCCACCGAGGTGACCAGCAGGAGCAGCGATCCGGCGCCCACCATGGCGAAAGCGCCGCGCCGGGAGATGGTGGGCGCGTCGGGGGCGGGGGCCGCCAGCTCATCCACTTCACCGCGCAGTCCCCCGCTGCGCAGCACCCGTACGGCCCGTGGGAGCTTCAGCCCGACATGGGCGACGAACCCGGCGAAGAACACCCACGCGCCGTAGAAGTGCAGCGGATAGAACGACCCCGGAAACACGTACTCCAGCTGGATGTTGAGCAGCCCCGTGAGGAACTCGAACAGTGCCCCGCCGACGAGCAGCAGCAACGAGACCCGTTCCAACGCATGCCCCACCGACCGGGCCGGCGGCAGCGCGAAGAGTTTCGGGATCACCGACCACAGCTTCGCCAGCAGCACCGGTACGAGCACGATGCCGCCCGTGACATGCACTCCCTGGTCCAGCCGGTACAGCCAGTGCGGCCCGGTCGGCCAGGCGAAGAGGTAGAACCCCAGCAGCCCCTTGCCCGGCGTCTTGTCGTTGACCGCGGCGAGATTCGGGTTGTACGCGGCGTACGACAGCAGACCCGTCACGAACACCAGCGTCAGCCCGACGAGGAGGACGAGACCGAGCACCGCCGTGAACCGGACACCGCGCACCGGACTGCGCCAGAACCCGGGCGCGGAAGGCAGCCGTTCCAGGACTCGGGACCGGTCCGGGAACGACGGGAACGGGATGCGGGATGCTCTGCCGTGTCGTGTGTCGCCCATGCCCCGAAGCTATGCCCGGGCTGCCGGACCCGGGCCCGCACGACTCCTGACGAAACGCTGACGTCACTCCCCGCGACGGCCAACCGGGCCAAGATCTCCGGGCCGGATCTGACAGTTCGGTGACGTGGCCCGGCGGCACCGCCCGCAGCCGCCCCACCCTGCATAGCGTGCCTACGTGAAGACCGAGGAACGCACCACCGGCCACCACCCCCCGCAGCAGCGCACCACCGGCCGCCGCGGCGATCTGATCGCCGCCGCCGCGGGTGTCCTGCTCGTCACCGCGGCCGTCCTGATCGGGCGAGCGATCCAGGACGCCGACGGAACCCTGGTCGCCCACTGGCCGCCTCTGCTGGCGTCCTGGTATCCGCACACCGGCCCCGGCACCGCGGCCGCCGTCGTCGTCGCCGCGGCCGTCGTCGCGTACGGGCCGGGCCTCGCCGACCGGCTGCCCTGGCGGGGCCTGCTCGCCACCGCGTGGGGCGCCTCCCTCGTCTGGATCCTCTCGCTGGCGATGATCGACGGCTGGGGCCGGGGCATCGCCGACCGGCTCACCACGAAGCACGAATATCTCCAGGTCATCAGCCGATTCGGCGATATCGGGGCGGCCCTGCACGGCTTCACCGGCCACATCCTGAGCGGCCGTCCGGACAACTGGCCCGCGCATGTCGCCGGTCATCCGCCGGGCGCCACGCTCACTTTCGTCCTGCTGGACCGGATCGGACTGGGCGGCGGCGGATGGGCCGGTGTGTGGTGCATCGTGCTCGGTGGCTCCGCGGTGGTCGCGGCGCTGGTCGCGGTGCGCGCCCTGGCCGACGAACGCCTGGCGCGGGGCGCCGCGCCGTTCCTCGTCCTCGCGCCGATGGCGGTCTGGACGGGAGCCTCGGCGGACGGCTACTTCGCCGCGGTCGCCGCATGGTCGGTCGCGCTCCTCGCCCTGGCGGCGACGCGCCGGCCCCACAGCCCCCGCCCCGCCGCCGCGGCCGCCGCCCTCGGTTCCGGGCTGCTCTACGGCCTGACCTGCTATCTCTCGTACGGTCTGACGCTCATCGCGCTCCTGCTCCTCACCGTCCTCCTCCTGACCCGCACGGCCCGCCCCGTGCCCCTCTTCCTTCTCGGGGCGCTCGTCGTCCCCGTCGCGTTCACCCTGGCGGGCTTCAACTGGTGGGAGGGGTACCGGCTGCTGGTCGAGCGGTACTACCAGGGGGCGGGCGGGACCCGTCCGTACTCCTACTGGGTCTGGGCGAACCTCGCGGCCACCACGGTCTCCGCCGGTCTCGCCACGGTCGCCGGCCTCCGCCGGGCCGCGGCCGGTGCCCCGGGATCCGTACGCACCCTGCGCACCGGCACCACCTCCGCCCGGCACCGGCTGATCCTCCTCACCCTGGCCGCGCTCCTCGCTCTCCTCGTCGCGGATCTGTCCGGGATGAGCAAGGCGGAGACGGAACGCATCTGGCAGCCGTTCGTCCTCTGGCTCCTGCCCGCCGCCACGCTGCTTCCCCCGGACACCCGACGCGGCTGGCTGATCGCGCAGGGCCTCGTCGCCCTGCTGGTCAACCACCTGCTCTGGACGGGGTGGTAACGGAGTGCCACGTGACCGAGCAGGGTCCTTGAACCGATCGCGCACCGGGTACAGGTGACCCGTGCCGACATTCGAGATCACCACAGCAAGCGCCGACGACATCGAGATGCTGGGAGAGTGGGCCCACGCCGAGGGCTGGAACCCGGGCCGGACCGACGGCCACGCCTTCTTCGCCACCGACCCGCGCGGCTTCCTCATCGGCCGGCTCGACGGTGCGCCTGTTTCCTCCGTCTCCGTCGTCCGGTACGGCTCCGGCTTCGGGTTCCTGGGCTTCTATCTCACCCGCCCGGAACTTCGCGGCCAGGGTTACGGCATCCAGGTCTGGCGCGCCGGAATGGACCGGCTCGCCGGGCGCAACATCGGGCTCGACGGCGTCGTCGCCCAGCAGGCCAACTACCGGAAGTCCGGATTCCGCTCTGCCTGGACGAACATGCGGTGGGTCGGCCGGCCGGCCGCGGACATCGGCGTACCGCCCGGCCTCACGCTCGTCGACGCCCGCTCGCTCCCCTTCGACCGGCTGGCCGTCTACGACCGCCGCTTCTTCCCCGCCGAGCGCGACAGCTTTCTCGCCCCGTGGATCGCCGCACCGGGGCGCACCGCCCTCGCCGCCCTCGGTGACGACGAGGAGTTGCGGGGGTTCGCCGTGATGCGTCCCTGCCGTACGTCGTCGCGCATCGGCCCTCTCCACGCTTCGTCGCCCGAAGTGGCCGCCGCGCTGGTGAGCGCACTGTCGGCCACCGCACCGGACACCGAGATCGCCGTCGACGTACCCGACATCAACCCGACGGCGGTCACACTCGCCGAACAGCTCGGCCTCGCACCGTCGTTCGAGACGGCCCGCATGTACACGGGCCCGATGCCTGACATCGACCACACCGGGCTGTTCGGCATCACCAGCCTGGAACTCGGCTGACCCCGGGGCCGGCTATCGCCGGAGCTTCTCCAGCACCCGGTCGCGGAGCAGTTCGTACTCCTCGCGCAGCCGTACGATCTCCGCCGGCCGGGGTATCACCGTGCCGCCCGAGACGATCTCCTCCGGCCCGAACTGCTCCCGCGTGAGGTCGATATCCACACCCATGCCCAGCCGGTTCCACCAGTGGAAGTCCGTGCGCTCGCCGTGCACCCGGACCTCGCCGCGGATCAGCTCGCCGCCCAGCAGGTCGTTGAGCACCATGGCGGTGACCCCGCACTGGTCGCGGGCCGGATTGTCGGCCGTCCAGTGCGGCCGGTGGCCGGGTGTGGCCGTGTCGGCACCCCAACTGGCGCGGACGGCGGCTTCGATGTCGGCGAGAAGCAGCGGCTTCGAGGACTCCATGACACCGATCCTCGCAGCGACCACTGACAACCCCTGGAGAATGTCCTGCTCCGGGGCCGGGAGCCGGGAGCCGGCCTGATGGAGGCCAGCGGCCGGCCGCGCGGTCCGTCACGAGCGGCGCACGGTCGCGGCGCGCAGCCGGTCGTAGTCCAGCGTGCCGTCCGAAGCCGGTGCGTCCAGCGGCAGCCGGAGGGCGGCGTCGACCGCCGCCGGGAGCGCGGACAGTCCCAGCAGACCCCTCACCAGCCCGGTCGTCATCGTGTGCCACGCCCGGGCCCGGCGGAGCATCGCATGGTCGCTGGCGCGGATCGTCACCAGACAGGAGCGGGCACCCGCCCGGCGGGCCCGGGTGGCGAGGGACTGGGAGGCCTGGGGGCTCGTCACACGGTCACGGTTGCTGTGCAGCAGGACGACGTCCCGGTCCGCGAGTTGGGTGACCGGATCACCGGGCGGACACCACGGCGCGAGGCCGACCACTCCTCGCACCAGGGGATGCCCGGCCGCGCGCAGGGCGGCCCGGGCGCCCATCGAGTGCCCGACGAGCACGACCGGCACCTCGCCGAACTCGCGCCGCACGCCGTCCAGCGCACGTACGGCATCGTGCAGGGCATCCTCCCGGGACCCGTTCCACCCGCGGTGTCCGTACCGGACCTCCCGTACCGCCACATCCACCGGTTCGGCTCGGGTCCCACGGACCACGCCCCGCGCGAACGGCCGCATGCGCAGGGCCGGAAGGTTCAACGGCCCGGGCGGGGGCGGCCCCAGACCCGTCTCGCGCCCGCCGTGCAGGAGGAGCACCGCCGCCGACGGTGGTCGCCGATCCGCCATGCGTACCTCCTGGTCGCGGGAGCCACCACCGTACCGAGCATGCTGTACCCAGACATCGCCGAACGCCGTACACCCGTCGCTCACAAGGGGACCCGCCATGGGATCGTCACCACAAGTCGGCCAGCCCGTCCAGGACTTCACACTGCCGGGCGGAACTCTCACCGGAGACACGTTCGAACGCAGCGACTACACACTCTCGGCCGCCCGCGGCCGTACCGTCGTGCTCGCCTTCTACCCCGGCGACAACACGACCGTCTGCACCAAGCAGCTCTGCTCGTACTCCTCCGGCATGGAGACCTTCACCGGTCTCGACGCGGAGGTCTGGGGAATCAGTCCACAGGGTGTGGACAGCCATGAGTCGTTCGCCCGCACATACGGGCTGCGGATGCCGCTGCTCGCGGACACCGGGCGGGAGATCGCGCGGGCGTACGGGATCACGGCGCCCGGGATCGGGGTGCGCCGAGCCGTGTTCCTGATCGGGCCGGACGGAGTGCTGCGATGGAAGCATGTCGCGGTCCTCGGGGCCACCTTCCAGTCCCTGGACACGCTCGCCGAGCACATCGCCGGCATCAAGAGCCCGACGGGCGGTTCCGCTTCACCCACTCCCGAGGAGCCGGCCGACGACGGCGGGACCGGGACCACCGGCTGACGGCGCCACCCACCCCACGTGCCCGGCGGCGAGCAGGAAGCCGCCGGGCACGGCTGTGTCCGGGCCCCGGCCGCCTCCTGCGGCCGCGCGCCGATCGGCACGGCGCGGGAGGGCACTGCGGGGGTCCGTGACGCGTGTCCCGCAAGCGGCGGAAGTCTCCGGTTAAGGTAATGGGACGTTAAAGAGATCGCCAAGTGCGTCGCTGTGCCGTCGTGCGCCTCGGGAGGAAGCCATGGGAACCCACCGGACCACGCTGCCCGGAGTCGGTGTGCAGTACGACTACACCACCGAGTCGGGACAACACATTTCGGTCGTCGTCCACCACGACGGGCGGCGGTTCATCGGCTTCTACGAGCGCGACGACCCCGATTCGTGCCGGCTCTCCGTGCCGCTGACTCCACAGGAGGCCACCGCACTCGCGCATCTCATCGACGCCGCGCCCATCGATGCCGTACGGACCGAGGGAATCGATCTCGTCACCGAGCACATACCGCTCGGGTCGCGCTCCCGCTACGGCGGGCGGCTGCTGGGGGACACCCGGGCGCGGACGCGGACCGGGGCGTCGATCGTGGCCGTGCTGCGGACGCACAGTGCGCACCCGTCGCCGGGGCCGGACTTCCGGCTGGCCATCGGGGACACGCTGGTCGTCGTCGGTACACGTGAGGGCGTCGACGCGCTCTCCGAGATCATTGCGGAGGGCTGACCGTGCACGACACGACCGCACTGCTGGTGGAGCTCGGCTCCGTCATTCTGGGGCTCGGGATCATCGGGCGGTTCGCCGGGCGGATAGGGCTCTCGCCGATTCCGCTCTATCTGCTGGCCGGCCTGGCGTTCGGCGACGGGGGTCTGCTGCCCCTCGGGGCCAGCGAGGAGTTCACCGCCGTCGGCGCCGAGATCGGCGTCATTCTGCTGCTGCTCCTGCTGGGGCTGGAGTACAGCGCGTCCGAGCTCGTGACCAGCTTGAAGACGCAATATCCGTCCGGGGTCGTCGACTTCGTACTCAACGCGACACCGGGCGCGGTGGCTGCGCTGCTGCTCGGGTGGGGGCCCGTCGGGGCCGTCGCACTGGCCGGGGTCACCTGGATCTCCTCGTCCGGCGTCATCGCGAAGGTACTCACCGATCTGGGGCGGCTGGGCAACCGGGAGACGCCCGTCATTCTCGGGGTTCTCGTCATCGAGGACCTGTCGATGGCCGTGTATCTGCCACTGCTCACCGCGATGCTCGCCGGCGTCGGCCTGGCCGGCGGCAGCATCGCCCTGCTGGTCGCACTCGGCACCGTCGGGTTCGTGCTGTACCTGGCGCTGCGGCACGGCCGGCTCATCAGCCGGGCCGTGTCCTCCGACAATCCGGAGATGCTGCTCCTCGTCGTCCTCGGGCTGACCGTCCTGGTGGCCGGGGTCGCCCAGCAGTTGCAGGTCTCCGCGGCGGTCGGGGCGTTCCTCGTCGGGATCGCGCTTTCGGGGGAGGTGGCGGAGGGCGCCCGCAAGCTGCTGACTCCGCTGCGCGATCTGTTCGCCGCCGTCTTCTTCGTGTTCTTCGGCCTCTCCACCGATCCGGCCCAGATCCCGCCCGTGCTGCTGCCGGCCCTGCTGCTGGCCGTCGTCACCGTCTTCACCAAGATCGGCACCGGGTGGTACGCGGCCCGGCGCGCCGGGATCGGGTCGCCCGGGCGGTGGCGGGCCGGGGGCACGCTCGTGGCGCGCGGTGAGTTCTCCATCGTCATCGCCGGTCTGGCCGTGGCGACCGAGCCCCGGATCGGGCCCATCGCCACCGCGTACGTCCTGATCCTGGTGATCGTCGGTCCGCTTACCGCCCGCTGGACCCAGCCCGTCGTGGCCCGGATCCGGAAGCGGCGGCACCGTGGGGGCGGTGTTCCCGGTGGCGGCGTGCCGGTCGCTCACGAGGAGCTTCCGGTCGTGGAGCGCGCCTCGGCCGTCGACTGAGCCGTCGTCAGAGCGGGGTCGCCGCGTGCAGGATCCGCACCAGCGTCACGGTCGCGTTCAGCGACGACAGCGCCGACACCGTGGTCCCGGCGGTGGCCACCAGTCCCGCGAGGGCGACATGGGCGGACGACGGCGGCCAGAGCCGGGTCGGCGGGACGGGGTCCAGGAGTGCGGCGACCCGGCGCGGGATCGGCCCGACCGCCGCGAGCGCGGGCAGGGCGTCCGGTGACCGGTGGGCGAAGAGCGCCGCCTTGCCGACCGCGCCCGCCACCGCCCGCCGGTCGCCGGTCTCCTGCGCCGCCGCCTCGTCCGCCCACCGTTCCGTGCTGTACGCCACCGCCGTACGCAGCGGCAGCAGGAACGGGTTGGCCCGCGCGGCGAGCTGGGTGGCGAGGAGGTAGCGGTGGTGGCGGGCGGTCAGGTGGGCCCGCTCATGGGCGACGAGCGCCCGGCGTTCACGCGCGGTCAGGCACTCCATCATCGCCGTCGACACGACCACCCGCCCGGGGGAACCGGGGAGTGCGTACGCGTACGGCTCCGGGTCCGGCAGCACGGCGAGCGCGGACGGCTGTTCCGGGAGGGACCTCAGGGCCCGTGCGGCGCGGACGCGTTGGCGCACGTGGTGGTGGACCGCCGCCCCGCACGCCACCACCACCGCCGCCAGTACCCCGATCGCGACGATGCCCGCCTTCTCCTCGTACGGCACCGCCGCGCGCACCTCGGGGTCCGACCAGCCGTCCGGCAGCGGGTTGCCGGGGAGCTGGGCCGTGCCCACCACCATCAGCAGCGCCAGGCACACCGTGCTGCACAGGGCGAGCGTCGTACCGACGGCCGCCAGCAGGCGGGTGGCGCTGCGTGGGTGCAGATGCTGTTCGGCCAGGCGCGCGATCGGCAGCGCGGTCAGCGGCAGCACGAGGGGCAGGTAGACGAAGACGCCCATCGGTCAGTCCTCGTCCTGCTCCGCCGTCTGCGCCAGCAGCGCACGCAGGCGCTCCTCGTCGCCCGGGGACAACGCCGAGACGAACCGGGCGAGTACGGCTTCGCGGTCCCGTTCGCCGTCCAGGACGCGGCGCATCCGCAGCGCGGCGAGACCGGCCTCGTCGGAGGCCGACGTCCAGGTGTAGGACCGGCCCTGGCGGGCACGGGTCACGCACTTCTTCTCGTACAGACGGGACAGGATCGTGATGACGGTGGTGTACGCGAGGTCGCCGTCGAGGTGTTCCTGCACCCAGCCCGCCGTCGCGGGGCCGTTCGCCGAGCGCAGAACGGCGAGGACCTGGGCCTCCAGCTCGCCCTGCCCGCGCTTGCGGGGGCGCCGGCCGTCGGAGGGCGGGCCCGGGGGCACGTTGTCGTGGGGCAGTTCGTTGTGCGGGTGGTGGCTGGCCCCGGCCGTGTCCATCGTGGTGACTGCCCTTCGTGCGATACCGCGTCGTCCACGGCGTCGCAGCATCGTACTGAAGGCCGGTTCCCGGACACTGCGGGCGATCATCCTGCTAACTTCTACACGTCTGTAGAGTTGGATCTCGTTCCGGCAACGCAACGCAACGTATGGAGACGTCATGGCACTGTGGGATCGGATCAAGGAATCCGCGACGACGATGCAGTCGCAGCTCGAGGCGAAGAAGAACGACCTGAAGAGCGGTGCGTTCCGGGACGCGAGCATGGCCATGTGCGCTCTGGTCGCCGCCGCAGACGGTTCCATCGATCCGTCCGAGCGCCAGCGCGTCGCCTCGCTGATCGCCTCCAACGAGGTGCTGCAGAACTTCCCGGCGGACGACCTGCAGCGGCGCTTCAACGAGTACGTCAACAAGCTCACCGCCGACTTCGCCTTCGGCAAGGTCAGCGTGCTCCAGGAGATCGGCAAGGCGAAGAAGAAGCCGGCCGAGGCCCGCGCCGTCATCCAGATCGGCATCGTCATCGGCGGCGCCGACGGCGACTTCGACAAGTCCGAGCAGGCAGTCGTGCGGGAGGCGTGCTTCGCGCTCGACCTTCCGCCCCACGAGTTCGACCTCTAGACACCTTCGTCGGGCATGCTCTCCGGGTCGGCCGAACAGCCCCCCGTACCGCCGGGAACACACCGCGGTCCGACTGACCATCGGACCGCGCCCGGCCCGGCCGGGGACTCGCGACTCCCCCGAGCGAGTTCCCGGCCCACCGCCGCCCGCACGGCGCCCGGTGTCGCTGTCACCGTCGGCGAAGCCCCGCTCGCCGAGGCCGCCGACCGGTTCGGCATGTCCGGGCGTCAGGCGCGGACCGGTGCTGCGTCCTCGACCAACTGCGGGCGGGGCGCGCCCCTGCGGTACAGGACAAGGGTGACCAGCAGCCCGAGGGCGAAGTAGCCCGCCGACCACCAGTACGCGGTGGAGTAGCTGTGCAGCTGGGCCTGGGCGATGTCGGCGGGGGTCGGCGGACGTCCGACGAGGTAGCTCGTGGCGGCGCCGGTGGCGAGCGTGTTCAGCAGCGCCGTACCGATGGAACCGCCCACCTGCTGGCTGGTGCTGACCATCGCCGAGGCCACACCCGCGTCGCGGACCGCCACCCCGTACGTGGCCAGGTTCATCACGGTCGCGAAGACCATACCTAGGCCCAGACCGAGGAAGAGCAGGTTGGGCAGCACATGGGTGACGTAGCCGCTGGTCAGGTCCAAGCCGGTCATCCACACCATGGCGGCCGCGGCGATGCCCATGCCGAGCGGCACGATCGGTTTCGCGCCGAACCGCGGCACCAGCACATTGGTCGTCGTCATCGACGTCACGATCATCAGGGCGACCATCGGGATGAACGCGAGACCGGTGGCGACCGGCGAGTAGAGCAGAGTCCTCTGCAGGTAGTACGTGAGGAACAGGAACACGCCGAACATGCCGCCGCCGGCGATGAACATCGCCAGATACGACGCCCCTCGGTTGCGGTTCAGCACCACCCGCAACGGCAGCAACGGATGCGCGGCCCGCGTCAGCCACCAGGCGAACCCCGCCACGAGGAAACCGCCTGCCGCGAGGAAGCCCCAGGTGTGCGGTGAACTCCACTGGTGAGACTCCGCGTTCGAGAAGCCGAACACGATGCAGAAGAGGCCTGACGAGACCAGGACCGTGCCCGGGACATCGAGCTTCGGACGGTGGGCGGGGGCGCCGGCGGTCAGCAGCCGGGCGCCGCCGACAAAGGCGACCAGGGCGAACAGCAGGTTGACGTACAGACACCAGCGCCAGTTCAGGTATTCGGTGAGCACCCCGCCGAGCAGCAGCCCCACCGCCCCGCCCGTGCCCGCGATGGCACCGTAGATCCCGAAGGCCTTCGCCCTCTCGTTCGGGACGTTGAACGTCGTGGTGAGGAGAGAGAGCGCGGCCGGCGCCAGCAGCGCGGCGAACATCCCCTGGAGGGCGCGGGCGACGACCAGGACCTCGAAGCCCGGGGCGGCGCCGCCGATCGCCGACACCACCGCGAAGCCGACCAGGCCGGTCAGGAACACGATCTTGCGGCCCACCAGGTCGGCTATCCGGCCGCCGAGCAGCAGCAGCGAGCCGAAGGCCAGGGCGTACGCCGTCACGATCCACTGGCGGTTGCCGTCGGAGAAGCCTAGGTCCTGCTGGGCGGAGGGCAGGGCGATGTTCACGATGGTGGCGTCCAGGACCACCATCAGCTGCGCCAGACCGATCACGCCGAGCACCCACCACCGATGCGCCGGTCCACGCTCACGCCCGGGCGCGGGGCGAGCCGGTGAGGAGGTCACGGTCCCTCTCACGCCACTCACGGAGCGTTCCCCCTCGGACGGCTCTCGCGCATGACGTGCATGACGGGCCATGGTCCTGGGTCTCCCTCGGTGCGCACCCCGAAATCCCCCGCACTTCACGCTAAGCGCGGGTCAGGATCCCCGCATGCGGTGAGCAGCGCCCGGGTTCAGGCCTGCCAGGATCCGCCAGCGGGGCGGGCGGAACCGGGATCCGGCAGCGAGGCGGGCGGAAACCGGGATCCGGCATCGGGGCGCACCGTCGGTCAGAGCTCCTTGGCGGGCCAGTCCAGCAGCCGGGCGCCGATCACCGCCGTCTGCAGCGTGTACCGGTGCATCGGGTCCGACGGGTCCGAACCGGTCAGCTGATGGACCCGCTCCAGCCGGTACGTGAGCGCCCGCACGCTCAGCGCCAGCTGCCGGGCCGTCTCGGCGGCGACACAGCCCGCGTCGAAGTACGCGGAGAGCGTCTTCAGCAGTGGTTCGGCGCCGCCGCGGGCCTGCTGCAGCGGGCCCAGCCGACTGCGCACCAGATCGGCCATCGCCTGCCGGTCCCGGGTCAGCACCGGGTAGACCAGCAGGTCGGCGGCGTACAGCACCGGATCGTCCAGGCTCAACCGGTCCGCCAGGTCGAGTGCGGCGAGCGCCTCGTCGTACGACTGGACGACACCGCCCGGGCCCCGGTGCGGGCGGCCGACCGCGACCCGGCCGCCGTCCGTCGCCGCATGCGCCTGCTTGGCGAAGTGGCGCAGGACGTCCGGCTGGGAGCCCGGGGCCATACAGACCAGACGCCCGTCCTTCGTCGTCAGCAGGATCTCCCGGCCGTCGAAGCGGGCCAGCAGCGCCGACTCCACCTGTCGCGGCACGGTGTCCGTCTCGGTGTACGCCTGGGGGCCCGTCGCCACCGCGACCGCGTGGGCACGTGCCAGCCGCAGCCCGAAGCGGGTGGCCCGCTCGGCGAGCCGGCCCAGGTCGCTGCGCCCGTACAGAAGGTCGTCGATGAACTCGCGGCGTGCCGCCTCCTCCCGCCGTACGGTGAGTCGCTGGGCCCGCTCGAACCCCTCGGCGAACGCATCGACGCACTGCTCGACCGCGGCCAGCACACAGTCGGTGGACGCCGGGTCGGTGGCGTCGGCGCTCGGCCAGGCGGTGCGGGTCGCCGTCAGATGGAGACCGACCAGGGCGCGTAGCTGGAATCCGGCCTCGGCGGCCTCCCGGCCCAGGGCCCGGCGGCTCTCCAGCTCGTCCCGGGTCAGCCGGCGGCCGGTCGCGGCGACCTCGCCCAGGATGCGGGCGTAGTCCCCCAGATACTCGTCGGGGATCTCCGGCTCCGGCACGACCTACCTCCAGTCTTGACACGTCACTGACACTCGCTCAACGCATCCGGGCAGGTGCTGGTGCCCGGCATCAAGGACGTACAAAGATTGCCGGACTCCGGCAATGCGGAACGGCGGCATCGACTGTCACGATCAGGCCCAGCACCACCGGGGGAAACACGGGGGATACGGGGACGGGGGAAGACCCGGCTGCCGTGGCGTCGCTTGTCGGCGACGTCACGGCACCGGGGTCACCGCCGGACGGCGCATCCGCCGGACCCCCCGCTCACACGCAGGGGGAGTGGACCGATGCAGGAGTTCCTGGACGCGGCGCTCTCCTTTCCGACCGCCCTCTTCGGCGCGGCCCTGGTCGTCGTCATCTGTTTCTGGCTGCTGGTCCTGGCCGGTGCGGCCGACCACCACTCCTTCGACGCCGACCTCGACCCCGACCTGGCCGGGATCGGCGGTGTGCCGGTCGCCGTCTCGGTGTCCGTGATGATCGTCGTCGCCTGGTTCGCCGGCCTGACCGGGACCGTCCTGCTGAACCGCAGCTCGGTCACCGGCACCCCGCGCGCCGCGCTCGCCTGTGCCGTGCTCGCCGGGGCGCTGCTGATCTCCTGGGCCGTGGTCCGGATGCTCGTCACCCGCTACCGCCGCCGTTTCCCTGCCGAACCTCCGCCGTCCCGCCAGGACTTCCTCGGCCGGGTCTGCACCATCCGTACCGGCTCCGTCAGCTCCGACTTCGGCCAGGCCGAGGTCGCGGCGGCCGACGGGTCCACCGCGATCGTGCAGGTCAGGCAGTTGCGGCAGACGGGCGAAGCGGTCTTCACGGCGGGCAGTGCGGGGCTTCTCTACGCGTACGACGACGAGGGCGAGTTCTTCTGGGTCTCGCCCTACGACGTGACACTCGACCCGGGACCACCGACGCCACCGCGGCAGCTGCCGCGTACCCGCCCCCGCCGCACCGGCTGAGCCGCCGGCCGCCGCCGTACGCCGCGAACCGGCGCGCACACGGCTGCCCGCCGCCGCTCGGGCACTCCGGTTCCTCTCACCTTCCTCGCCTTCCTCACCAGCCGCCAAGGACTGTCATGGACGCCATCTCTCTGGGCTTCGGTGTGCTCATCGCCGTGGTCCTGCTCATCGCGATCGCTCTGCTCCTCGTCGTCAGCCGGCTCTTCCGCAAGGTCGAACAGGGCAAGGCCCTGATCATCTCCAAGACCAAGAAGGTCGACGTGACCTTCACCGGTGCCGTCGTCCTGCCGGTGCTGCACAAGGCCGAGTACATGGACATCTCGGTGAAGACGATCGAGATCCGGCGCACCGGCCGCGAGGGCCTCATCTGCCAGGACAACATCCGCGCCGACATCCACATCAACTTCTTCGTTCGGGTCAACAAGACCGTCGAGGACGTCATCAAGGTCGCCCAGGCCATCGGCACCGAGCGGGCCAGCGACAAGATCGCCATCCAGGACTTCTTCGCCGCGAAATTCGCCGAGGCCCTCAAGACAGTCGGCAAGCAGCTGGACTTCGTCGATCTGTACACCAAGCGCGAAGAGTTCCGGGACCGCATCATCCGGGTCATCGGGACCGACCTGAACGGCTACCACCTCGACGACGCGGCGATCGACCACCTGGAGCAGACACCGATGGCGCAGCTCGACAGCGCCAACATCCTCGACGCACAGGGCATCCGCAAGATCACCGAACTGACGACGATCGAGCACGTACGCACCAACGAGTTCCAGCGCACCGAGCAGAAGGAGATCACCCGGCAGAACGTCGACGCCCGCGAGACCATCCTGGAGCTGGAGCGCCGGCAGGCCGAGGCCGAGATCAAGCAGCGGCGCGAGGTCGAGACGCTCCGGGCCCGCGAGGAGGCGGCCACCGCCCGGGTCCAGGAGGAGGAACGGCTGGGCGCGCAGGCGGCGTTCATCCGTACCGAGGAACAGCTCGGCATCCAGCGCGAGAACCAGGCGCGGGAGATCGCCGTCGCGCAGAAGAACCGTGAACGGGTCATCGCGGTGGAGAACGAGCGCATCGAGAAGGACCGGCTGATCGAGGTCATCGGGCGCGAACGGCAGACCGAGCTGAATCGGATCGCCGCGACGAAGGAGGTCGAGGCGGAACGCCGCGAGGTCGCCGACGTGATCCGGGAGCGGATCGCCGTGGACCGTACGGTCGCCGAGCAGGAAGAGTCGATCAAGACACTGCGGGCCGTCGAGGAGTCGGAGCGCACCCGCAAGTCGGTGATCATCGCCGCCGAGGCGGAGGCCCAGGAGAAGCTGGTCAAGGACATCAAGGCGGCGGAGGCGGCCGAGGCGGCGGCCACCCACCGGGCGGCGGAGCAACTGACGCTCGCCGAGGCCCGGCTCAAGAGCGCGGATCTCGACGCCCGGGCCAAGCTGCGGCTCGCCGAAGGCGTCCAGGCGGAGTCCGCGGCACCCGGCCTGGCCGAGGTGCAGGTGCAGGAGGCGGCGGCCGACGTCATCGAGAAGACCGGTCTCGCCGAGGCGGAGGCCACTTCCGCCCGGCTCAGGGCCGAGGCGGAGGGCGCACGGCTGAAGGCCCTGGCGACCGCCGAGGGCACCCAGGCACAGGCCACCGCGGATGCGGCGATGATCGGCGAGAAGCTGAAGGCGGAGGCGGCCGGGCTCACGGAGAAGGCAGCGGCCATGGCGGCACTGGACGACGCGTCGCGCGGGCACGAGGAGTACCGGCTGCGGCTCGCCGCCGAGAAGGAGATCCGGCTGGCCGCACTCGATGTGCAGCGGCAGGTCGCGGAGGCGCAGGCGACGATCGTGGCCGCCGGTCTGGAGAACGCCGACATCGACATCGTCGGCGGGGAATCGGTCTTCTTCGACCGGCTGGTCTCGTCGATCTCGCTCGGCAAGAGCGTGGACGGGTTCATGGAGAACTCGGACACGGCGAAGGCCCTCGCCGGGCCGTGGCTGAACGGCTCGTCGTCGTTCACGGAGGACCTGACCCGGGTGCTCGGGTCGGTATCCACGGGCGACGTGCAGAACCTGACGGTGTCGGCGCTGCTGATGCGGATGATGGCGGCGCCAGGCGTGGGAGCGGATGCCGGCCAGGTCCGGCAACTGCTGGAGTCGGCGCGGAAGCTCGGGCTGGCGGATGTGCGGGTCGGGGCACTGTCGGAGGCAAGTGACGTGCCGGCGGCGCGCAATGGGGCGCCGGTGGCGTAGCGGGGCGGGCCCGCCCGGCGGCCTGGCCCGTCCTCGAACGCCGGGCGGGGTCGGGTCGACCGCCCCGTGCCCCGCCCACCACGCACTTCAGGCCCGCCCGGGCCGCGGTTCCGTCCTCGGTCGCCGGACCGGCTCGACCTGCGGCGATCGAGGACAACGTGCGACCGGAGGCCGCACAATCCGCAACCCACACCCGTAGGGAGCCGTACGCATGGACACCGACCCCACCCTCACCGTGGACGCGGGCACCTACGACGTGCTGCGGCGCCGCCTCGCCGCGCACGCCGCCGAACTCGCCCGCCGCGCCGAAGCCCTCAACGCCCGCCGCACCGAGGCGTTCGGCTCGACGGAGCTGCGGTTGCTGGCCACCGAGCAGATCCGGACGGAGCAGCCCTTGCTGCCGCGCGATCTGGTCGCCGTGGGCGGACAGTTGCTGTTCGGCTTCGAGCGCGGTCCGGGCGCGCGCGGCGAGGCCGCCGTCGTCGACGTACTCGCGCTGTACGGACCGGACCTGGCCGGGAGTGGCGACACGCTCCTCGCCGACGAGGCGTTCGTACGCGAATTCACCGCCCTGCACCGCTACTACCGTGACGCCCGCCTGCTCCGCCTGCGCCGTGTCGACGGCCGGCTGCTCGCCGTGTTCCGTACCGGCGAGACCGCCGACGACATCCGTGTCCTGCGCTGGGCGCTCGCCCCGGACGGCTCCCCCGGACCGTTCCTCGACGCGCGCGGCGACCGCGACCACGTCTTCCCTCCGTCGCACGACTTCATCTGGACCCCGGCGGGCCGCGAATCGCACATCCCCGGCCGCCACCCGCACATCGCGATCGGGGACAGCGGCGCCCTCTTCGTCGACACGCTCGGTGGCACCCTGACCGTGAAGACGGTCGACGACACCGACACACCCGACGGCATCTACGACGAGCCGGTCGCCGAACCGCTTCAGTCCCTCGCCGACGCCGACGTCGAGTACGCCGAGGTCGGGCCGCTGATCCTGCTGCGCATCCGCCCGTACAACGAGGACTCCTGGCGCCACCTGGTCTTCAACAGCCTGCTCTGCACCGTGCAGCGCCTCGACGCCATCGGTCCGGCCTGCCACCGGCTCCCAGAGGACCAGGGGCTCATCTTCCCCGGCGGCACCTATCTCACCACCGGCACCGCGAAGACCTTCGCCCTCGCCGAGCCGCTCGCCGACCCGGTCTTCGAGGGGGCCGTCCGGTCCCCCAACGGCGAGGACGTCCTCTACCTCTTCCGCTCCCGGGACGGCGGCCGCGGCCTGCTTCTCCCCTACAACCTGATCCGCCAGGAAGTCGCCGCCCCGCTACTCGGCCGCGGTCACGCTCTGCTCGACGACGGCACGCTCGTCCTTCTCAAGGACACGGCGTCGGCCGAGCCCGCCCGTGTGCACGCGGTGCAGCGCTGGCGGACCCCGTACGTCTCCGACACCTACGCCGACTCCCGCCCGGCCGGGACGGGTCCGCTCGCCCGGGTCGGCAACGCCGATCTGGTCCGCGGCATCTCCGACTGTCTCGCCCTCGCACACAGTGCCACCGCGACCTACCCGACCGCCGCCGTGTACGGACAGCTGGTCGCCGACTGCACGCGCGCCACCGACCGCTACCACTGGCTGGCCGACCTCGAACTCGGCGCTCTCACGGCCCCGTTGGCCGACCTCCGGGACACCGCGCAACAGGTCCTCACCGAGTTCGGGACGGTGCAGGAACTGACCCGGCAGGCCGCCGACGGGCTCGCGGAGTCGGCGGACCGGATCACCGCGCTCGTCCGCCGCATCCGCGGCGAAGCCCCGCGCTCGGCCGCCGCCTGGGTCTCTCAGCTCACCGAACTGCGCCGCGCTCACGGCCGCTTGGCGACGCTCGCCGAGATGCGGTACGCGGACACCGACCGGATCGCCGCGCTCACCGCCACCACCGCCGCCGACATCGGCTCGGCCGCCCAGCGCGCGGTCGCATTCCTGAGCCGGAACGACGCGTTCACCGGCTACCACCAGGACATCGAGCAGCTCACCGCCGACGCATCCGCGCTCACCACCGTCGTCGACTCCGCCGCACTCGGCGACCGGCTGACGGAGATGACGGACGGGCTGGCGACGGTCACGGATGTCGTGACCGGGCTGGAGATCGGCGACGGAGCCGTCCGTACGTCGATCCTGGAACGGATCGCCGACGTCCTCGGCGGTGCGAACCGGGCCCGCGCCACGCTCGACGCCCGCCGCCGGGAACTCCTCGACCGCGAGGGGCGGGCGGAGTTCGCCGCCGAGTTCGCCCTGCTCGGGCAGGCGGTCACCGGCGCGCTGGCCGCCGCGGACTCCCCCGACGCATGCGACGAACAACTGGCGAGACTTCTCATCCAGCTGGAGAACCTGGAGTCCCGGTTCGCCGAGTTCGACGACTTTCTCGCCCAGCTGTCCGAGCGGCGGACAGAGGTGTACGAGGCGTTCTCGGCCCGCAAGCAGACACTGCAGGACGCCCGCGCACGCCGCGCGGAACGGCTGGCCCAGTCGGCGGCCCGGGTCCTCGAAACGGTCTCCCGGCGCCTGTCCGCCCTCCCCGACCTGGACGCGGTCCACACATACTTCGCCTCCGACCCGATGGTCGCCAAGGTCCGCCGCACAGCGGACGAGCTGCGCGGGCTCGGCGACCCGGTGCGCGCCGAGGAGCTCGACGGACGGCTGAAGGCGGCCCGACAGGAAGCGGGGCGGGCGCTGCGCGACCGCAGCGAGCTGTACGCGGACGGCGGTGCGACGATCCGGCTCGGACGGCACCGGTTCGCCGTGAACACCCAGCCGTTCGACCTGACGCTCGTGCCGTCCGGGGACCGGCTCGCGTTCGCCGTCACCGGAACCGACTACCGGGCGCCCGTCACCGACCCGGCGTTCGACGCGGCCCGCCCGTACTGGCAGCAGCAGCTGCCGTCGGAGTCCGCGTCGGTCTACCGCGCCGAGCACCTCGCCGCCCGCCTCCTGGACGAGCACGGCGCCGAATCGCTGGCGGCCCGCGCGCCGGCCGAACTTGCCATGCTGGTGCGGGAGTCGGCGGCCTCCGCGTACGACGAGGGATATCAGCGCGGTGTCCATGACGAGGACGCCACCGCCGTCCTGGCCGCCCTGCTGCGACTGCACGCCGGAGCAGGTCTGCTGCGCGTCCCGCCTGCGGTGCGCGCGGCGGCACAGCTCTTCTGGACATGGGAGGCGGACGACAGCCTGCGCACCTCCTGGACGCGCCGGGCCGTCTCCCTGGCCCGGGCCCGCGAGACGTTCGGCCCGGCGCCCGCGATCACCGCACTCCAGGAGGAGTGGGCGGTCAGGATCAGGGCGGATGATGCGCACACCACCGCCGCATATCTCTTCGAGGAGCTGACCTCCGGCCCCGCCGGATTCGTGACGAGCACTGCCGTCCGCACCTTCCTGGACAAGTTCCGCCGCACGACCGGCACTTCGGCGTACGACGAGGACCTGTTCGCCCTCCGCGACGACCTCCCCGCGCGCCGCCAGCTCGTCGAGGGCTGGCTGACCTCGTACGCCCGCGCGGGCGGCACGGACATCACGGACGGTGACCTCGCCGAGGCGGTCGCCGTGGAGCTCTGCCCGGAGCCGGGAACCGAGCGATACGACTGCGAGGCGCCGATCGCCGCGACGGTGGACGGCCTGCTCGGCACCCACCCCCGCATCGACCGGGGCCGTCTGACCGTGCGCCTGGACGAACTCCTCGCCCGCACAACGGAATTCCGCACGACCGCCGTCCCCGGATTCCGCGCCTACCAGAGGCAGCGCACCACCCTCGTCGCCGCCGAACGGGCCCGGCTGCGACTCGACGACCACCGGCCGCGGGTGATGTCCACGTTCGTCCGCAACCAGCTCATCGACGAGGTCTACCTGCCGCTGATCGGCGACAGCCTCGCCAAGCAGCTCGGCACGGCCGATGCCGACCGGCGCACCGACTCACAGGGCCTCCTGCTGCTCGTCTCTCCGCCCGGCTACGGCAAGACGACCCTCATGGAATACGTGGCCGACCGGCTCGGCCTGGTCCTCGTCAAGATCAGCGGCCCCTCGCTCGGCCGTGAGGTGACCTCCCTCGACCCGGCACAGGCACGCAGCGCGACCGCCCGGCATGAGATCGAGAAGATCAACTTTGCGCTGGAGGCGGGCAACAACACGCTCCTCCACCTCGACGACATCCAGCACACCGCGCCCGAACTGCTCCAGAAGTTCATCCCCCTCTGTGACACCACCCGCCGCGTCGAGGGCGTACGGGACGGCGAGCCGCGCAGCTACGACCTGCGAGGCAAGCGGTTCGCGGTGTGCATGACGGGCAATCCTTACACCGAGTCCGGCGAGCAGTTCCGGATCCCGGACATGCTGGCGAACCGGGCCGACGTGTGGAACCTGGGCGAGGTGCTGAGCGGCCGCGAGGACGTCTTCGCGCTCAGCTTCGTCGAGAACGCGCTGACCGCCAACCCGGTGCTGGCACCCCTCGCCGGCCGCTCCCGGGAAGATCTCGCGCTGCTCGTGCGCCTGGCCTCCGGCGCGGGCCCTTCCCCGATCGCGCGGACGGACCGTCTCGACCACCCGTACACACCCGCCGAGCTGGCCCGGATCGTCCCGGTCCTGCGCCACCTGCTGACCGCCCGCTCCACCGTTCTCGCGGTGAACGCCGCCTACATCGCCTCGGCCGCGCAGACCGACGCGACGCGCACCGAACCGCCGTTCCGGCTGCAGGGCTCGTACCGCAACATGAACAAGCTCGCTGAACGGATCGTGCCCGTGATGAACGACGCGGAGCTCGCGGCGGTCATCGACGACCACTACGCGGGCGAGGCCCAGACGCTCACCACCGGCGCCGAGTCCAACCTGCTGAAACTGGCGGCCCTGCGGGGAACGCTCACCACCGAACAGACCGACCGGTGGGCGGCGATCACCTCCTCGTACGTCCGCACCCAGGCACTGGGCGGCCCCGACAGCGGCCCCATGACCCGGGCGGTCGCCGCCCTCGGTCTGCTCGCGGACCGGATCGCGGCAGTCGAGTCGGCGATCCGGCGGGCCGGCGGGCCGATCACCGAGGCGAAGATCACCGAGCGGGCCGAATGAGACCGACCGGCAAATGAGGGGTGGGCAAGGCATGCTGGGTTCCGTGTCGACACTTCCCCAGCAGCCTCAACGCTCCCCGTTCAGCGGCCACATGGTCGTCTGCGGCGACGACGCACTCGCCCAGCGGCTGGCGGTGGAACTGCGTTATGTCTACGGGGAGCGGGTGACGCTGCTGCTCCCGCCGGGGCGTGACCCGCGCCGCCCGGAGCTGCCGCTGACCCAACGCGGGCGCGCGGCCACGCTGTTCGGCCGGATGTCGGCGGCGATGAACCGCAACCTGGGCAACGGCGGCGGCGCCACCGGAGCCAACGGCGGTTCCGACAGCGACACCGGCGCCGGCGTGGAGGCGGTCCGCATCCTCGAGGCCGCGGAGCCGTCCGACGAGGCGTTCGAGGAGGCGGGTGTCGACACGGCCGCCGCGCTGGCGCTCGTCTACGACGACGACGAACGCAACATCCGCGCCGCACTCACCGCCCGCCGCCTCAACCCCCGCGTACGGCTGGTCATCCGGCTCTACAACCGCAAGCTCGGCCAGTATCTGGAGACCCTCCTCGACCAGGCCGCCGCTGTCGCCGTGCCCGGCCTCGACCCGACGGCTCTGGACACGTCCACCACCGTCCTCTCCGACGCCGACACCGCCGCGCCCGCACTCGCCGCGACGGCGCTCACCGGCTCCAGCAAGGTCATCCAGGCGGAGGGCCTGCTCCTGCGGGCCGTCGAACGCACTCCGCCCCGGCAGGGCGAGGTCGCCGACCCCGGCCTGTGCACGCTCGCCCTGCTCTCCTCCACCACCCACGACCCGGCGGGCGCCGAGGGTTCCGACAGCAGCGGCGCCGAGGGCCCTCAGCTCCTGCCCGACCAGCAGTCGGTGGCCGCCGCGACCGGCCGGGGCGCGGTGGTCCTCGAAGCCATCCGGGAGGCCGCACCGGACGGCCCGGCCCCGCGGATGGGCGGCAGAAGCGCATCCCTGAGCCAGATCTTCTCGCGCCGACTGCGCCGGTCGGTGCTGGGCGTCGCCTCGGCGGTGCTGGGCCTCGCCGTCGCCTCCACGCTCACGACGGGCGAACATCCCCTGCACGCCGTGTACTTGACGCTGCTCGACCTGTTCGCGATGGGCGACCCGGCGATCGACGACTCCGCCGCCCGGCAGGTCATCCAGCTGCTCTCCGGCGTCGCCGGGCTGATGCTGCTGCCGCTGCTGGTGGCGGGAGTCCTCGAAGCCTTCGGCTCCCTGCGTACGGCATCGTCGCTGCGCCGCCCGCCGCGCGGACTCTCCGGCCATGTGGTGCTGCTGGGACTCGGCAAGATCGGCACCAGGGTGCTGGTCCGGCTCCGTGAGCTCAACATTCCTGTGGTGTGCGTGGAGGACGACCCGGCCGCGCGCGGCATCCCCGTCGCCCGGCGGCTGCAGGTACCGGTCGTCCTCGGGGACGTCACCCAGGAGGGCGTCCTGGAAGCGGCGAAGATCCAGCGTTCTCGCGCCCTGCTCGCCCTGACCAGCTCCGACACCACCAATCTGGAGGCCACCCTCTACGCCCGCTCGGTCAAACCGGACCTGCAGGTGGCGCTGCGCCTCTTCGACGACGAGTTCGCCACCGCCGTCTACCGCACCCTGCGCACCGCCCACCCGCAGGCCCTGACCCGCTCCCGGTCCGTCTCCCACCTGGCTGCGCCGTCCTTCGCCGTCGCGATGATGGGGCGGCAGATCCTGGGCGCGATCCCGGTCGAGCGGAAGGTGATGCTGTTCGCGGCGATCAAGGTGGCGGGCCACCCGCAGCTGGAGGGCCGGACGGTCGAGCAGGCGTTCCGGGCGGGGGCCTGGCGGGTACTTGCGCTGGACGCCACGCCGCCGGAGGACCGGCACCCGGACCTGACAACGGCCGGTCCCGCGTCCTCGGACCGGCCGTCGGGCCTGATCTGGGATCTGCACCCCGGCTACGTACTCCGCGCCGAGGACCGCGTGGTGATCGCCGCGACCCGGCGCGGACTTGCGGAACTGCTGCGCAGGCGAAGCTCGTTGACGCACCGCTAGAGCGTCAGGCGTCGGACGGGTCCGGGGCCGCACCCACCGCGCGCGAGGAGCCCTCTGCAGAGTGCTCGGCGGAGCCTGCGGCAGGGCGCTCGGTGAGCAGCATGACGGCGGTCAGCAGGACGACCGATGCCGCCGAGAAGTGCACGCTGAGCGCCGTGGTGAGCGATCCGCCGTGGGTAAGGACCGCAAGCGCGTCACCGAGCGGGAGGATCGCGTCGATGAGCACCACCCAGCCCAGGGTCCGACGCTGTCCTCGCGCAAGCAGCAGGAACACCGTGGCCGCGACGGCGAGATCACGTACGCCCTTGACGACGAAGTAGCCCGCGGCGTTCCCCTGCGGCCAAGGCTCGATGCCGAAGCCGTCGGGTGCGCCCTCGGGGTTCAGCAGGAAGTTGAGTCCGAAGAAGAGCACGGCGGCGCCGGTGATCAGAGCCAGCGCGGTAGTGAAGTGACGCTTCGTCATTTTTCCCCCAACAGGACGACAGAGCAGGCGAGTTCGCCGTTTTCTAGCAGCGCTAGAATTTCAACCGATGCTAGACCTGTCCTTGCTCGAATGTCTAGCATCGCTAGGGTTTTGGTCATGGCCACGCGACAGCGCCGCGGGCACGAACGAGCGGAACGGCGCCGGTCGGTCGTCTCGGCGGCCCGCAAGCCCGCCGGGGCGAGGGGCTCCTGGCCGATGGCAGGCCTGACCCGACCTGCCGTGCCCTGACCTGCTGACCGGGGGCGTTACAGGACTCCTCCCATCACCTGTCGCACCTGCGCCAGCGTCGCCTCGGCCACGGCGTCGGCCCGCTCGTTGCCGTCCCGCAGCACCGACCGTACGTATGCCATGTCCTGCGCGTACTCGGCCCGCCGCGCCCGCACCGGTGCCAGCCGCTCGTTGACGGCGTCCGTCACGGTCCGCTTGAGCGCGGCACCGCCGCCGTCACCGATCTCCTCGGCGACCTCGTGCGGGTCGCCGTCGAGACAGAGCGCGGCGAGCAGCACGAGCCCCGACACCTCGGGCCGGGTCTCCGGTTCGTATGTGATGCGCCGGTCGGTGTCCGTCTTCGCACCGCGGATCAGCCGGGCGGTCTCGTCGGCGGTGGCGCCGAGGGCGATGGAGTTGGCCCGGCTCTTGCTCATCTTCGTGCCGTCGGTGCCGAGCAGCAGGGGTGCGGCGGAGAGCAGGGCGTCCGGTTCCGGGAAGACCGGCCCGTACCGCTCGTTGAAGCGGCGGGCGACGCTCCTGGTCACTTCGAGGTGCGGCAGCTGGTCCTGCCCGACGGGGACCAGGTTGCCCTTGCAGAACAGGATGTCGGCGGCCTGATGCACGGGATACGTGAACATCAGCCCGCTGACGGCGGACTGCCTGGAGTGCGCGATCTCGTCCTTGACCGTGGGATTGCGGCTCAGCTCGGCGACGGAGACGAGGCTGAGGAACGGCAGCATCAGCTGGTTCAGCGCGGGCACGGCGCTGTGGTTGAAGATCGTGGTGCGGGCGGGGTCGAGACCGATGGCCAGATAGTCCAGCAGCATCCCCTCCATGTGCTCGCCGAGCCGCTCGGCGACGTCCCGGTCGGTGAGCACCTGGTAGTCGGCGATGATCACGAAGACGTCCACACCGAGATCCTGGAGCCGGACGCGATTGTGCAGGGTCCCGAAGTAGTGCCCGAGGTGCAGCGCCCCGGTGGGCCGGTCCCCGGTCATCACGCGGAACCGCCCGGGATCCTGGTGGATCTGCTGCTCCAGCTCGGCACTGCGACTCTGAGCGGGGGTGGCGGTGGTGGTGACAGGTGCGGCGACGGTGGTCATGGGTCTCTCCTCGCGGGTGCTGGTTGCGTGGAGGACGGCCCACCGGGATCGGCATCCGTACCCGTACGAGGGCACAGAAAAAGGGCCGTCCATATCGAACGGCCCTGGTTCCGTGCAGATGAGGCGGCCGCTCCTAAGGGGAGCGCCACCAGTTTCGGCACGGTACGGAGGTCATGAGCTCACTGTAACGCGGGCCGGCGACACACTCACGGGACTTCCACGCGGAATACGGGTTGCTGACGGTGTGGTACCGGTGCGCGGTGGCCGGTACCGCGCAGGGCCGGGAGCGGGCGGTCGACGACGCGACCGCCCGCTCCCGCAGACCCGGACTCGATCCACCGAAGGTGGCGACGCGGTGAGTTGTATGGCGGACCCATGTCCTACTCTGCGATCACCGCGCCCGGATACACGGGCCGGTTTCACAGTGGGGGGATACCACTCGTGCCCAGACGCACTCTTACGGCCGCGACAGCTCTCGCGGTCCTCTTCAGCTCGGCCGCGCTGGTGGCCGGCACAGCGGGGTCGGCCGCGGCCGACTCCAGCAAGGTTCTGCCGGTGAAGTCCGCCGGTGACATCGTGGTGGACGGCGTCCACCAGAAGATCTTCATCAGCGATCCGTACGGCGGGACGCTGATCGCCACCGACTACTCCGGTACGGTGCTGGCCACTCTGACCGGTCTGGCGGGCGTGGACGGGCTCGCCCTGTCCGCCGACTCGGGGCAGCTGTACGCGGCCGTCCCCGGCGACGACTCCATCGTGTCCGTCGAGACGCAGACGGTCACCCGGACCGCCCGGTACGCGACCGGCGACGGCACCGACCCGGAGCACCTTGCGCTCGCGGGCGGCAAGATCTGGTTCGGGTACGGCAGCAACGACCACGGCGACATCGGTTCGCTGGACCTTTCCGGCGCCGAGCCCGTGGTGACCCTCGGCCAGGACCCCGAGCCCGGTTACGCCGTCGCTCCGAATCTCGCCTCCACTCCGGGCGCCCCGAATGTGCTGGCCGCCGGTTCCCCGGATTACAACGGGTCCTCGCTCGGCGTGTACGACGTATCCACCGGCACGGCGAACCGTACCGCTCAGTATTCGAGCGGCCCCGGCGTGCCGTGGCTGGGGATAACGTCCGATCTCGCGCTCACGCCGGACGGCAGTGGGCTCGTCACCGCCAATCCGGGCGACCACCACCGGCTGTGGCGGACTTCGGACCTCAGCGACGTGGGGGCCTACCCGTCCGCATACCACCCCGATGCGGTGGCCATCGCCCCCGACGGCACGGTCGCGGCGGGCACCTCGTCCCCGTACGACCCGGACCTCTACGTCTTCACGCCCGGGACCACATCCGCGGTCCGGCAGTACGACCTGCCCGACACGGACGACTCCATCAGCGGCGGCGACGAGATCGTCCCCGGCGGTCTGGCCTGGGAGCCGGGCGGGAGCCGCCTGTTCGCGGTGACCAGCAACAGCAAGGGCGACCGCGCTCTCCGTGTCCTGACCGACCCCACCAAGTCGGCCCCGACGATGACCGTGACCGCGCCGGCCTCCGCGACCCGCGGCAAGTCGCTCACGGTCAAGGGCACACTCAAGGCCACCCTGCCGCTTCCGGCCGGGACGCCGCTGACCGTCACCCGTACCGACATGGAGTCCCCTAGCGGCAAGTCCCTCGGGACGAAGCCGCTCGGTACGAACGGCGCGTTCTCGTTCACGGACACCCCGCCCGCGGGCGGCAAGGTTACGTACAAGGTGTCGTACGCCGGTGACGCCACGCACACCACGGCCTCCGCTTCCGCCTCGGTCGCCGTCTCGCGGGCGACGCCCTCGCTGACCCTGAACCACAACGGCGCCCTGTACTCGTACGGCACCGATGTCTCGTTCACGGCGCACCTCGGTACGACGTA
>NZ_JBITCU010000035.1:0-64816 GCF_044453545.1 Streptomyces sp. NPDC051664 | reverse complement strand
GATCCCACTCCGCATTCGTCAGATCCCCACGGCCCATACAGCCAGCCTGGCCCCAACACCCCACTCACGTCCGGAGATCCGAGAAACAGCGCCTAGCTCGGTGGTGAAGGCGAGTTCGTCAAGGCCCCATGCGCCGACCCGGTCGACGGCGCTCTGACGGATGCTGGCAACTGCCGTCGGTTCGGCAGGTATCTCCCATGACGCGGTGTCTTCGGCGGGGACTCCGCGTACTCGTGCGAGCAGTAGGGTGACGTCGTCGCGCAGAGCGTCCGGGGAGATTCCAGCGACCAAGCGGGACGCTGCCCCGGGCAAATCACCATCAGTGGGGTGGACCGCGGCCAATTGCTCGCGAAAGGCCGCCATTCCGCGGTCGATGTCGTGCCACGGGTGTTCAATGAGGCCGTCGGAGTAGAGCGCGAGCACGTCGCCGTCTTGTAGCTCTACGTCGGCGACCTCGAATGCCAGGCCACCCACGCCCAGCAATGGGCCCGGGGCGAGGGGAATGTATTCTGCCGTGCCGTCGGGCCGGACGAGTGCCGGTGGTGGATGCCCCGCACTGGCTACGGCGCAGCGTCGTGTGGTCGGGTCCACAACGGCGTAGATGCATGAGCTGCCGGTGGCATCCTCCTGACCAGGCGCGTCGCCCTCGGTGAATTGGGTGATGAGGTCATCGAGGTGGGTGAGCAGCTCGTCCGGCGCGAGGTCGAGATCGGCGAGCGTGCGCACGGCCGTGCGCATCTGACCCATGGCGACGGCGGCATGCACCCCATGGCCGACAACGTCGCCCACTACCAGCGCCACGCGGGCGGAAGACAGAGGGATGACGTCGAACCAGTCCCCGCCGAGGCCGCCCGCTGCCCCGGCACCGCACGGCAGGTAGATCCCGGCCGTCTCGCCCGCTGTCATGGCGACCCGCCCCTGCGGCAGCAGACTTTGCTGCACTGCCAGCGCCATGCGATTTTCGCGCGTGTTGCGGCGGGCGTTGTCGATGCTCACTGCGGCGTAGGTGGCGAGCCATTGCAGCAGTCGCAGATCAGCATCGGTGAAGGGAGCCCTTCGCCATACTTCGACGCTGCCCAGGAGCAGCCCAGGATGTTCAAGAGCGTCGCGCCTTCTTTCTGTGACCAGGGGAGTGCACAGCAGCGACAGCTGTTCGTCATCCGTGTCCATCGGGACGAGGGCCTTGACCATGTCAGGGTTGTGGTCGCAGACGGCGGCGGTGAAGCGCGAGCGACCGGAGATCGTAAATCCCTTTCCGGCCTGGAAATTTCTTATCACCGCTTGGTCAGGGAAGCCCGGAAGATCATCGCCCACCAGAACGTAGCCTTGCGGCCACCGCCTGTCTGCGGGCGCGAGCGCCGTACGACGCAGCGCCAGGTCCCCGCCCCCGGTCCGCTCCGGGGGTTCCTCCCCCTCGCAGATTTCCCTGGCCAGGTTCACGTTCGCGAAATCGCCCAGCCCCGGGACCACGAGGTCGGCCAGACGTTGAGCCGTCGTCTCCACATTCAAGGAGGCGCCGATCGATGCCGCGTTCGAAAGGAGCTCCAGCTGCCTCCGCGCGTGGTCTACGGCGCTGTCCAGCCCCTGGCCCCCCTCTGAGTCATCCGGTTCAGGAATCATCACTTTCATCTATTTATGTTATGACATACCTGAATTTGGCCGGGCTGCTGAACGTGAGCTGCCGGAGATGCCGGTGTCGAGGAAGCGGATGTCGAGTTTGCGCAGGGCGGCCTCGCGGCAGCGAGTACCGGCGTAGTGGGCGTTGCCGCGGTCGACGATGGCGCGCTCGGGTCCAGCAGGGGCGCGCACTCGACGATGACGTCGCCGGTGGGGCGGCCGGCCTGCGCCATGACGGTCAGGCGCACCGACGCCGTCATCGCCCGGCTGAACGCGGCACCCCCCGCCGGCGCGTGGCCTCCGGCGCGGCCACCCAAGGGCAAGGACCGCCTGGCCGGGTAACTTCGTGCATGAGCGGCTGCCCGTCGACCCCTGGTGGCGGCGAGAAGTGTGTGCGCGCCCGTAGGAGCCCCGGCGGCTGCGGGTGCTGGGAAGCTGACCGGCTCCGGTATCCCGCCGCCGTGGGGAATCGGGCCTTGGCCGAGTGCTTACGGTCTCGGGGGAAATTGAGCTTCGGGCGTGCTGGCCTGGCAGCTCGGCTGGTGGGTGATCAGCGGGCGGTATCGCGGACGAGGGCCAGTTCGGTGCTTGTGCGGCGGTGGGTGGCCCGCTGCGCGGATCGGTCGGAGACGAGTGAGGCGATCGCGAGATGAGTCTCAGCATAGGTATCGCGGCATCCCGGTGAATCGGCGCAAGGGCGCCCACTGGCGGAGCTCGGCGTTGGTGTGCTCCACACAGATCCTCGCCGAGGACTGCCGCCGCCGTGTCTCGGGCCAGGCGCGCTTGTCACCGTCGCACGCCTCGTCCTTGGGCTTCTTCGGCGGGGCGCTGACCTGGCCGGGGAACTCCTTGGCCAGCCCGAGGTAGCCGGAATCGACCTTCGCCTTCACACCGGGCGGGTACGGAACTGCTCGGCGATGCCCTCGGTGCGCAGGGCGGTCTGGTCGTGCATCCGGCCCGGGCGGACCAGGCCGGACAGCAGCAGGCGGCCCTGGCCGTCGCTGAACGTGGTGGTCTTGACGGTGTTCTGCTTACGTTTTCCGGAAACGAATGCCCGGCGCCCGGGGCGGCCGGCCTGCGGGCGGCGGACCTGGGTCTCGACCCCATCGATCCGCAGCTCAACGCCCTCCGCCTCGGTATAGGCGAAGACGTCCTCCAGCGTCTTCAGCCGCAGGCCCGGCCGGTCGGGCACGGCGAAACCACGGGCCGCCAGCAGCGGGCGGACCTGCCGGATGGCCGCGGAGACGGTGGAGCGATCCACCTCGAAGAGCTCGGCGAGCACCACGTGCGGCAACTGATGACGCAGATGGACCAGGGTGACCAGCAGCCGATCGAGGAAGACCAGCTTGGGCTTTCGGCCGGCACCCTCCGCCCGCCGACGTTTCCCGCCCCGGGCCTCGCGGAGCGCGGACTGCCGGGCGGCCTCCCACGCACCGGCGAGACCGGCGAACAACTCACCGAAATGTGCGCGTGAGACACCCGTCAGGGCAGGATGGGAACAGGCCGCACGTGCCCAGGTCAGCTTCACAACTCACCCAACCCGTGCGGCTCTTCTCATGTCACGGCCCGAACGGAACGATCACCATGTCCGCCAAGGCCGCAAAACTACTCGGCCTGAAGCGCGCCTGCCGGGACCTCGAAGACGACCGTGAGCCCGTCGCGCTCGTTCCCCTGCTCGCCGACGCGCGTGAATCCGAAGCCCGCGATGGTTGCCAAGGAGGCGCTGTTGTCGGATCCGATACGAGCTCGCACGGTCCTGACACCGGGTTCGGCGGCGGCCCTGGTAAGCAGCGCCGTCAGTATGGCGCGGGCATAGCCCTGGCGGCGGTACCCGGGCACGACGGTGTAGCCGACCTCGACCATGCCAGCCTCATCCGGCGGCCCGTGGAACCCGGCGTCGCCGACGACGGCCCCGTCCGGCTCGGACACCACGGCCCGCGTGATCCAGGGCGCGGCAGACGGGTCCTCGGCGAGCTGGTCAGCGCGATGGCCGAAGATCCAGCAGGCCCGGTCGCAGACGAAGTGTTCGTCAAGGTCGACCCCGGCCTCGGCACTGCCGCCAGCGAGGTCACCGTCGGCAAGAGCCCGCAGCGCCTTTGCGTTGAGCTCGACGAAGCGGACACGTTTGGGGATGGGAATGGGGACAGGTTCGCTATTCATCGCGGAGATGGTCGCCCAGCGCCGGAGAGCTGTCCACCTCTTTACGGCCTTGGCGGACATCGTGATCGTCCCGTTCGGGCCGTGACATGAGAAGGGCTGTACGGACGCCGCGATACCTATGCTGAGACTCATCTCGCGATCGCCTCACTCGTCTCCGACCGATCCGCGCAGCGGGCCACCCACCGCCGCACAAGCACCGAACTGGCCCTCGTCCGCGATACCGCCCGCTGATCACCCACCAGCCGAGCTGCCAGGCCAGCACGCCCGAAGCTCAATTTCCCCCGAGACCGTTAGTGAGGCGCTACGCCGCTCAACGTCGAGTTGGGCTCCGGCCTTCATGTGGTCGCCCTGCGTTCACGACCTCTCACTCCGAGTGATGTTGTGCTGCAGTACCTCTTCGAGGCGGCGTTTCGTCTCGTCTGCGGTGACAGTGCGGCGAGGTCGAGATCGGTGCTGCCCTGGGCAGGTTCGCCGCATAGGGCTGTCACAAACAGGGAGGCCGTCCTGTCCTTGTTGTGGACAGCCTCAGTCCCTGTTTGGAGAAAGATATGAGCGCTGAGCACGCACACCTGCCCCCGGGCGTTGAGGTGATCACGACCCTGCCGGAGGCGGCGGCCCGGATCCAGGCCGGTGCCGAGGCCAGAACCATCCGGATCACCCTGCCGCCCGGTGACCCGGGCGCGCCGCCGCACCGGCACCCCGGGCCGCTCTTCGGCTACGTGACCCAGGGCGAGATTCTCTTCGAGCTGGAGGGGCAGCCACCCCGGGTGCTCAAGGCCGGTGACGCCCTGTTCGAGCCTGGGGGCGACGTGATCCACTATCAGGGCGCCAACAACCTTCCGGACGCGCAGTCGCAGTTGGTGGTGACCATGTTCGCGGCGCCGGGTACCCCGGTTCTCACCGTGGTCAGCGCGGAGGAGCTGGCCGAACGACGACACCGACGGGTTACCCAGCCATGATGACCACCAGTGATCCGGCCCTCCTCACGGCCCCGGCCTGCTGACAACGTCGACGCGCACCAGGAGCACGAAGGCCCGTACCGTTGGGTGCGGGCATTCGCCGTGTGTGCGACATCCCGAGCTCGCCGCAGGCCGCAGCCGGCTCCATGAGCTACCGGAATCACCGCCCATTCCGGAGCAGTTCCTCGGCGGCGATGTTCTGCAACTCCTGCTCCGATGCGCCGGCGGGCCTGGGCGTCGAACAGACGCGAGGCGTATGTCGCCGGGAGGTGCGGGGTGATCAGTCGCAGGCGTTCGTCGTTCGAGGTCCCGGTGCCCGCCCGGAACCCGACAGCGGCTGCGGAGCTCCGAACGTCCTGACGGCGCTGAGACGCGGTCCGTTTCGGTGCACAGCTCACCTCGGTGTAACTGTGCCGCGCGGCGGGTCGTTGGTGGTGTAGCGGGTGGTGCACCACCGTCCCCACGGACACGCGGAGCGGGATCTGAGCGCAGCTCGCTGACGATGGCAGCAGCCCTCCGGGTGCCCGCTCCTGCCCTCCAGCCAACGTGGCATCGGCAGCAAGGCCCGGACCTTGGCCCATTCGGCGTCCGTCCTGTCCGACGGGTGACGCAGAACGCGTTGCGGACGGTCGGCCGCGTTACTGGACACGTGCGCGAGACAGTCACGCGCCAGGGGAACCGAGTTGCCCACGGCAGGCAGCAGCGCGGAAGACTGCGGCACAGGGCCTCCTGTTGCTCGCATGGATTCGAGACCCATGAGCTGTGCGGGGGCCCTACCTTCATGTACGCCGCGAGCGAAGATCAGTGCTCACCGCGATCGGTAGAGAAATGGCTGCTTACAGTCCCGCATCAGGCCTCTAGTTGTCGCGGAGGGTGATGGTGGTGAGGTGTCTCAGCATAATTTCAGGCCCGAAAAGGCTTGCAGGGACACCGTGTTGCTTCCCACCAAAGGTAGGTGCGGAGTAGACCCCCCATTCACCATTTGAGCCGTTCCGTATCCGTCTCCCCACCAGAGGTGAGGATGAACGCGGAGACGGACCGTACGCGTCCGGCCGGACGCGCACACGTCCGGCCGGACCGTACGCCGTCGCTCAGCCGAACTGGCCAACCTGGTAGCTGCCGGCCGGCTGCTGGTTGATGATGTTGATGCGGTTGTAGCTGTTGATGATGGCGATGAGAGACATCAGCGCGACGAGCTGGTCCCCATCGAAGTGCTTGGCGGCGTTCGCCCAGGCCTCGTCGGTGACCCCACCGGCCGCGTCAGCGATCCGGGTGCCCTGCTCGGTCAGCTCCAGCGCGGCGCGTTCGGCCTCGGTGAAGACCGTCGCCTCACGCCAGGCGGCGATCAGGTTGAGCCGCACCGAGGTCTCCCCGGCGTGGGTGGCCTCCTTGGTGTGCATGTCGGTGCAGAAGCCGCAGCCGTTGACCTGGCTGGCCCGGATCTCCACCAGGTGCTGAATGGTGTCCGGCAGCGCCGAGTCCGCCAGCACTTTGCTGGCCGAGACGAGGTGCTTCAGCACCTTGGCCGCGAGAGGACTGGCGTAGTAGTTGAGACGCGATTCCATGGGATCTCCTAACCCAGTTGCAGATACACAACAGTGACCGGGCAGTCCGGCAAAGTGTGACGCCAAGGGCTGTGTGATGTGGGTCTCCGTCCATGCCATCGCCGTACCCTCCCGGTGAGGATCCCCGCTGTGCGGCAGATGCTGATCACCTGGTCAGTACGTGTTGAAGGGAAGGGGGGTGTCAGGTTCGCTCGTTCAGCCGTTTCGCCAAAGTACTGCTTCTCCTCGAATTCGACGGGGCTGAGCCAGCCGAGCCGTTGCCGGATGCGCCAGGCTGTTGCAGAAACCGTCGATGTACTCGAAGGGCGCGAGGTTCGCCCCGGGCCCACTCCTCCTCCGTCAGTTCAACCTCACGGACGAGGGTGTGGACGTGCCGCACCAGCGATTCCAGGATCTCGGCGACCCGGGAGTCTTTGGTGTCCCGCATGGTCGAGATCACAGCCTCGGTGACGGTGTCGCTGGTCAGATCACGCATTGTGCGCTCCTGTGGTGGTTGAGTCGTCGATGATGGAGTGGGACCGGGGATGTTCGTTGCCGGGTGACATCTACGGCGTCTCCCCGGCCCAGGCGCGAGTCAGGAGGGCGCGGACAGCGGTCCGATCCACTGGTCGTGGATTCCAGTAGCCGTCCCTCACGATGAGTTCGGCTGCCTGATCGATCCCCGATTCCGGCATGCCGAGGTCCCGCAGTGCCATGGGCGCGCCGAGTCGCCCCGCGAAGTCGAAGAGACCGCTCGCGGCGTCGGCCCACGGCAGCGCCTGCGCGATGCGCGCCATGGCCCCGGGGGCCGACGGCCCGTTGTAGGCGACCACGTGCGGCAGGACGACCGCGTGGGTTTCGGCGTGCGGAAGCCCGAACGTGCCGCCCAGCACATGGCACACCTTGTGATGCAGTGCCATGCCCACCGTGCCGAGACACGTGCCCGCCAGCCACGCACCGTACAACGCATCCGCCCGCGCCTCGCCGTCGTCCGGACGCCGCGCGATGACCGGAAGGGATCGTGTAAGAGCATCGAGGGCCTCACCGGCCATCAGGAAGGCGACCGGGTCCTGGTCCTGTGCGTAGAGGGCTTCCACGGCGTGCGCCATCGCGTTGATGCCGCTGACCACCGATACCGCCACGGGAAGCGTGAGCGTCAGGTCGATGTCGTACACCACCGTGTCGAGCAGCACTTCCGGCAGCCGCCGGGTCGTCTTTCTGCGGCCTTCGGTCTCTCCGAGGACCGGGGTCATTTCCGAGCCGGCATAGGTGGTGGGCAGCGCCAGCTGCGGCAGACCGGTCCGCACGGCGATCGCCTTGCCGAGGCCGATGGTCGATCCACCGCCCAAGGCGAGCACGGAGTCCGCTCCCACGGTTCCGGCGTACGCGACCGCCTTCTCCGTGACCTCGACAGGGGTATGGGCGGCCGCTTCGGCGAAAGTTCCCACTGCTGCGGCACCGAGCAGATCGCGCGTCCTTGCCGCCTGGTCCACTTGGCCAGGTGTGCACAAGATGAGCACTCGATGGCAGCCGAGAGCATCGACCTCTTCAGGTATACGGCCGGACGTACCGCTGCCGAAGACCACCTTGGTGACCTGTCCCCGATGCACGAATGTCTTCATGAGGATTTCCTCGGTCCCGCCGCTCCTCTTTTCATGGAAGAAAGCGTCAGGACTCGGATGATTGGCTTTGTAGGTGAGAGTTGAGGCCAGGTGTTGGTGGGTTGTGACTCCAGTGCTGTCGGCGGAGAGTTGATGTCGGTGAGTTTTGACTCCGCTGAGGGCCTTGCGGTGGGAGTATCGGGGTGCATCAGCTAGCCCTGGGTGGCTCAAGTGCCCCTTTCGAAGGTCGAGTTGTACGCGGCGATACGCCATGACGCTCGGGTCGAAGGGCTGTCCAGCAGGGCTTTGTCGGCCAAGTACGGGGTGGGCCGCAGGACGGTGGCGCTGGCGCTGGAGTCGGTGTGGCCGGCGCCGCGCAAGCAGCTTCCGCCCCGGATCTCGCGCCTGGATCCGTTCAAGGCGACAATCGACGAGATCCTGCGGGAGGACCTGGACGCGCCGCGCACACCGTCAAGCGGGTCTTCGACCGGCTGATCGACGAGCACGACGCCCGGGGCATCACGTATTCGATGGTCCGCGCCTACATCGCCGGACGCCGTCCGGAGATCCGGGTGGAGGAGGGCCGGGGGCCGCCGCAGGCGTTCGTGCCGCAGACCCACCGTCCCGGGGATGAGGCGGAGGTCGACTTCGGGGACGTGTGGATCCACCTGGACGGCGTGTCGACCAAGGTGTTCCTGTTCTCGCTGCGCCTTTCGTTCAGTGGGAAGGCCGTGCACAAGATTTTTGCTTCGTGCGGGCAGGAAGCTTTTCTGGAAGGCCACGTCCACGCGCTTCAGGTGCTGGGCGGCGTGCCGCGCGGCAAGGTCCGCTACGACAATCTGCGGGCCGCGGTCAGCCAGGTTCTGGGCCGCACCCGGGGCCGGGTGGAAAGTGACCGCTGGACGGCGTTCCGCTCGCATTTCTCGATCAACAGTTTCTACTGCAATCCCGGCATCGAGGGCGCCCACGAGAAGGGCGGCGTCGAGGGCCAGATCGGCTGGTTCCGCAGGAACCACCTGGTCCCCGTCCCGAAGGTCGCCTCGCTGGCCGAGCTGAACGCGATGGTGGAGCGCTGGGACGCGGAGGACGACGCCCGCCGGATCATGCAACGGGCGCTGACCATCGGCGAGATGTTCGCCGTCGAGCGCCCGCTGCTGGTCCCGCTGCCCGAGGAGGAGTTCGAGACCGGGCTGGTGTCCTCGCTACGGGTGAACCGCTACAGCCAGGTCAGCGTGCGCACCAACCGCTACTCGGTGCCGGTCAGGTTGATCGGCCGGATGGTGCGGGTCGTGCTGCACGCCTCCGAACTCGTGGTCTACGACGCGCACAAAGAAGTCGCCCGCCACGAGCGGCTGATCGCCAAGGGCGGCGCCCGACTGGAGCTGGACCACTACCTGGAGGCGCTGGTACGCAAACCGGGCGCGCTGCCCGGGGCGACCGCGCTGGACCAGGCCAGGTCGGCGGGCAAGTTCACCCCGGTGCACGACGCCTGGTGGCAGGCGGCCTGCACCGCCCACGGCGACGCGGAGGGCACCCGGGCGCTCATCTCCGTCCTGCTGCTGCACCGGCACATGGTCCACGAGCACGTGGTGGCCGGGATCGCGACCGCGCTGCGGGCCGGCGCGCTGACCGCCGACGCGGTCGCCCTGGAGGCCCGCAAGTGGGGCGAGGCCGACCAGGGCGCCGAACAGCTGGCCGACCAGGACATCCCACCGCGGCGGGTGGACGGCGGGGCGACGGTGACCTCGCTGACCGAGCGGCGCCTGGCCGCGCTGCCGCCCGACCCCAGGCCGCTGCCGTCGGTGGCCGCCTACGACCAGCTGCTGCGATTCCGCCGGCGTCCCGCCGACGGCCAGGCATACAAGGAAGAGGCACCGTGACCGCCAAGCGCAACCGCGGACTGACCGAACAGGCCGCCGACACCGCCGTGGACCAGGCATGCCGGATGCTCCGGCTGCCCACCATCCGCACCCAGTACCCCGAACTCGCCGAAGCCGCCGCCCGTGACCAGATGACGTATCGCGGGTTCCTGGCCGAACTCCTGCTGTCCGAATGCGACGACCGGGCCCGCAGGCGTTCCGAGCGGCGGATCAAGGCGGCCGGCTTTCCGCGCGAGAAGTCGATCCGGCAGTTCGACTTCGACGCCAACCCCGTCATCGACCCGGCAGCCATCCACACCCTCGCCAAGTGCGACTGGGTCAAGAAGGGCCTGCCGCTGTGTCTGATCGGCGACAGCGGAACCGGCAAGTCGCACCTGCTCATCGCGCTGGGCACCGAGGCCGCGATGCACGAGTACCGGGTGAAGTACGTGCTGGCCACCAAGCTTGTCAACGAGCTCGTGGAGGCCGCGGACGAGAAGCTGCTGGCCAAGACCATCGCGCGCTACGGCCGCGTCGACCTTCTCTGCATCGACGAGCTGGGATACATGGAGCTCGACCGGCGAGGCGCCGAACTGCTGTTCCAGGTTCTGACGGAACGGGAGGAAAAGAACGACCCGGATGCGGTGCAGCTGCCGGGGGTCTTCGTGCAGCGGGTGGTGGTCCTCACAGCGGAGCAGGCGGCGGACAAGAAGATCGAGCAGCGCACGGTGTCCGTGCCTGCGGCACGAGAGTCGGTGAGCGGCTGATGGGCTGGAGTCGTGAGGAAATGGCCGCCCGGGCCGCGCGTGAGCTGGACGACGGCCAGTACGTCAACCTCGGCTTCGGGCTGCCGACACTGATCCCCAACTATCTGTCCGAGGGCGTGGAAGTGGTCCTGGAGTCGGAGAACGGGATCCTGGGCACCGGCCCCTGCCCCACCGAGGACCGCACTCTGCGTTCGGGGCATCCGTTCGCTGACAGTCCACAGACCTTGCCGCTGACCCCGTCCTGCCCGACGGCGTGACCCTCCGCCGTGTCACCGTCCGGTCCGATCCCCAGCGCATCGGCGCCAGGGAGACCACCGTCTGGGGCGAGGACTGGAGCTGGCTCGCCGCTGAACATGCTCCAGTAGATCTGGCCCTCGGCATCAGCGTCGGCCTGGACAGCGCGCAGGATCCTCTCCCAGGACGGCTGGGACGACGGCGCCTCCGCGGGCCTCACCTGACCCCGGCCTCGGCCAGAGCCGCACTCTCACACGCACGGGCCTTCGGTACGCCGGGGGCCAGGTCCTCTTCGGCCCAGACGACCTTGCCGCCCGATACCGAGCGGGCGCCCCACCTGCGGGACAGCTGACCGACCAGGAAGAGGCCGCGGCCGTTCTCGTCGGTAGTGCGTGCGCGACGCAGCTGCGGGGAGCCGACGTTGGTGTCGAATACTTCGCAGCTCAGGACTTGATGCTGGATCAGACGCAGACCGATCAGGCCGGAGCCGTGGCGGACAGCGTTGGTGACCAGTTCGCTGACGATCAGCTTCGTGGTGTCCTCGAGACCGTCCAGGCCCCATTCGGCCAGCTGACAGGCTGCCAGGTGCCGGGCGTCGCGGACCGCGGTCTCGTCACTCGGCAGCGTCCAGGAGGCGACCTTCGCTGGGCTGATCGAGCGGGTGCGGACCAGGAGCAGTGTGACGTCGTCGCACGGTGCCTGCCCCGGGATGGTCTCCGTCGCGCGGGTGCAGAGGTCTTCCAGGGACCGATCCGGTTGTGCCAGGGCGGCGCCCAGGCGATCCATTCCCACGTCGATGTCGTGGTCGCGGGTCTCGATCAGGCCGTCGGTGTACAGAGCGAGGAGACTTCCCTCGGGCAGCTCCACCTCCACGGCCTCGAAGGGGACCCCCAGCCCGGTGCCGAGCGGGGTTCCGGTGGGAAGATCAGGGAAGGAGACTCGGCCCTGCGGGTCGACGATCGCGGGCGGCGGGTGCCCGGCCCGCGCCATGGTGCACTTCCGGGTGACCGGGTCGTAGACGGCGTACAGACAGGTGGCGCCGACCACCGTGGGGGTCTCGTCCGGGGCATCGGCGTCTTCCTCGGCCAGTCGCTGGACCGTGTCATCGAGGTGGGCCAGCAGCTCGTCGGGGGGCAGTTCCATGTCGGCGAGCGTGTGGACGGCGGTACGGAGCCTGCCCATGGTCGCGGCGGCGTTGATGCCGTGTCCGACCACATCGCCGACGACGAGAGCCACCCGGGCGCCGGACAGCGGGATCACATCGAACCAGTCGCCCCCGACGCCGTGGTCCATGTCGGCGGGCAGGTAGCGTGAGGCAGCCTCGACCGCCGCGCCGCCCTTCAAACGGTGAGGGAGCAGGTTGCGTTGCAGCGCGAGGGCCGCGGTGTGTTCGCGCGCGTACTGGCGAGCGTTGTCAATCGACATCGCAGCGCGAGAGACGAGTTCTTCGGCGAGGAGCAGATCGAACTCCTGGAACGGCACCGGGTCCTCGGTGCGTACGAACAACGCCACGCCCAGCAGGGCGCGCCGCGCCTGGATGGGTACGATCATCAGGGAGTGCATGCTGTTCTCACGGATCTTCTGCGCTCGTGCCGGGTCCTCGTCGATCCACGTGCCCGGAGCGGTGTCCAGGATCGCCTCCAGGTGGGACCTCCCGGTGCGCAGGACGTCGGTGATGGGTGAGGTGGGCGTCACGGGGACCGACTCCCCGCGCATCCACGGGGATTCCGGGACCCCTTGGTGGATCGAGGCCAGACCGGTACGTCGGAACGCGGGGAGGCGCCCGTCCATCGGGCCGATGCGGACCGGGGGCCCCTCGCCGAACGGGACTGACTGCTCCAGGTCGACGATGGCGTAGTCGGCGAGCAGGGGCACGGCAAGGTCGGCCAGTTCCTGGCTGGTCTGCATCACGTCCAGGGTGCTGCCAAGGCGCGTACTGGCCTCGCTGAGGATGGCGAGGCGCTCGAGCGCCTGCCGGCTCTCGGTGACATCGACGTTGATGGTGCACACCCCCAGTGCTTGTCCGTCGGCGTCCTGAAGGCAGAAGAACGAAGCCGCCATGGTGTGCTCCTGGCGTGGATTCGTAGGCGGCCACGTCCGGTACTGGTGGACCTTGGTGGTGCCGCTGTGGAGTACCTGCCGCATCACTGCCTCGACTGCTTCGGCCTTGACATCGGGTCGCGCATCGGTGAATCGGCGTCCGAGCCGTCGGTCACGGGAAATGCCGTCGTGGCGCTCCATCGTGTCGTTCACCCAGGTGCAGCGCAGCTGCGAGTCACGAACGACGATGCCGATCGGTGCGCGGGTGAGCAGCGCCTCCCGCACCGATCCGTCCGCTGCCTCGCTGGAGAGCGTGCCGATGTCGGTCACGGAGATGAGCCATCGGACTGTTCCGTCCTGCCCCCACAACATCGAGATCCGCAGGTTGATGTTGAGCATGTGGCCGTCTCGGTGGCGCACCGCAGTCGTGCCCGACCAGCCATTCTGAGCACGGCACTGTTCGATGAACGCCGATATCGTCGGCGCTTCCTCGGAAAATGGCAGAACGAGTGCGGTCGAGCGGCCCACTGCGTCCCTGGCGGAGTACCCGACGAGCCGCTCGGCGGCCTGCGTCCATGCGACCACCGTCCCATGCCCGTCGAACATCGCGACTGCCGACTCGGAGGTCTCGTATGTGTTCAGTTGATCACTGAGTGTTACATTGCCCTTGCTGATCATCGTACTGTTGCCCTCAGGTAGGTGGGGAGAGGTGGCGTGGAGGTGCAGGAAACTGGTGCACGGACGGCTGTGGTGACCGGGACCGACGGGGCGGGATGGAGGCATCGATCCGACCCGATTTGCACCTTTTGACTAAAAGACCGGACAGCGCTCTGATCTGTGACAGGGCCGCAGCCTTGACTGATGCCAACTCGGTCACCAAGGCCGCTGTCGGCCTGCGAGGAACCGGACGTGCCTGCCGCCCTGCTGCGGCCGGAGGGCCACGGAGCGTGGGTCGGTGAAGATCAGCAGAAACTGCTCAGCCGGCTGCCAAAGCGGTTCGGCTCTGCCGTCAGCTGAGCGCAGTGGCGGCCGAAAGGGTGGGGCCTTGACCGGCAACTCGCCCACGGCACCGCTGAGCCCCGGCTGCACAGGAGGGCTGGGATGCGCGTCCGCTGCAACGCTTGGTGCGGCTCTCACAGACCAGGACAGCCTCCGGTATCTCCAGCGCCTGATGGCCGCGCGCCTGCAGAAGATCGGCAAGCGCGACGCACTGCAAGTCACCTGGCAACGGGACGAAACCACCGATGACCAGCCGACGATTCCGCCACCGCTGCTCCCGCCCCGGCGGAGAAAGCCGTCCCCCATCCGCGACGGCGCGTGACGCTCGGCGTCATAGCCATCATCGTGCTGGTCGTGGCCGTCCACGTGGGCCTGGCCGGACTTCTGCCGGCGTCCGGTCCGTGGAAGCACTGGGTCATCGGAACCGTCCTGGGAGTCATCCCGCTGAAGGCCAGCTATGTCTTCGGCCGCCTCGCGATACGCCGCAGCAAAACTCGCTGACCGCACAACCGCCAGGCCCCGGCATTCCGTCACCCAGCGACCACAGGGCTTCTCAGCCCTCGCAGATTCGTATATGGCGATCTCTCGTCAGCCGATCTCTGCCATATATGGGGTCCCGACAAAGGCGTTGGACGTGTCGGGGGGTGATGAGGCAGGTGGCGAGTCCGAGAAAAGCCTCGTGGATGTCGTCGCGTCGCTCCATCGGACGCGGAGGCGTCGGAATCCGTGGAGCCAGGGGATGGTGCGCTCAACGACCCAGCGGTGAAGCCGAGGCCGGATGCGTGCGGCACTCACGGCGGGCGATCACAGAAGTGCTGCACCTTCACATTGCGGGGCGGGCTACTTGGCGGAGGCTTCGAGCCAGGCGTCGAGGGTGATTTCGCCACGAGGGGAGACCCCCTCGGGGATGAGGGATCGCTCGCTCACGTGGGCTCCGAAGTACGGGGCGGCCGGGTCTGCGACGACCCTTCGGCGGTCGTTGCGGCTCTGAAGGACGCGGCCGACGATTTCGTCGAAGCGGCCGACTTCGGGTCCGGCGATGTCGACGATGCCGTTCACGGGCGCGCCGACCGCCGTCCGTCCGACGGCAGCCGCGACGTCATCGGCGGCGACCGGCTGGAACGACACGGGCGGAAGCGTGACGGTCTCGCCGTCGGTCGCGGTGTCGGCGATGCCACCGAGGAACTCGAAGAATTGCGTCGCATGCACAATCGAGTACGGCATTCCCGAGTCCCGGATCAGCTGTTCCTGCGCGGCTTTGGCCTTGAAATAGCCCCCGTCCGAAGGGCGCTCGACACCGACGATGGAGAGGGCGACGTGATGGTTGACGCCCGCTTCCTTCTCCGCAGCGATCAGGTGCGCCGTCGATGTGGTGAAGAAGTCCATGACAGCCTGGTCTTCGAACGACGGTGAATTCGTCACGTCGACCACCACGTCCGCGCCGGCCAGCGCTTCGGAAAGGCCTTCGCCGGTAATGGTATTGACGCCGGTGTTCGGAGACGCGGCAACCGCATCGTGGCCGTGCGCTTTGAGCTTGGTGATCAGTTTCGAGCCGATGAGTCCGGTCCCGCCGATAATTACGATCTTCATGGTGCCCCCATTCATTGCATGCCCGAGTCGTGCAGACCACTGATGTCCCAAGTCGGCCTGTGCATGTGACGATGACCATCACTCCGCCGGTTCTCCCGGATTCTGCCAAATCCGAAGCGGTTTCACGACGGGAACCCGCCGACGTCACGGCCAGTTTGCGGACGGGAGGGCTGAGAGTGGAGCCGATCTTGATGACGAAATCTCGAACAACCGGAACCGAGTGCCGATTACCATTTCGGTGTCCCCGAACGTGAGTTCTCATCGCGGGTATGGCCCTCGGAGCCTTACCCGGTCCCTTTCTGGGCATTGCGGGGCTTGTGACGCTGATGGCGAGGGCTATAGCGGCAGCCACTGTGCTCCTGATCCGGATCTTCGGCCCGATCGGAGTTCTGGCGGCGTCGATTTTCACGATGGTGATGGAGAACGCCAGCAGCAGCGGGGTGCTGCGCCCGAATTTCTGCCCGGTTGGCTGAAATCTCCTACCCAAGAGCTTGCAGATCGTCAACACGTTGTCTTGATCTTGCTTTCGGGATCACCGCTCTGGGCGAGGACCCGAGCCTGGAGGGACACGAGGGCAGCGGGCTGGGTGTGTGCCGGTGGGATGACACGGTGGAAGCTCCCCGGCGGCATCCGTGCCGGGAGCCTGCTGGGTGAGGCGCTAGGCGCTGCGCCTGTGGGGAGCGGGGGCACGGGAAAGCCGTGGACAGGGGGCGCTGCCCGTCCTGGGTGCCGCCTGCACCGGCTCGGAGCGTCTGGCCGGCTGTGGGCCTCGCCAGGCCTGCCCGGCGCACCAGCACGAGGCCAAACTCCGCTTGTGTCCACTGCCGACCGAGGCGCTTCGTGCCGGCCGGCCTCGGGAATCGAGCAGTCCGGTTCGCCGTCGTCGTGTCCGTGGGTCGCTCAGTGCATGACCTCACCGCTCAGCGCGGGCCGTGGATGTCAACGCGTTTCGGACGCCTTCACGGGGGATCGTGCGCATGGCGTCCGAAACGCTGTGATCAGCCTACCAAAGCTTTTCTTCACCCCGCACACGCCCACGGCTGCTTGTGACATATGTTGGGTGACAGTGTCACTTCTCCCGTGACCACGGATACTGTCCACGACCGATCGGTCCGCTGCCTGCTGTAACTCGATCACCGCGGGCCGCGGAACCAGTATGAAACGGGCGTCAGTTGCATGTGTGCGATCACCCAGCTCCCCACAAGTCGGGTAAAACATGGTGATGACGAGCATCACAATATCTTGAGTGGTCACTGTTCTTGATGCAACATCTGGGAAGTGTGAACGTCTCGCCTGAGCCATGGCTGTTCCCTGCCCTCCCGAGGACCCTGCGCCGCCGCTCGCCCCCGGCACTCACACGATCACTGTCCGGCACGAATCGTCACGCATCGAACAGCGGTACCACGTCGCCGGCACCGGCCCGGTGCGCATTGCCCACTCCGGTGGACCCGGCGTCAGTTGGGAATATCTGCGTATGCCTCTGCTCGAGCGCAGCCTGACCATGGTCTATATCGAGCCTGTCGGAACTGGCGCATCCGGCTTCCGGACCGATCCTCGCGAATACACCCCGGCCACGTACACCCATTTTCTGCACGCTGTGATCCGGCACCTCGCGCTGCCGGACGTCGTGCTTCTCGGCCACTCGCACGGAGGGTTCGTTGCCCAGCGGTACGCCCTCGATCACCCGGGGCGCGTCGCAGCTCTGATCCTGTACGACACCTCGCCGGTGACGGACGAGGGGTTCTGGTCGGCCGCAGTCGCCAACCTGGAACGATTCGTGCAGCGCCACATCAACGAACACCCCGAGGTAGCCGGTTACGTCGCTGCTCTCACCGCTCGGCTCGATCAGCTGACCGACGACGGCACGACTGCCGTACTGCGCAAGATCACGCCGGCCCACTTCTACGACTACTGGGTCGTGAGGAGGAATTCGGACCCGCCCGACAGTTGCTGCGGATGTACGCCGCGCCCGCCCAGTGCGGAGGTCACCCTTTCGACGTCCGCGATGAACTGTCCGCTGTCACAGCCCCACGTCGGTACTGGTCGGAAAGGATGACTTCATCTGCGGGCCGCATTGGGCGCGGATGATCCACCAGGGCATCGCCAAGGCACAGCTCGTGGTCCTGGACGAGACCGGCCACATGGCGCACCTTGAGCGTCCGGACGAGTTCCGCGCCGAGGTGACCGGGTTCCTCGCGTTGAAGCGCGAGGACGCCCAGTGAACTCAGAGGGGAGTGACGAGCCGGCGGCTCAACGGCCTGAGTCGGCTCAGGGTGGGTGAGGAGCGGTCTTCCGGACGGCCGCATGAGTGGTTCCGGTGCTCCGGGCCTGGCAGCTTGTGCAACTCCTCGCGTGCGTACGGTTGTTGTCATCCCGGTAGTGGACTGGTCGTGCGCCGATCAGTGTTCGGTGATCACACCGTCGCTCAGTTCGAGCACCCGGTCAGCCAGGCCCAGCAGCTGAGCGTCGTGCGTGGCCACCAGCGCGGTCACGCCCTCGCTCCGCACGACGGCACGCAGCAGCTCCATCACCGCGAGGCCTGTCTCCGCGTCGAGCTGGCCGGTCGGCTCGTCGGCGATCAGCAGGGCCGGGCGGTTGGCGAGCGCCCGGGCGATGGCCACGCGCTGCTGCTGCCCGCCGGAGAGTTCGCCGGGGCGCTGTGCCGCGTGGTCGGCGAGGCCGACGAGCGAGAGCAGCAGCGCGACGCGCCCCTCGCGCCGGCGGGGACTCACCTTGCTCAACCGCATCGGTACACCGACGTTCTCGGCAGCGTTGAGGATGGGTATCAGACCGAAGGACTGGAAGATGAAGCCGACGCGGTCGCGGCGTAGCGCCAGCAGGCCGTCCTCGCAGAGCCCGGCGAGGTCCGTGCCGTCGACGGTGACGCGTCCCTCGTCCGGGCTGTCGAGGCCGCCGACCAGATTGAGCAGCGTGGTCTTACCGGACCCGGACCGGCCCTTCAGCGCGACGAGCTCGCCCCGCGGGATCTCGAAGGACACCCCGCGCAGGGCATGCACGGCCGCGGCGCCGCTGCTGTACGAGCGGTGCAGGTTCTCGACGCGAACTATCGGCGCGCGGGCGGGCTCCTCCACACCGGCCTGACCGTTGCCGCGCAGCGCCGGCGCTGCGGTCGAGCTGCCGGTCGTGCTCCCACTCGAGCTCCTCGACATACGGATCTCCTGTCCTGATGCGGTGCGGCGCCCCGGTCTGGGGCAGGAACCGCGACGGTGCGCGGTGCCAACCACGCCTACGATGCCTGTTCGGAATTGATCGTGGCAGGACGCCATGGAGAGCAGGCCGTGCCTCCGAGCGACGGAGGTTCGGATGGCCGAGAAGGCCTGGTTCGCAGCTCAAGCGTCGTCGCCTGTGGGTGCGCGGACACGGTCGCCGGCCCCGTACAGGTTCAGATCGCGATCACACGAGTCTTGAACACTCAACCGTTTCCTGTCCAGTGTCACATGTTATGTTTCCGTGCGACAAAACGTGGTCAGGTCCTGAGAGAAGAGGCAGGAAGCAGTGTGACGGGGTTCATTCTTCTACGTGTCAGAGCCCACCGTCTGCTCCTGGCAGCTTCCCTGCTGGCTGTTTTCCTGACTACGTGCGTCCTTGCCGTGCTTGTCGCGTTCTCCGGCGCCGTGGGCAAAGCCGCGTTGCAACACAGTCTCGGCCACCGGGATGCGGGGGCCGCCGCTCTCGTCGTCAGCGCGCACGTCCCGTCCGATCGGCAGCACGCGGCCGCGGAGGCCGTGGAGCGGGGCGCACGGCAGACCTTCGACGGTCTGCCGGTCACAGTGCATGACCTCGAGCGCTCGGGGTCCTATGCGCTGCCGCGTGAACTGACGGGTGCGGTCGCCGGCGCCGAGCTCCCCGACCTCACGGAGTTCGCGGTGCTGGACCGGTCGCGGATCGAACTCGTCGAGGGAAAGCTGCCCGGGCCCGTCGGGACAGCGGCGCAGCCTCTGCCGGTCGCCCTCCCCGAGGCAGCCGCGAAACAACTGAGGCTCCGGCCGGGTGCCCAGTTGACGCTTGCCGACCGGGTGTCGGACAAGACGGTGGACATACGCATCACCGGCTTCTATCGGGCCGCCGACGCGACCGACCCGTACTGGCAGCTGGACAGCCTCGGCGGGCGCGGGGTGCGTACCCTCGCCTTCACCACGTACGGGCCGCTGATGGCCGATCCGTCCGTGCTCGCCTCGCCTCGGACATCGCAGGGGGCCACTGCCTGGTTGGCCACGGCCGACTTACGCGGGCTCGGCACCGAACGGATCGAAGCGCTGCGATCCGCTGCCGAACGCGGATCTACTGCGCTGCGCAAGGACCCGGTGTTCGCCGGGTCGGTCACCGTACGCACCGGCCTGCCGACGGTACTTGTGCAGGCTGAGCGCACCCTGACGGTGTCCCGCTCCACTCTGGTGATCGTCGCAGTGCAGCTGGTGGTGCTGGCTGCGTGCGCGCTGATGCTGGTCGCTCGCCTGCTGAGCAGCGAGCGGGCCGGGGAGACCGAACTGCTGCGGGCCCGCGGAGGTTCGCGCCGCCGGATCACGGGCCTCGTCGCGCTGGAGGCGGTGCTGCTGGCCCTGCCGGCGGCCGTGTGCGCACCGCTGCTCGCGGGTCCGCTGTCCCGACAGCTGGTGGAACGTTCCTCGCTCGGCCGCATCGGGTTGCGATTCGATGACGCCGATGGACCTTCCGTCTGGCTGGTGGCGGGTCTGGTCGCGGTATGCTGTGCCGCGGCGGTGGTGGCACCCGTCGTGTCAGCCGGCGCCGACCGGCGCCGAGGTCGGGCCGCAGCGCTGCCCGCACCGCTGCGTGCAGGAGCGGACATCGCGCTGTTGGCCGTCGCCGCTGTGGCGTACTGGCAATTGAACCGTCAGACGTCAGACTCCGGCACGGGTGTACTCAGTGATGACCGGAGCGGCCGCCTGGGCGTCGATCCGTTGCTGGTCGTCACGCCCGCGCTGGCGTTGCTGGCGGGCACGGTACTGATCCTCCGCCTGATGCCGCCCGCTGCGCGGTTCGTCGAGCGCAGGGCGGCGGGCGGACGCAAGCTGTCCGCCGCACTTGCGGCTTGGCAGTTCAGCCGTCGACCACAGCGCGGCGCGGGGCCGGTCCTGCTGTTGGTGCTCGCGGTGTCGATGGGCATGCTGGCCATCGGGCAGAGCGCTTCGTGGGACCGCTCGCAGGGCGATCAGGCCGACTTTCGTGTCGGGGCCTCGATGCGGGTACGGGACAACGATCTCGTCAGCCCGGGTGACGCCGGTCAGTACGCGTCCCAGCCAGGAGTCCTGGCCGCCGCGCCCGCTCACCGCACCGCACTTGGCTTGTCGGGCAACCGCGTCGCCACCGTGTTGGCTCTGGACACTGCACAAGCAGAACAGCACTTGCTGCTGCGAGAGGACCAATCCGAGGGGAAGGCCGGTCGGCTGCTGGCCGCCGTCCGCTCCCACGGGGCCGACGCCCGGCCTGGTCTCGTGCTGCCCGACGGCACCAGCCGGATCACCCTCCGTCTACGCCTTCATGACGAGCGGACGAAATCGGCGCCGAAGGGATTCGTCGCCACAGCCACCGTGGTGGTGGAGGACGGCTACGGGCTGGTGCACAGGCTGCCCGCAGGGACGGTCGCGGCCGACGGCGCGGTCCACGCACGCACCCTGGATCTCGACAGGACGGGCGGGGGCGGGCGCGCTGCCCCTGTGGGGCCCCTGACGATCACGGGGCTGAGGCTGGACGGCCAAGTGCTGCCGGGTATGAACAGCAACCTGCGCTTCAGCGTGGAGCAGGTGCTCGCCCAGGGCCCGGACCGTGCGAGGTCGCGTGCTGTCGCCGTGCCGAACGGGCTGCGCTGGCAGGGCAGCAGCACCGGCACTCTGAACGGCATCGCGCAGCCGCCGACGGCATGGCGGCCCTCGGCGGCGCGGCCGCTGACCGCTGCGTACCGCGTTGCATCGACAGTGGACAAGGATGCTCCGTATCCCCCTACAGAGAGCACGGAGTTCCGCCTCACGGCCGAGCGGCCCACCCCACCCCGGCAGCTCGCCGCGATCGCGACGGACGCGTTCCTGCGGGCGGCGGGCGCGCGGCGGGGCCAGAGCGTCGACGTCACCCTGGCCGGCGAGGACGTGCGGGTGAAGGTCGTCGGGACCGTAAGGCAGCTGCCGATCACTGGCCCCGAGGCGAACGCCAATGCCCCGGAAGGCTCCGACGAATCCACCTCCACCACAGGCCCGGCCGCCACGGACACCGACGGCGGCGCGTTGCTGCTGGATCTCCGCGCCGTCGACGAGCTGTTCGCACGTCGTGGGAGCGCCCCGCCCGCCCCCACAGAATGGTGGCTGAGAGCCGCTCCCGGAAAGACCGCCGCGGTCGCCGACGCGTTGCGCGAGCGGCCCGATGCCGATCCTGCCGACGTTCTGGTGCGCGACGAGGTCGCCGAGGAGCTGTTCGACGACCCGCTCGGTGCAGGGCCGCGCCAGGCGCTGCCGGCTGTCGCGCTCGCGGCCGCGGTGCTCGCCGCGATCGGGTTCGCCGTCGGCGCGGTCGGCTCTCTGCGCGAACGCTCCGCAGAGCTGGCCGTTCTGAACGCCCTGGGCGCATCGCGGCGTCGACTTGCCTGGTCGGTCGCTGCCGAGCAGAGTGTACTGATCGCCATGGCGCTGTTGGCCGGCGCCGCCTTGGGGACAGCACTGACCCGCGCGGTGGTGCCGCTGATCGTCCTCACCGGACGCGCCACCCGGCCGGCCCCCGGCATTCTGGTCGAACTACCCCTGTCCCACGTGACGTTGCTGCTGGCCGGGGTCGCCTTCCTGCCGCTGCTGACTGTTGCCGTCACCGCTCTGCGCCGCGCCGAACCCGCAGTGACGCTGCGCCACCAGGGAGATGCCTGAGATGACCACCCGTACGGGCGGGCCGCACATCACGCCTCAGCGCCCGATCGCGCCATGGACCAGGACACGGTTGCGCACCGCGCCGGGCTCCGCACTCGCCTTCGCTGCGCTCGTCCTGCTGACGGCGTTCCTGGCCGCCGCGTTCCCGCGAGCCATCGACACCAACGAGTCCAGCAGCCTGCGGCAGGACGTCTCCGGCGCGCGTCCGGCCCGCAGCATGCTGGAGCTGTCCACGCCGCAACCCGGCCTCGAACTTCCGCAGTCCGCCAGGGAAGACGCACTGCGTCCACAGGTGATCGCGGCTGCGTACCGCAAGGTTCTGCCGCTCCTGCCCGCACCGGTACGCGCCGACACGACGCAGTCCGCGTACGGCGTCCAGACCAGCGAGTTTCTGGTCGGCCAGGAGGCCTGGCTGCCGCGCCCCGATGGGCTCCCGCCCGAGTTCACCCTCGCCGCACAGGCCGGTCTCGCCCGTCACTCCACCATCCGCACAGGACGGCTGCCGACCGCCCCGGCCGGCCTGACGATGCGGACGAAGGAGCTCGAGGCCGTCGTGACACCCGTAACGGCCAAAGTGATGCGGATGCACGTAGGCTCCCTGGTTCACATCGGTACGTCAGACAGTCAAGCTCTGGCCGTGCGCATCACCGGCGTCGTCGACCCCATACGACCCAAGGGCAACTACTGGTCAGCCGACCAGACTCTGCGCAACCCTGGCTTGGCCTCCAAGGGCGGTCGTCCTCCGCTCGTGTACTGGAAGGCGGGGCTGCTCATCGCCCCCGAAGCGGCGCCCGCGCTGCTGGGTACCCTCGGCGAGCCGCATGCCTATTGGCGCATCGCGCCGGACGTCTCCAGGCTGACGGCTCAACAGCTCCCCCTCCTCAGCGACCGCGTGGCCTCGCTCGAGAGCGGACCGGATCTACTCCGCCTCAAGGAAGCGGCCGGCCGACACGCTTCCTTGACCACCGACATGGACGACATCCTCGCGTCCCACAGGGAGATGCGCTCCGCAGTCCGCCCCGTCGTGGCGGTGGCAGCGATCGGGACCGGCACGGTAGCGGCAGTGACCTTGGCGATGACCGGTGGGCTGTCGGCTGCACGGCGCGGCGCCGAGCTGGCGTTGCTGCGGGCGCGCGGTGGGTCGCTGCGCGGCATCGGGGGCAGGCTGCTCATCGAGTCGGGCGTCGTCGCCCTGCCGGCATCCGGCGCCGGCCTGGTCGCCGCCATCCTGTCGGTGCCCGAAGGGCGGCTGGTGCCGGCGGTCGTGGGGGTGGTGGCGGTCACGGTGCTCGCCTGCCTGGCGCTGCCGGTCTGTGCGCTTGTGCTGCACCGCAGGCCCCGGATCCGCGCGGAGCGAGCCGACGCCGTCAAGGCCCGGCCCGGCCGTCGGCGTACCGTCGCCGAACTGAGCCTGCTGCTCCTCGCCGTAGGTGCCGTGGTGACCCTTCGCCGCCGCGGCACGAGCGACTCGGGCGACCACTTGGCGAGCGCGGGCCCGGTGCTGGTCGGGCTGATCGCGGCACTGGTGCTCGCACGGTTGTACCCCCTGCCCCTGCGGTGGACGGCTCGACCGGCCGGACGGCTGCGCGGAGCGCTCGGCTTCCTCTCGCTGGCTCGGGCCGGCCGGTCCTCGGCGACAGGTGTCCTGCCATTGCTGGCCCTGCTGATCGCCCTCACCACGGCGGCGTTCGGAGGTGCTGTGTTGTCGGGGGTCGCCGACGCACGGGACCACGGCGCGCTGCTGACGGTGGGCGCGGACGCAAGGATCTCCCGCCCGGGCCCGTCCGGGACGGGGACCCTTCCGGACGGCCTCGAACAGGCGGTGCGGGACGTCCCCGGGGTCCGGACGGTTGCCCCTGTGCGGATCGGACCCACGTTCGACCTGCCCCGAGCCCACCCGATCAAGGGCGATCTGTCCCCTGCACTGGTCGGGGTGGAACCGCAGTCCTACGCACGGATCACCCGTGAACTGGGGTCCGACACGTTCCCCGACCGAGCACGTCAGGAGAGCCCGGGCGCGGTCCTGAACGCGATCGCCTCGCCAGGCGTAGCCGAGACGCTTGGCCGCGAACCGCAGCTGATCCGGCTGGTCGGCGAAGACTTCACCGTCCGGGTGGTGGCGGTGCGCAGCCGCATGCCCGGGGTCGTCGTACCCGAATTCCTCCTCGTGGATGCCTCCAAGCTGAGGCAACGTGTCGCGACCACGGTCCTCCTGGCCTCTGGTGACGAGTTGGACGGCAGAGCGCTGCAGGCAGCCGCACGCGCCGGGGGAAAAGATGTCGACGTGCAGCTGCGCAGTGAGGTGCGAGCCTCGTTCGCCGACTTGCCCCTGCAGACCGGGACCGAACGGATCTACGCGGCGGCGATCGCCGCGGGTGCGGGCTACGCCGTGCTGGCGCTGCTGCTCTCGCTGCTCCAGTCCGCGCCGGAACGGATCGCTCTCCTGGCCCGGTTGCGCACCATGGGCCTCACCCGTCGACAGGGCCGCCGGCTCCTTCTTCTGGAGGCGTTGCCGCAGGCGGCCGTGGCCGCTCTGGGCGGCCTCCTGGTGGGCTGGGCAACGGTTTGGCTGCTGGCACCGGGAGTGGATCTGACCCAACTGGCGCTCGCTTCCGTTCCGGGCCTCGCTTCCGAGGCCGATGTCTCGTTGCGTGCCGACGCGTGGTCGCTGACATTGCCCGCGTTGGGTGCGGTGGCGCTGGCGGGGGCGGTGGCTGCGGGACAGGCATGGTGGGCGGGGCGCTGCGGATCGATCACTGAACTCAGGGCAGGAGATATGCGATGACCGACACGACGACGACCACGCTGGCGGAGCTGGAGCAGCAGGCGGCTGCGCGCCGTGACCGGCCCGCGTACGGGCACGACGCGCTGATCGCCTGCGACCGGCTCGTACGGATCTTCTCCACGGACGGCGTGGAGGTGCAAGCGCTCCAGGGGCTCGATCTCCTCGTCGAGGAGGGCGAGTTGATGGCCCTGGTCGGCGCGTCCGGGAGCGGCAAGTCGACACTGATGAACATCCTCGCGGGCCTGGACGTCCCCACCGCGGGCGCCGCGAAGGTCGCGGGCTGCGACCTGCTCACGATGGGCGCACAGGCCCGGCTGCGCTACCGCCGCGACGTCGTCGGATTCGTCTGGCAGCAGACGGCGCGCAACCTGTTGCCGTATCTGACGGCGGCCCAGAACGTGGCCCTTCCGATGCAGCTGCGCGGCCGTACGGGGAAGAAGGCCGAACGCGCGCAGGAGCTGCTGTCCATGCTCGGTGTCGCCGACTGCCGTGACCACCGCCCACAGCAGATGTCCGGCGGCCAGCAGCAGCGCGTCGCGATCGCCGTCGCCCTCGCCAACTCCCCGTCCGTCCTCCTCGCCGACGAGCCCACCGGCGAGCTGGACTCCGCGACCGGAGAGCAGGTCTTTGCAGCCTTCCGCCGCGCCAACGACGAGCTGGGCACAACGATCGTGATCGTCACGCACGACCAGGGGGTCGCGAGCGAGGTCCGCCGAACCGTTGCGATCCGTGACGGCCGTACGTCGTCGGAGGTGCTGCGCCGCACCGAAATCGACGCTGAGGGACACGAGTCCGTGGTGGCACGCGAGTACGCGACACTGGACCGGGCCGGCCGGCTACAGCTGCCCGCCGAGTACACGGCGGCCCTGGCCATGGAACACCGGGTGATGCTGGAGCTGGAACAGGACCACATCGGAGTCTGGCCCGGCGACGCGGAGAAGCGCTGAAAACGACGCGTTCCGTGAAGCCAGACCCATCACGGTGTGGGGCCGGCACTTCGACGCCAGCGAGTCCCGGTCGTTCCGGCTGATGCGCAGGACACCGAGGTCAGCGGCAGAGCGCTGCGCAGATCCCGCTCGACGCGGAAACGTACAGCCGCTGGTCCCCGCCCTGGACAAAGACGACAAGCGTTCCCGTCCCGCTTCTCGCGGCGGCCCAGGGGTGGCCGCCGTACTCGATGACCCGGCTGCGCACATCCCAGGGCGCAGGCAGCAGCGACTCCGTCACACCGTCCGCGCGTCAGCGAGCGAACGCCGTGCGGCCGTCTTCCTCGGGACGCGGTTCCACCCGCCACACCTCGTTGCCGACCATGCCGACGTACGACGGTGCCGCGATCTGCCCGTCGGCCAACCTGAAGTGGCTGTCCGGCCGCTGATGGGGGAGTGTCACGAGCCAAAGGGGGACGCCGTCCTGACAGGACAGCCACCTGGAAAATTACCGCAGTACACCGGGCAAGGATGTTGATGAGGCTCCAGCTCGGTCATGCCTGCCAGGTTGCAGCGCATTCCATCGATATGGCTCCTGCCCGCAGCCTTCGCACAGGCCAAGGCCTCCTCCTCGCAACCGGCAGCAGACGGTACGAAAAGAAGACAGCTGCAACGACCGAGCCTCGCGTCGAGTGTCACACGCGCAAAAGGTGTGTTCATCACCTTCTCGGGTGCCGCACATTCAGACTCGGCGGTGAGGACCGTTTGCCGTCTGTGTCCGTGCATCGGCCAGGAGGGTACGCCTAGGAACGCTTGGCGCGGTAGAGGCCTCGGCCGGTCCGCTGGACACGGGACGCACCGACAAGACGGTCGAGTGTGCTGCGGACGCCGTTGATGCTTCCGCTGTCGGTGTCACGACCGAGAGCCGCGGCAACGTCACGGGCCCGTACGTCGGCGTCACCGACTTCGGCGAAGTACTCCATGATCTGTTCGGTGAGCTGGCCGTACTTCTTGTGCCCGTCCGAGTCGGTGCCGACGGCAGCGGAACGTTCGGCGTCCTTGCCGCTCTCCGGCTTCTGAGCCCGCAGCGCGGACTTCGCCGTGACGTCAGCAAGCCCGGAGGAGGCACTGTCTGTCTGCGGTTCGATGGGCGTCGCACCCTGGCCCCGTTCCGGGGCTGCAGCACCGGCCGTGCGCGTCGAGGCCGTAGCGACTGGGTTGAGCATCAGGGTCTCAAGGGCACTGAGGGCCCGCTGCACCGAGCCGAGATGCGCCACGACCGCAGCCAGTTCTCTTTCCAGCGCCTGCTTCTGGACCTGCAGGCGAGCGAGGTCCTCTTGAAGGCCATCAGCGGTGATCTCGATGTCATGCGTCGCGTGGGTTACAGAGACCATGTGTTCCTCTCATCCTCAACCCTTCGTACCGCGCCCCGGCACACTTACGGTGCCGCTCGGTCTGGACGCGGGAATGGGTAACCACGACATCATATGCAGCGACCTCACCGGGATGTAGCTGTACCAGACGGGTCCCAAGGGTTCGGTAGGAGACTGATCTCACTGATAATGGGGCACGAGGCAGCCCAGGTCGCCTGCCCCAGGAAGGCTGCGCCGTGGCGGCAGGAGCGGCCAGCACGCACTAAAAGCTATGCCGCCAATTATTGCCACTGTTCGCGGCAAAGGCAATGGATAGGGAAACACTCGCTGTCAGCAATCTGAGGGTACTCTGCCCACCGTCCCGGCGGCGCTGCCCCCAAACCGGGGGGCCACGCCGATACTGGTTTCGGGGGCCGAGTCCTGCTGCCCGCCTGCCCCTTCACGGCCGGCAGGTCATGGAACGTTCTGGCCGCTCCCCGCACGCGTTGTCTGTGAGACCGCCGGTGTCCTTTCGGCCAGGTGATCCGCTGTGATCCTCACTGTCTGCAGCTCCGGTGGAGGCGGCGGGTGCCCGGCGCAGCAGCCGCAGCGCGTCGGAGGATTCCTTGATGCGTGCGTCGACAGTGTCAATTGTCTCTCGGAGTATATGGAGACGGGCCTCGAGCAACGCGGCCTCGGTTGCCAGAGACACACTGGCTGCGGCAGGGTCGGCGTGCTCGCCATGGTCTTGTCGTGGCATCATGCGTCTTTCTGCGGCTCAAGCCTGGAGTCGTACGAAAACGGGGCGGGTGCGGACGGGCACAAGAGCACCGTGCGGTGGGGCCATTCCCTGCTGCGGGCGGCCTGCAGCCGGTACCGCGAACCGGATGCGCGCCACCCGGACATCAGCAGCATCCGCGGTGCGGGAGCCTGGACGCGCGCCGGACAGGAGACATAGACGGCGGCCTTCGGACGGTCAGGGGCGACGGCTGGGACCTGGGGATGCGAATGCCTTGAGGCCGTCCCTGCCCGCCAAGGAAAGCGCGAGCAGTTGTCGTGCGACATCGGTGGACTGCGTCCTCCCTTCATTGCTGTGAGCGGTTCCACCACCCGCATTTACCGAACAGCTGCGGAAGGTGTGACAGCCACACAGCGGTACGTGGCCCCAGGAAGAGACGAACCTGCGAGTAGAGCGCAACGGCTCCTGTACGGCACAGATGTGCATACTCTTGTCGTCTCGTGGTGAGTGCGGCGGATGTTGGTTCCCATGCAGATCGCTGCCTGCTCAATGACGTCACACGCTTGCTGTTCGGTATCTTGCCGCCGATCTTCTTCGGAGCGTCCTTGCTGATCGCGGGATCGAACCGGACACCACTTGGCCAATAGACGGACACCCGCCAGGCCGAAGCGACCTCGCATGCCCCACGCGGACTTGACGAAGCGCATGGAGGCACCCTTCCCGAAGCCCGGGGGAGGGTCCGTCCGCGGTGGGACGACCACCGCGGACGAACTGCCTGCCTGTTCTGCGGGCCCTGGACCGCCGTGCCTCAGCGCAGGCCGAAGGCCCGGATCACCGTCTGGTGAATCGCGTTGCCCGCCGAGTCCTTGGCGCTCGCCCTCATCGAGACGTATGGCGCCTTCTTCGGAGCGTTCAGTCGGAACCTCCCGTCGCTGCCGCAGGCGGCCTTGTGCCAGGTCCGGCCGTCGTCGTAGGACAGCTCCAGGCCGACCGCGCCGATCTTGCCGGCAAGGCTGGCGCCCGGCAGGTGAGCGGCGGTGACGGACAGGATGTCGTGCCGCCCGGCGCGTCCTGCCGCGTCCGTGCCGATCCGGTAGTCGAGCTGCACCAGCGGCAGCACCACGGTGGCGGCGTCGGTCGGCGCCGCCGACGTGAAGTCCCACTCGGTGCGCGTGCGGGAGGAGTACGGGGTGTAGGTCACATCGCGTTCACCGGTGACGACCAGCTTGTACGACAGCCTGCCGCGGCTGGGGGCGTCGCCCCAGACGTTCGTGAAGTTCCCCTGACCCAGCTGGGTGGTCCCCTGGTACAGGGTCTGCTGCTGGGTTACGGCCGGGTCCTGGTTCCACCCGACGTGGTTGCTGCTGCCCCAGGCCGGAATGTCGATGTACAGGAGGCTGCCGTTGCGGGTGGGCGGGAGGTTGTTGAAGAAGGCGTCGTTCAGGAAGGGGCGTTGGATCGGCTTGAACCACTCCTCGGACTGCCTGCTGCCGGCCCGGTATGCGGTCTTCGCTCCCTCCTCGAAGCCCACGGACTGAACGAATGCCTCCTGGTGCCAGTGGACGCCGGTGGTGGACACCCAGTCGGTCCGCTTCCCGTTCGTGGGCTCCGGCATGAGGGGACCGGAGGTCCAGTCGACGCCGTCAAGCCATTCGAAGCGGAACTCGCTGCCGGGAACGTCCGGCTTCGGGCCGGCGAAGGTGACGTCGATCCGGGCCAGGTTCTCGGTGTCGCCCTTGACCGTCATCTTCGACGGGATCTCGTTGTGCCAGACGTGCGCGAGGTCGTACACGTACGGGCTCGCGGTCTCGGAGTCCACGGTGATCCTGGCCCCACCGTCCTCGGCCTGCCGGATCAGCTTCTCGCCCTCCTCGGTACCGAGCAGGCCGACGTCGAGTGCGACGGGCCGCTGGCCCAGCGGTGCGTAGGAACGCACCGGGCGGCCGTACCCGTTCTCCACGACCAGCATGAGTTTCGCGCCCGCGGCGATCGCGTCGGCCGCCTGGTCGATGTCGCTGACGTCGTCGCTGTGGCGGACCACCACGGCCTTGCCGTGCGCGTCGAGGTGGGCGTAGTCCGCACTCGACCCCTGACCGGCGAAGACCAGCAGCAGCTTGTAGGTGCCCTTGGCCAGCGGCGTGATGCCTTCCTGGCGCAGGATGCCGGTGAACTCGGTCGTACGGGTGGAGACCGCCAGCGCCGGCTTCTCGCCGCGCCAACGGGCGGTCAGCTGGAAGTCCCCGTGGGTGACCTTGTGGGTGGTCGGCTGCGCCCAGATGCTGTCGTAGTAGACACTCTCGGCGGACAGACCCGACCTGACGCCGTTCAGGACGCGGTTGTAGCCCAGCTTCTGGAACGTCACGTCGCTTTGCTGCGGGGTGGTCATGTCGATGCGCTTGGCCTTGGAGGCGTCGAACGTGACAGTGGTGTCACGGTCCACAAGCACGTCGGGGTCGCCGAGCAGGGCCAGGCCTCTGGAATGGGGGCCGTGGACGCCCTGGATCTCCTGGTAGGACAGGGCCGAGTACACGTCGTCGGGCACGAAGAGTTCCTCGGTGCCGGAGGGACCGACGGGGATCACGAAGGGGTCCTTGCGGCCTGCCTTGAGCAGCATGACTTCGCCGGACGTGGGATTGCCCTCGGAGTCCTTGTACGTAAGGGTCAGTTTGTGCATCGTCGCGAAGCCGAGGGAGACGGCGGTGTGCGCCACTGCCCTGCCGGCCGTGTCCGTTGCGAGAACCTGGCCCGAGTAGTGGTCCTTGGCGGTGCCCGCGGAGCCGTCGATCGTCACCGTGACGCCGGCGGTCCCGTGCGCGGGGACGACCACGTGGGAGGCCGACAGGCGGAACATCCCGGACGGGGCGTGCGTCGCGTCGACGGACAGCGTGAGCGCGACCGGCGCGTCGGTGACGTTGGTGTAGGTCACCGGGCGCTGGAGGGCGCCGCCCTTGTACTGGGCCGCGTAGGCGGTCGCCGAGGCGAAGACTCCGGCCTGCGCTGCCGCGGCGACGTCAAGCCGGCCGCTCCCGGCCTCGAAGGCGTCGTACGCCGGGGTCTGCCGGGAACTGCTGGCCAGCAGGTCCTTCAACTCGCCCCCGGTGAGGTCCGGTTGGGCCGCGGCGAGCAGGGCGGCGGCGCCCGCGACGTGCGGTGTGGCCATGGAGGTGCCGCTCATGGACTGGTAGGCGCCCTGGCCGTTCCCGTCGAACTGGGAGTTGGCCGCCAGGATGTCGACTCCGGGGGCGGTGATCTCCGGCTTCAGCGCGCCGTCGATACGGGGGCCCCTGCTGGAGAACGAGGCGAGCGAGTCGGTGGAGTCGACCGCGCCAACGGTCAGCGCCGAGGTGGCCGCTCCTGGTGCGACGATCGTGCTCGGATCCTCCCCGAAATTGCCCGCGGCGACCACGAACAACGCGCCGGTCCGGGCGCTCAGCCGGTCGATGGCCTGGCTCATCGGGTCGGTTCCGTCGGACACCTCGCTGGTGCCGAGGCTCATGTTGATGATCTTGGCGTGCTGGTCGACGGCCGCCCACTCCATGCCGGCCAGGGCGTAGGAGATCTGTCCGCCGCCGTGGTTGTCCAGCACCTTGCCGATGTGCAGCCGGGCGCCCAGGGCGACGCCCTTCTCCTTGCCGTCGGAGGCCGCACCGGTTCCGGCGATGATGGACGCGACGTGGGTGCCGTGTCCGGCCTGGTCGTCGGTGTTCTCGTCCGGTACGAAGCTCTGGCGGGTCGCGATGCGGTCCGCCAGGTCCGGGTGGCCGGCGTCGACGCCGGTGTCGAGGACGGCGACGTCCACGCCTTGCCCGGTGTCGCCGCCCTGCCAGACCTGCGGGGCGCCGATCTGCGCGGTGCTGTCGGCGAGGTCGGCGTGGATGGGGGCGTCGAGCCAGATGTGCGAGATGCCGCCGCCGAAGGAAGGCTGGACCTTCTGCGCCCGGGCGCCGTCGGTCGTCGCCGTCCCGGCCACGGACTTCCAGAAGTCCGCGGAGTGCGCGCGGTCCGCGGCCAGGGCGGCGCCCTGGATGCTGTCCAGGTTCCGCACCCGGGTCGCGCCCTCGGGGACGGCGGATGCGCGATGCGCGGCGCCGGCCTGCGTGTAGGAGACGATCAGCGGCAGCCGGTTGCGGTGTGCGTCGTCGTACCCGTCCGCGATCAGGTCCGTGATGTTGAACAGCTGCCGGTCCAGGGTGCCCTGGGCCACGAAGGGAAGGGCGGACTCGGGGTAGACGTACAGGTTGTCGCCCGATGTCGAGATGCGGGTCCGCGCCGGTAGCCCGTCCGCGTCGCGGACGGTGACGACGCCCCCGGGCTTGCCGTCGGCGCCGGGGCTCTGACGGGTGGTGACCACGTCACCGGTAATCAGTGTGACGGTGTGTTCGCCGGCGGGTACCTGGTCCGCGGTGGCCGCCAACGGCGGAGCGGGGGCCTTGGGGAAGGCCGCGGCCTGCGCGCTGAACGGGCTCGTCAGTGCGAACACCGAAGCGGCGGCGATGACCGGCACGCTCCAGCGTCTCTCGTGTGGTTTCAAGAGTGTGTCCCTGCGATGGGTTCGGGCAGGGGACGGTTGCCCCCTGCCGTCCAACGGTGCCAACCGGAACGGTGGGTGTCACCGGGGCGACGTGATCGTATGCCCACACGATTGGGATGTGAAGGGTTGGAATTCGTGGTGAACCTCGTGACAATGGTGTGCCCGTCGATGTGCTGCGGGATTCGGCTTCCGCGACGGGGACGGACGCCGCACCGGACGATCGCCCGCCGTGCTCCACGCAGGAGATCAGGGCTCTGCCAGAGGCGCAGACTTGACGCCCCGCATGGCGGGGGAGGCCTTGACCGCATGGCCGTGTCATCCCCGATGACCGCGTCAATGCGTGACATGCGGGAGGAAGAATCTGTGCTGAACCTGTACCCGGCCGCGGGCTTCTCAGTACCTGAGGCTGGTCCATGGGGAGCGAACACCCGATTCACACAGTGTGTGACAGCGTACGGTACTGCATCGCCGTCCTCCTCCAGGCACCGCACCACCGTTCCGGTCCCTGGGAAGCATCGCACCCTCGTCCAGGTTCTCAGCTGAGGACCATTCTACGCGAACTCTCCCTCGGCACCTCGGGTTTCCTCGGAACGGCCTTCGCAGTTCGCAGTCGTTTCAATGTGAATGTTGTGTGAGTGGGATTTGTCACGCAGGGCTTTCCGTACTGTCCAGCGCCGCGAAACTATCCGGGGCTGCGAATTCGAGCCGCGCAACCATCGCGAGACAGTGTGATTTGTTTGTGCGGGGCAAGCGGCGCGTCACATCATGTACAGTCCACATGCCCGGCATCCAACAGCAGGTCTCTGGCACCTAGTTCGGCCCCAGCGATGCCGTGGTGCACCTAATGACTACTCAGAGCTCATCACCATCATGTGAAAGCAAGGTATTGCAGTGCATAAGCGCAAGCCGCGGTGGCGGCTGCCACTCACGATCACGGCAGGTGCGCTGGCAGCGGCGAGCGTCACAGCCGTTCCGCTGCTCGCCCACGGGTCCACACCGGAGAGGCAAACCGCCGGCCGCCAGCAGGCGTTCGAGCAGGCCGCAGCCGAGTACGACGTGCCCCTGCCGGTCCTTCTCGGTGTGTCGTACCACGAGTCGACCTGGGAAGCACATCCCGGTGAACACAGCACCAGCGGCGGCTACGGTCCGATGCATCTGACGGACGTGACGCCCGAGATGATTGCCGGCGGCGACACGGGAGCGGCTGGGCGCGGAGATTTGAAGGAGATGGCTGCCGACCCTTCCCTGCACACCGTCCAGGCAGCGGCGAAGCTGACCGGATTGCCTGCCGGGAAGCTGCGCGACGATGAGGTCGCCAACATCCGCGGCGGCGCTGCTCTGCTGGCCTCCTACGCAAAGGCCACGACCGGGCGCACGCCGGTAGATCCGGGCCAGTGGTATGCCGCTGTGGCCCGCTACGGCGGCTCCAAGCAGGAGCGCGGGGCAAAGGCGTTCGCCGACCGCGTCTTTGCGACGGTCAAGAAGGGGGTCGGCGAAACAACCCAGGACGGGCAGCAAGTCCGGCTGAACGCCGTCGCGGATGTCCGGCCGGCCACGGGCCAGCTGACCGGCCTTCGTCTGAAAGCAACGGCCGCTGCGGATACCGAGTGCCCGCCAACACTCGACTGCGCCTTCGTTCCCGCTGCGTCTGCCAACGGCCAGGTGTCCAACCGGCCCGCCAACGACATCCGGATTGATTCCATCGTCATCCATGACACCGAGTCGTCCTACGAGTCGGCCATCAGTAGCTTCCAGACGCCCGGCGGCGGTTCAGCGCACTACGTGATCCGGTCGTCTGACGGTGCCGTGACCCAAATGGTGCCCACCAAGGACCTCTCCTTCCACGCGGGCAACTATTCGACCAACATGCATTCGATCGGTATCGAGCATGAGGGCTACGCTGCATCCGGAGGCACCTGGTACACCCAGGCCCAGTACGAGACCAGCGCGGAACTCGTCGCGTACCTGGCCGACCGCTTCGACATTCCGCTGGATCGGCAGCACATCATCGGGCACGACAACGTCCCTGGCCCGAATTCTTCCCTCGTCTCCGGCATGCACTGGGACCCGGGTCCGTCCTGGGACTGGGAGCGGTACATGCGTCTCCTTCATGCTCCCGCGAACGGCGTTCACGGCGTCGGGCCGATCGGATCGGCGGTCACCATCACCCCCAGCTTCGCCCAGAACCAGCAGACGGTGCAGGTCTGTCCGACTGACGATCCGACGGGTGCCACGCCCGAATGCGCTGAACGGCGCCAGCCGTCCAACTTCGTCTACCTGCACACAGCACCCAGCCGCACTGCCCCGCTCTTCGGCGACCAGGCCATTCACGCGGACGGTATCGGGACCAACCGGGTCAACGACTGGGGCAGCACTGCACAGGCAGGGCAACAGTTCGTCGTCGCAGGCCGGCGGGGCGATTGGACAGCCATTTGGTACAGCGGTACCAAGGTGTGGTTCCACAACCCGTACGGACGCAACACGACCCCGGCCCGCGGCGTGACCGTGGTCAAGGCTGCCGGGGACCCACCCGTAGCGGTGTACGGCAGCAGCTACCCGGACAAGGACGAATATCCTGCGGGGCTTTCGCCCTCCACCCAGGCTCCGCTGAGCTTCTACAGCGTCCCCGCCGGCCAGGCGTATGTCGCGACCAGTGAGGCCGCGGCCACCGACGACTACTTCCCCTCCAGCGGCAGCGTCGTGATCGGCGGCAAAAAGATGTACACCATTCAATACAACCACCGAGTCGGGCTGGTGTACGAGTCCGACGTGACGACAGCGCCCTGATCGTCCGACTGTAAACGTCTGGCCGGCCAGGGCCGACGAGCGACCATCCGGATGCCGGTCAGTCGCCACCGCTCCTTCCCCCCGGACGCACCGATCGAAGTCAGGACGGCGAGGGAGCCCTCCGTTACCGACTTCGTGGCTCCGCAACGGGCCCCGGCCTTCGGGTCCGGTATGACTTCGCCCTTGGTATTGATGATCTGGGAGTCACCGGGCCCGGAGGCCTCGGCAGAACGCTGACGAGCGGCTTGGACACCGGCTTCACAAAGCACTGGACTGTGCTCATCGTGGTCGACCAACCCGACTCGATCGGGCTCTACCGCTGGCGGGGCCCGGGACAATGGCTGCCCCGTCACTATCTGCCGGGCTGACGATGCGGCGGAGCGCCGGCCCCTGCTCGGGTGACGCCAAGGCCGACGCGAAGGATGCATTCATCATCGCCAACGGCCGCCGCAGCGATGCCTCACACGCTTCGGGCCATGGACGGGGAGGACGAGACGATCGTCGAGATGGAGTGATCGTAGGCTTCGACGGCCTCGCACGCGAGGCCGCCCGGGTCGCCGACCGGCTCTACGGCCTGCGCACCGGCTTGGCCTCCACGCTCGATCACACAAACCTACTGGTCGCCGACCTTGGCCAAACACATAGGCCCCCGGGTTCTGCCCGGTGGACACATGCGGGCGGCCTCCAAGTGGGTTGCCGCTCTGCCCATTCCGGCAGATTGGAGAGGCCACGGTCTGCTTGCACCGTGTTACCGACATCTGTGTTGCGGTGACACGCATCGTCGCGATGCGGCCGTTCTTCAGGGGCGACTCAGTGTCGGTGGCGCGAAAACGCCACAGCGGCGTGATGATCTACCGAGATGGCGAGCCCACCACGTTCCTGACGATAGCCGCCTCGAAGGAACACATCCACCAGGTGATGTGGGTATTTGACGCAAGCACGATCGCCGCGTTCCTGGAGTCGCGCTCCCGCTTCGCAGTGGCTCTCCGCTCTGCGCCGGGGTCTGTTGCACGGCCAGGGAGACGAGGAGGCATGCGGGAGAACAACGAAGGGACCCGACCGAGCCTGATGCCGGACCACACGGGCAGGACACGTGACCGATGAGGCCACACGCGCCCTTCCGCGGCGTGGAGTGCCGGCAGGAACAGCTGTCGAGGGGCCACGACCGCCGGACACTTCCCACGGACGGCGTCCGGCTGCCGCACATGGTTGCTGTCGTGTTGCTGCAGTCGTGAGGCAGACTTCTCAGGCGTGATCAGGACCCAGCCGTCACCCTTGCCGAGAGGGGCTCGGGTGCGAGCTGGGGCTGCCAGGGGTGGGGGGCTGGTTCCAGGAATGCAGTTTGTCGGGGTTGAGTACGACCCACACTTGTGCGACGTGGTGGTCGGCTACGTCGAGGCTGATGACGGCGGCGACCTGGTGGTCGTAGCGGGCGACGAGGCCGGTGAGGCCGTTCACGGACTGGGTGGTCAGTGTGGTGCGCGGGTGGCGAGCCAGGAGCGTCAGCAGGCAGTGTGTGACCTGCTGGCTGCCGTGGACGGGCCTGACCAGCGCCCGGACCTTGCCGCCGCCGTCGAAGAACGCCGTGGCGTCCGTGCAGAGAAGCGAGACCAGCAGCGCGGCATCCTCCGTCAGACAGGCTTGGCGGACGGCGCGGGCGAGAGCTTCGTGCTGTTCCGGCGTCGTGGGGCGTGAGCGCTGCACCCGCAGGCGGTGGCAGGCCCGGTCGGCGAGTTCGGCGCACTCCGGCTCGGTGCGTCCCACGATGTCGGCGACTGCATCGGGGGGCATTCCGGCGTTCTTGAGCACGAATGCCGCCCGCTCGGCCGGGGACAGAGAATCCAGAGCATTCAGCAGAACCCGGCTGACCTCCTCCTCCAGCCTCTGCTGCGGCCCCTCAGCATCCTGCGCCTGCGCACGGACGCCCCCTCTTCGTCCGGCCGCACCCCGGTTGGGCAAGCGGTCCAGACAAATCCCGCCCACGGTCTTCGCAAGCCAGGACCGGGGCGCCGTGATCTGCCGACGCGCCGCGCCGGACAGCTCGTACCACCGGCGGTAGGTCTCATCGACAACGCTCTCCGCCTCACCGCTGTTGCCCAGCATCCAGTAGGCAACATCCAGCAGAAGCCGACGCTCGTTGAGCAACTCCGCGATCGGCACCGCGTCAGCATGGTCCATACGGCATCCGTCCTCTCGCACGGCACCACGCGACGCGGCCGCATGCATTCATCTTGTCGCAGTTCAGGAGGGCTTCAGCGGTATCGGCGGACCGATGGCACGATGCCACCACGCACGCCCCCTCTGCCCGGGGGAGACGGCTGTAGTAGCCGACGGCCGAGTGCTCGCGCACGGGATACCTCCTTGATTTCTCGGCTCAACCGTTAGACCGGGCAGGCATGAATCTTGTGACATGAGCTTCCACGCCTGATCCCGAAGACTCAGGCACCGTCCTTTCGCCAGCGGCGGGCTCTCACAGCACGTTGTCCCGCAGGCTGCCCCAGAGGAAATGGGCAGTTCGCCGGTGAGCGGGGCGCGTCCCGACAGCCGAGCGGCTGTTGGCGTGAAGGCTCTGTAAACCGGGGCACCGTCGTGCTGCGATCGCTGGGCGGGGTGGACACCGGCGTCCATGTACAGCGCAGACGGTGTCTTGCGGCCTGCGGGCCGAGCCGCGGCCAGTAACGGCGCAGTAAGATCCGGTCGACGCCCGGGTTCGAGACCCCGAGCAAGGCATGGGCGTCTGAGCGCAGGCGGGGTGCGCCAGGCCCTGCTGGGCATCGCTCGGCTGCACAGCCCCTCTCGCTGCCGGGATCGTGCCCCTGCGGCCGGGCGCGTGAGGGCAGAGCCTCCTGAATAGCTCGGGGGGGGCAGGACCGGGGGACCGGCGGGCAGGTCCGCGAAGGGAAACATGTGAGACTCCGCGCAAACCCTCGCCTGAAAGATCAGAGACAACGGGTCAGACTGAAACGGCCGATACCATCCCGATGTATCTGCTGGACTTCGACCTGATCCGCCTCGGCCTGGACCCCGCCCCGGGTCACCCGCTCCGGGTCACTGTTGGCTCGCTGGATGGCCATGGGTACCGCGTGAGTCGTGTCGAAGACCTCATCGACAACGTAGTACAGCCAAACGCATTGGCAGTTGGCAGTGTGGAACTGCAGGCCCACCAGCCACTTGTCATGATCCATGAGGCGCGAGCCAGAGGGAACTCGCTCACTGTCTGCAGGATCACGCCCGCTCCGATCAGGGAATCCGGCCCCCGGAACTCTCTCGGCAGCAGGAGCACCGACCATGGATGCGCCCTGTGCAAGATACCTGTCCGTCTGCGACATGCTGTTTCATCTCCATTCCGACCAGGGCAATCACGTCGGAGGTGCGGCGTACCGTCCAGAAGTAGACATGATTGGGGCGATTTACCCTTCTGCATATTTGACTGGATGGCAGGCTGTTTTGTGACACCTGCAGGTCGGCCTTACAGCACTTTTGAGACTCTCCCGCCGGGTGCGCAAAGGTGCTTGTGGTCGCGGGCCGGCCGGTCGAGATTCGTCGTCGGCCTCGGCGCAATATGTCCCGCTCGACAGCCTCGGTCGGCGCCCGCACCGGCTCGAGGGCGAGCCACGGCTTGACGCGACGCAGAGTCATCGTGCGGAGCACGACCGAGATGGTTGCCACAGCCGAGCCCACGTCGATGACATGCTCGTCACCACTGCTGTCGGCGCAGAACATCCAGAACGTTCCCCGCCAGGGGGTTTTCGGCCCGTCCGGACCGTATTTGCCTTTCCAGACCTCCACACGTATCGCCTGTACCTCGGCGATCTACTGTGCGGAGTAGGGCCCGGGTGCGGTGTGCCGTCGATTCCGCCGAGGCCGGGCCGGGCGCCGTACTCCCGCCGTCGCGCATGACGGGCGCGTGAGGAGAACGCACCGCCGGCCGTGGTCGAGGGGGGAGCAGTTGCTGCCGCCCGTCGTGGGCGCTCCGCTCAGCGCGGCACCGTTGAGCGGACCCGTCCGGCGAACTGGGAGACTTGGGGGCCTTGTTCATCAGTCGCAGCCGTCACCTACGCAGCCACAGGCGCACCGACGGCTGCGTTGCTTACGGCTGCTGAACTGGGGGAAGCTGGTACAGAGCGTTGGAGATGGCTCTCATCCGGTCGTTGAGGTCTATGAGTTCCTGGCGAAGTTCGTTGACGCGGGCCTCCAGTTCGGTGGCTTCGGCGGCTAGCGACATGACTGTGGCCGCGATGTCGATTTGGTTCTCAGTGGATCGGGTCATCGTGCGTCCTTCTGTGGCAGAGACCGGATGAATGTGGCCGCCACGACCCCGCGGAGTCATCTGGCGTGTGGGAAGGCCTGCCCCGCCGGGACGGCAGTCGCGGACCCCATGGGGGTGCCCGGGAAGTGCTGCTGGCGCATCACGCTCCCTGAGCCAGGTAACTGCTGAGCCGACAGACATCTGCCGGTCCAGGCAGCTTCTGCCTGGTCCAGCTGTACAGCAGAGATATCGAGGAGCAGCTCCCCCTGGCTGATCTGGACCCCGCTTGTGTCCAGTGCTGTGTTCCAGCCAAGTCCCCCGTCGCAGCGCTGCAGGGTGGCCCTACCCTCGAAGCCGACACGGTTCTGTCCGTAGGCATTCCGGCTCACTACACCGAACTCAAGGCTGTGTATGTGCAGCTCGACGTCCTTGAGTCGGAGGTACCCCGCCATGCGGAAACCCGTCGACTCCGGCGACGATGCCGGTGGATCGGAAGGTCATGAGAGGGAATGTCGCTGAGTCGAGGAAATCCGGGCCGGTGACATGCGCGTCCCGCTCACGAGAACCGGTGACCACACTTCCGGTCTGGACGCTCAGGTAGGCCTCGGACCGGGCGGGACAGACTTCGTCGAGCTTGAGCATCCCTTCGAAGGCTGTGAATTTTCCGCACACGTTGGTGATCATGGAGTCTCGGACGGAGAAACCGATTGTGCTGTGGCCCAGATCAATGGCGTAGACGCCGGTCAGCCCTTTATATGGGACCGTAAGCGAGACAGTGGTTTCCTTGCGTTTGATCATGTCGAGCCGGTTCCTTCGTGCGGGGATCTGAGGTAATGGGATGAATTCCGGCAATGTGGTCGCGCAGTCGAATTCAGGGCTGCTGCTCAAGCGAAGTGGTCCGGTCATGAACGTCGGGCCTGGACCCGCGTGGGATTAACCGGAACGGCTAATTTCGGCAAGGAAGGTCAACGCAGCGTTTGTGTGTGCGGTGGAGTGAACCTGTGGCCGGAGTGCAGGGTGGCCCCTGCCGGCAGGGGCCACCCTGCAGGACTTACTGCTGCTGCGCGAGCCAGTCGACGAACTGGGTCTCGGCGATGTGCGCGTCCGAATCCGGCAGGAGTGTGGTCTCATTCAGCCCGGCGCCAAAGTACGGGGCGCTCAGATCCGTGACCACCGTGCGGGGGTCGTTCTTGGCGGCGAGTCCCTTACGGATGAGCTGGTCGAGCCGGAACTCCTCCGGGCCCGCGACCTCCACCACGCCGTTGACCGGGGTACCGATCGCCGCCAGGCCGACAGCCGTGGCCACGTCGTCGGATCCGATGGGCTGGATCTTGACCGGGGGGAGACGCACGGTGTCGCCGTCAGTGGCCGCAGCGGCGATCTCGTTCATGAACTCGAAGAACTGGGTGGCGTGGACGATGGAGTAGGGAATGCCGGACGCCACTATCAGCTCTTCCTGAGCCTGCTTGGCGCGGAAGTACCCGCTCTCCTGGAGGCGCTCGGTGCCGACCACGGACAGCGCCACGTGGTGCGTCACGCCCGGCCCGGCCTCCGCCTTCAGGAGGTTGCTCGTCGAGGTACGGAAGAAGTCCATGACGGCCTCGTCCTCGAACGAAGGGGGGTTGGACACGTCGATCACGACCGACGCGCCTTCCAGTGCCTCGGCCAGACCCTTGCCCGTCAGCGTATTGACGCCCGTGCTGGGCGCGGCCGCGACCGCCTCGTGTCCGTGCTCGTTGAGCTTGCCGACCAGCTTCGAGCCGATGAGCCCGGTTCCACCAATCACAACGACCTTCATTACGGATTCCTCTCAGAAGTGTTCATGTTGCGGCGCGCATCCTGCGATGAGCTGTTCGCCTGCACCGGGCGAATTCCTTCTGCACCGAAAGAGACAGCGCAGCAGCTCTGCTTGTGACAGGGTCGCAGGAATCGAAAGAGTCTTTCCCGATGCGGCCTTCAGGGGCATTCCTGCACGAGACAATGTGGCTGTTCACTCGCTCGCGTCACGGACCCGCCTGTGGTCACATGACGTGCTCGCAGCAGAGCACCCGGACATGTCGGCATTGCGCGCCTCGTCTGGTTGTGCGAGGTCATTCGGCAAGCTTTCCGTCGGTCGAGACCTCCTCCATCAAGGAGGAAACCTCGTCCGGGATGGCTGGAATACTTTCGCGGGTGATACCAGCTGTCGGGGACCACACGAGATTGACCTGCAGAGCGGGATCCAAGTCGGGGTAGTCGCTGCGATTGTGACAGCCACGAGACTCACGACGCTCCAGTGCGGCTTCGAGGGTGGCCCGGGCTGCCAGGGCGGCGGACATGAGATCAAAGGCGTGCGCGAGGTCCTGATAGCCGGCGATGTCCGGGTGCACGCCGACGTCCGCCATCCTCTTGTCGATGGCTGTGAGCTCCGCCAGTCCGGCGCGCAGGCCTTCTTCGTCGCGTACGACTCCCGCATGCTCGGTCATGGTGTTGCGGATGGCGCGCTGCAGGGCGCGAACGTTTTCCGGTCCGTCGGCCGCGAGAAGGTCGTCGATCTCCGCCCGAGCATGCGCTATCGCCGAGGCCGACCGCGGCTGCGCGGTCAGTGACTGCGAGTAGGCGGCGGCTGCCTGGCCTGTGATGCGGCCGTAGACCAGCAGCTCTATGAGACTGTTCCCACCGAGGCGATTGGCGCCGTGCAGCCCGCTCGACGCTTCACCGATGGCGTACAGGCCACGGACGTCAGTGCTGTGGTCCTCGGGACGTACCCACACCCCGCCCATCGAATAGTGCGCAGTGGGCGCGATCTCGATCGGTTCGCGGGTGATGTCCAGCATCTGCAGGTCCAGAAGAGTCTGGTAGACGCGGGGGAGCCGCGTCATGATCGTCTGCCGTGGCAGGTGCGAGACGTCGAGCCACACACCTCCCTTGGGAGTCCCCCGCCCTTCCTTGATCTCCGTGTAGGCAGCCAGGGCCACGCGGTCGCGGGTGGACAACTCCATACGGTCAGGGTCGTAGCGGGCCATGAACCGTTCCCCGAGCATGTTGCGCAGGGTCCCGCCCTCACCCCGAGCGGCCTCGCTGACCAGTGTGCCGGCCGCGTTCTCCGGCTCGATGATCCCGGAAGGGTGGAACTGGACCAGCTCAGGGTCGCGCAGGCGGGATCCGGCCTCCACGGCCAGGCGGAAGGAGTCGCCCATGTTCTCGTCGCGCCGCGAGGACGTGCGCCGCCAGATGCGGGTATGGCCGCCCGCAGCAAGAATGACGGCGTCGGCGTGGATCAGGTAGCGCGTACCGTGCGTGAGATCGAAGCCGTAGGCACCGAAAACGGCGCCGTCATGCACCAGGAGCCGGGTGATGTAGATACCGTCGAGCACGGGGATATCGAGCTGATCCGCACGCCTGATGAGCGTGCGCTGGATCTCCAGACCGGTGTAGTCGCCGGCGAAGGCAGTCCGTCGGAACTTGTGCGCCCCGAAGAAGCGCTGGGAGATACGGCCGTCCTCTTCCCTCGCGAAGGCCATGCCGTAGCGTTCCAGGTCGTCGATGCCTCGGGCGGCGCCCTGAGTGACGATCTGGGCGGTACGAGGGTCGGCGAGCAGATAACTCTCCTTGAGAGTGTCGGCTGCGTGCTGTTGCCAGCTGTCCTCGGGGTCCACGGTGGCCAAGGCTGCGTTGATTCCTCCAGCAGCAAGTGCCGTATGGGCATCCTCCTTGGGGCGCTTGCCGACCGCGAGGACATCGATACCAGCCTCAGCCAGTTCTATTGCTGCTCGCAGCCCAGCACCTCCGGTGCCGATCACCAGCACCATGGTGGAAAGACGCTGTTCAGTGATAGCCACGGTCTACTCCGATCGCCTGGGTTGTCACTCACTACGACCAGGCGATCCCGGGATCTGTGACATCCCTCCGTTGCTGGTGCGTCAGTGGTGAACCCCTGGTGGGTGGCGGCGACTGACAGCACAGAGGGCGAGAGACGGTGTGGGATCCACGCACTCTCGCCCGAGCCGGGACGTCACGGCAGGATGCGGTCCAGGGGTACGTCCGGGTCGGAGAGGGGCATGTCGTCGACGTCCGACCCGGACGTGATGAGGGAACGGATCGGGTCCATGACATCCCACACGTCGACACTCATGCCTGCTGGCACGCGTTTCCCCGCCGTCCGGAACGCGGTGAACCGTCGCTCGGACGGCCACGCGTAAGACGACGCGGTTGTAGCCCTCTGGTTTCGTGTCACCGTGTACTCCATTCCGAGGTCGTACTGATCTGTGTAGAAGTACCGCAGCCTGTCGTAGACAGCGTCCTTGCCGAGCATGCTGAGCGCCGCCACGTTCGGCTGATGCAATGCATTGGCCCAGTGTTCGACCCGGAGGTGGCGACCAGCAGCGGGTGGTAAGCGTCGGTGACGTTGCCGTTCTGTACGTCCAGGCCTGCCTCTTGGGCAAGTTGGACATCGGGAGTGATGCCGACGCCCACGACCACGGCGTCCGTGGCAAGGTGGCTGCGGCGAACAACTGCTCGGGATTGGAACCCGGCCGTCTCCTCCCAGTTCGGCAGGCATGCGCAGGTTGAGATCCAAGGCTGCGTCGGCCGATCGTGCTTTCCCCGAGACCCGCCCGTGACTTGCTATCCCATCGCTCACCGTCAGCGTCGTGCTGTAGATGGGGGCGAAGGACTCTCCATCGAGGTCCTTGTCGGTGGACAGACTGGGCAATTGGAACTGTTCGGTCACCGCCTGACTCCGTCAACGCTGCAGTACACGGCTGGGTGCGGGACCGGCGGGCGCTCAGACGCAGCCCGTGGAAGGTTGTGTCAGTTGCCCAGCGAAGCCACGTAAGGAGCCAGTTTGGCTGGATTCATTACCCACATGATGCGTTCGATGCCTCGTGCCGACACATCGACAGACAGCAAAGCCACAGCGTTCCCATGGGTCGAGACAAGGACGGCCGGTCTGCCGTTGGCCTCGACCCAGCGAACGTCTGCCTGAGGCCAGAAACGTGGGGCGAAGGCGGCAAGGTACTTGGAGACGTGCGGACGCCCGACGACCGGAATCTTGGATGCCCCGCGCACCCCTCCGCCGTCGGAGTAGCTGACCACGTCCTCAGTGAGAACTTCCTCGAGCGCCGACAGACTGCCTGTCTGCGCCGCGGCGAGGAACACCTCCAGCAGCCGCCGGTGAGCGGTAGAGCTGACCGGATCCCGGTGTTCTGCTGACAGATGCTTCCGGGCGCGGCTCACCAACTGACGCGAATTGGCTTCGCTCGTCTCCAGAATGTCCGCGATCTGCTTGTACGGGTAGTCGAAGGCTTCCCTCAGGACGTAAGCAGCCCGTTCCGCGGGGTTCAGCTTCTCCAGGATGAAGAGAACCGCCATGTCGAGCGCCTCTGCCCGTTCCGCACCCACCTGCGGATCCATGCTTGTATCGATTGGCTCGGGAAGCCAGGGCCCGATGTACGACTCACGCCGCATCCTGGCGGACTGGGCGAAGTTGATTGCCAGACGGACGGTGACGGTAGCCAGGAACGCGGCGGGCTCGTGGATGTCGGCACGGTTGGCGTTCTGCCACCGCAGCCACGCCTCCTGGACGATGTCCTCGGCTTCCACAGCACTACCGAGGACGCGGTACGCGATGCCGAAGAGTTGGGGACGCGCTGCGATGAATTCCCTCGTTGCCCGGTCAAGGGAGTCTGCGTCATCTCCGGCGCGCATAGATGTCCTCCAGTTCTTGATCACGATGCTACAAGCCGTCACAGCAGGACGCGCGCCGCAACGCGGGGCATGTGATCGTGGGGGACGCAGCAGCTACGGCTCCACCAAGGTCCCCTGGGTACCCGCCAGGTCGCGTAACCACTCATCCCCAGGACGAGACCGCCGAAGCGCAGGCACCCGCCGATGCGCGCGATTGGCCGCGGGGCTGCAGCAAGACCTCGACGACGGTGCGCTTCAAGGACCTGCGGGCGTAGTTCCACGACCCGCCCGCCGCCATCGGCACGCCGGACAAGATCACACGACCAGCCAGATCTTGATCGCAGGGAAGGTGGGAGATCAACCGAGCACGTTTGGCCTGGCTCTGACCAGCGGGTGAGGGGCCGGTTTCCGTCGCCGGTGTAGCCGCCGCCTGCGTGCAGGCTCTGCTCAGTCCAGCGGCTCGGAGCAAGACCTTCGAGCTGTACAACGACCCCACGCTGTCGGCGGACACCGACTGGCTGCAGCAGTTCGTTGCTCTCACGTCCGACTCCGGGACCGGCTGAGACCGGCCGACTCCCTGGGCCGGCCGGTCTCACCTTCGGGCTGCCGTCCCGGGCGCCGGGTCAGGCAGCGGCCAGGTTCTCCTTGAAGAAGCCGGTCAGCTTCGCGACCGTCGCCGGCACGTATTCGTCCTTGTCGTAGAGGTCGATGTGCGTGGCGCCGTCGATCCAGAACAGTTCCTTGGGCTCACGGGCCTTGCCGATCGCCTCACGGCTGAAGTACGCGGTGTCCGCCTCGGTGCCGGCGATCATCAGCAGGGGGCGCGGGGAGATCAGGTCGATCAGGTCGTACGACGAGTACTGGGCGATCTGGTCGACGCTGCGGAGCAGGTACCGGTTGGGGGAGTTCGGGTGCTGCGCGCGCGGGGTGCGGTAGTAGTCGTGTCCCTCCTGGTAGAGGGTCGGCCAGCCGCGGGCCTCTTCCTGGGTCTCCGGGACGACCGGGCCCAGCTGGACGGTGCCGTCCGTGGCTTCGTCGGTACGGGCCTGGGCCGCGGCGTCGAGCATGTCCCGCAGGACCTGCTCGTCCTGGCCGCCGCCCAGCCCCTCGCGGAACAGAGCGCCGATGTCCGCCGCGCTGACGGTTGCCACCGCCTTGATGCGGTGGTCGGTCGTCGCCGCGAAGGGGACGTAGCCGCCTGCGGCGCAGATGCCGAGCGCGCCGATGCGCTGCGGGTCGACCGCATCGCGGGTGGTCAGAAAGGTTGCCGCGCTCTTGATGTCTTCCGCACGGGCGAACGGGTTCTCCAGGAATCGAGGCTCCCCTGCGCTCTCGCCTTGGTAGGCGGCGTCGAAGGCGAGCGTGACGAAGCCCTGTGAGGCGAGCTTCTGCGCGTACAGTCCGGCCGTCTGCTCCTTCACACCGCCGAAGGGGTGCGCGATGAGCACCGCCGGCAGCCGGTCACCTTCGACGTGGTCCTCGGGGACGAACAGGTTTCCGGCAAGCGTGATGCCGTTGCTCTGGAATTCCACACTGATCGGCTGCATTTTCATGCCCTTCTTGATATCGGTAAATTTCCATGATGGTTTGTGTCTGCGAGGCCTCTCGGGGAGGCGCTTCCATCACGATCACACGCCGGAAAGGGGGCAACAAGAGAGAGCTATTTCCTGGGAAAGGGCGTTCCTGGGAAAGATTCCTCCCCCTCACAGGAGGCGAACCGCCTGCCACACTGGGGACATGGCTACCGCAGACGCACAGCGCAACGAGCTCGGGGAATTCCTCAAGGCGCGGCGGGCCGAACTGACCCCCGCACAAGTAGGTCTTCCCCAGTCCGGAGCCGCCCGCCGGGTCCCCGGCCTGCGCCGTGAGGAAGTGGCACAGCTGGCTGCCATCAGCACGGACTACTACACCCGCGTCGAGCAGGGCCGGCTCCAGGCATCCGAACCGGTCCTGACCTCCCTGGCACGCGCTCTGCACCTCGACGAGGACCAGACCGCCTACGTGAGGGGCCTGCACGGTGCCAAGCGCAGGGGGCGCCCGCAGCGGTGGCCCGCCCAGCGAGTCCGGCCCCAGCTGCAGCGCCTGCTGGATCAGCTCACCGACGCGCCAGCCCTGGTCCTGGGGCGGCACATGGACATCCTGGCCTGGAATTCACTCGCAGCCGCTCTCATCACAGATTTCTCGGCCTTGCCCCCGGCGGAACGCAACTATCTCAGACTGGCTTTCGTCGATCCGCACGTCCGTGGACTCTTCGCGGACTGGGAATCCACAGCCCGCACCTGTGTGGCCTACCTCAGAATGGACGCCCTTCAATACCCGGACGATCCCCGCCTGGCCACACTGGTCGGCGAGCTCTCCGTACGCGACCCCGATTTCCGGCAGTGGTGGGCCGCCCACGACGTCGCACACAAGACGTGCGGCACCAAGACGCTCAATCATCCCGTCGTCGGAGAGCTGCCCCTCGACTGGGAGATCCTCGGCTGCGCCACCGATTCCGACCAGCAGCTCATGGTCATGACCGCCGTACCGGGATCCGCCGCGCAGGAAGGCCTCCGGTTCCTCGCGTCCTGGACCGGCCCCGGGAGCCCTCGGCCGTGGGAACCGAGCGCACCCGCGGCCGACCGGCCCGGGGAGTCGCACCCCCGCCCGTAGGGCTGCGGCGGCACGACGGCACCCCGTGCGGCCGATGAAGTCAGCGGCCGCCGGACCGGATTTGAACAGCGGTCGACTGCTGTGGCGACGGCTTCGTCGTATGCGGCGAGGGTGCGTACAGGGTGGAGCGGCCGGCGCCGAGGTGTGCTGCCGGCTGACGTGGGTCGGTGGCACCACCGACGGCGAGTTCGCCGCGATCGGCCGGCACCTCAGGGGCGTCGAGTCGACCCTGGTGGCCAAGGAGTCGTGGTTCTGTCTGAATGACTCGATCGTGTGCCTGGGAGCGGGCATCACCGACTCCGGCGGGGAGATCACCGAGACCGTGGTCGACAACCGCAACCTCGGGACCGCCGGCACCAACGCCGTCACTGTCGACGGGCTCCGGCAGCCCGTTGACCAGGGCTGGAGCGCCGCCCGCGACGATGTCGGCTGGGCGCACATTGAGGGCCACGGCGGCTGTGTCTTCCCCGGCCGCGCCGAACTCAAGGCACTGCGTGAGGAGCGGACCGGCGCTTGGAAGGACATCAACATCGGCCAGGCCGCAGATCCGTACACCCATCGCTACCTGACCCTGTGGGCCGACCATGGCACCGACCCGACGGATGCCGGCTACGCGTACATCCTCATGCCGGGCAGCCGACACCGCCCGCCGAGCCCACGAGAAGCACTGGCTGAAAGTGTTGGCCAACACCACCGACCAGCAAGGCATCCAAGTTCCCGAGTTTCAGGTCATGGCGGTCAACTGGAACCCGGGCACGCTCGGCAGACTCACCGTCAGCGCGGCCGCCAGTGCACTGATCCGTGAGGACTGCGACGGCACCGCAACGATCTGCGTCTCCGATCCGACGCAGATCGCGACATCCATCGAACTCATCCGGAACCGGCGGGTCCGCAGCATCATCTCCAAGTCTTCCACGGTCACGGGAGCCACGACCGGATCCGCTCTGAAGCTCACCATCCCTGATCTCGGCGGTACGGCGGGTGCCACGCAGAAGATCAAGGTCCGACTCGGCTGACCCGCCTCGGTGTGTCCTTCCGGCCAGGGAGGGCACATAGGTTTCGGAACCCGGTTGCCATTCCGCTGAACACCGTCCCGCTATCCGCTCACGCCGCATCGTCAAGGAGCCGTCCGACCGCGGGTACACCGACGCCTGGACCGGGCAGGCCGCGGGGTGCGACGGACTCCTCCTCCCGCGTAGGGCGATGAACATTCAGGACGTAGAAGGCTGAAGGGACGGATTCACCGCATCCGCACCACCGTGAGTGTTCCGTGTCGGCCCGGTCCCGCCAGAATTTCCACCGTCACGTCGGTCCGCATCCCGGTGTACATCTCGCCTTCCGCCCGTCGCTCACCCATCGCCTCCGCATCGGCCAGGGCGGCACCGATGTGTGCGGCGAGGACGGGATCGAGACGGGTGGACACGGACCCACGTCGCGGTGGTCCCACCGGGGTTACTCGCCCGCGCGACCTGCGCGGTCAGGACCGGGATCTGTTCACCGGAGCGGGGGTACAAGGACATCGGGGCACCTCGGGGACGACGAACGGCCTTCACTTCCGAGCCCGAGCATGCCTCTCGATCACGCTGATCCACCTGCGAACCCCAGGATCCCCGACGGAGGCGTTCACGGTTCGACCTGTCACGCCACGCGGGTCGTTGAAGGCTTCGAAATCAGCGGCCGCGTCCGTGACTGAAGAGCATTCGCCTCCTTGCCCCCTATCACGTACCGACATTAACGTTCGCGCCACATGCACGAGTTCGCACATGGCGCAACATCCCATGGTCGCATCCAAGGAGTGTCAGTGGCCGAGTGGTCGAGACGTACAGTGCTGGGCACCGCCGGAGCGGTCGGAGTCGCCGCAGCTCTCGGCGGTCAGGTCCCGGCCATGGTGGCCCCGAAGCAGGAGCAGGAGCAGGCCCCGGCCACCGCCCCCGCCCGGGCCGCCCTGGAGCGGCTGCTGCCCGAGCACGCGGACCAGTTCCGCCTCACCCTGCTCACCGAGGGTGCCGAGCGCTTCACCGTCGTCGGCGGCCGCGGCCGTATTGAGGTCGCGGGGACTTCGCCGGCCGTGATCCTCGCGGGCGTCCACTGGTACCTCAAATACGAGTGCGACGCGGTCATCTCCTGGGCGGGCAGCCAGCTCGACCTGCCCCGCCGACTCCCGGCGCCGAGCGCGCCGATGGAGCGCGCGGCCACCGTCGCGCACCGCTTCGTCTTCAACGACACCTACGACGGCTACACCGCCCCGTACGCCGACTGGGCCCGCTGGGAGCGCACGCTCGACGTGCTCGCCCTGCATGGCTGCAACGAGGTCTTCCTCACCGCAGGGCACGAGGCCGTCTACCAGCGGATGCTCCAGGAGTTCGGCTACTCCGACGCCGAGATACGCGCCTGGGTCCCGGCCCCCACCCACCAGCCCTGGTGGCTGCTCCAGAACATGAGCGTGTACGGAGGCCCCATCAGCCCCGAACTCATCGCCAAGCGCGCCGAGTTCGGCCGCAAGGCCGCCGACCGGCTGCGCGAGCTGGGCATGGCCCCGGTCTTCCCCGGCTACTACGGCACGGTGCCGCCGGGGTTCACCACCCGTAACCCCGGCGCGAAGGTCGTCCCGCAGGGCATCTGGTCCGGCTTCCAGCGGCCCGACTGGCTCGACCCGCGCACCGACACCTTCGCCACCGTCGCGGCCTCCTTCTACAAGCACCAGCGGGACCTCTTCGGGGCGACCGGCTCGTACAAGATGGACATCCTGCACGAGGGCGGCAGTGCGGGCGACGTCAATATCTCCGATGCCGCCCTCGGTATCGAGAAGGCGCTGCAGGCCGCCCGCCCCGGCGCCAAGTGGGTGATCCTGGGCTGGCAGGGCAATCCGCGGCCCGCGCTGCTCGACCCGCTCGACAAGAAGCACGTGTTGATCGTCGACGGGCGTTCAGAGCTGGACGAGGCCGTCGACCGCGAGACGGACTGGAAGGGCGCCCCGTACTGCTTCGGTGCGATCCCCAACTTCGGCGGCCGTACCACCCTGGGAGCCCTTGCCTCCGCCTGGACCGAGAAGTTCCCCAAGTGGCGTGACAAGGCGGGCAGTTCCTGCGTCGGCACCGCATATATGCCCGTGTCCACCGACCGTGACCCGGCTGCCCTTGAGCTCTTCACGGAGATGGCCTGGCGCGAGGAGACCATCGACCACGCGCAGTGGTTCGAGCGGTACGCGCAAGTGCGGTACGGGCGACCCGACCAGCACGCGGCCGACGCTTTCGCCGCCCTGCGCGACACGGTCTACCAGATCAAGTCCACCGACGGCCGCCCGCACGACTCGATCTTCGCCGCCCGCCCGGATCTGTCGGCCAACTCCGGAACCCACTGGGCGACCCACAAGCTGACCTCCGATCCGGCCCGGTTCGACGCGGCGTTCGGGGGACTCCTCGCAGTGCATGAGTCGCTGCGGAACTCGGAGGCGTACCGGTACGACCTTACCGATGTGGCCCGCCAGTCCCTAGCCAACCGGTCCTGGCAGCTGCTGCCGCAGCTGGAGGCAGCATACGGACGGAAGGATCTGGCCGCCTTCAAGGTGCTGGCCGCGCTGTGGCTGAAGCTGATGCGCCTGAGTGAGGAGATGACCGGCGGGCACAGCATTTTTATGCTCGGCCCGTGGCTGGAGGAGGCCAAGCGGATGGCCTCCACGCCGGATGAGTCCGCGCAGCTGGAGCGCACGGCACGCGTCCTGATCACCACCTGGGGCGACCGGGCCAGTGCCAACGATGGGCTCCTCGCCAACTATGCCAACCGCGACTGGCAGGGACTGATCGGTGACTTCCATCTGCCGCAGTGGCAGGCGTACCTGGACGAGCTGGAGGACGCGCTGACGGAGGGGCGTGCGGCGAAGAGCTTCGACTGGTACGCGATCGAGAATCCCTGGACCTATGAGCGCAAGACCTATCCGTTGCGTGCCATGACCTCGGCCGCCACCCACCGCACCGCGCAACGGGTCCACGACACCCTCGCCAGGGCGCCGTACCAGGGCACGGTCACCGCCGCCCTGGACAAGACGGTGATTCCGGCGGGCGGCACCGCCCTGCTGACGGCCGGTTTCCGCAACGTCAACGGGCTCCGTGCCACGGGCCGCGTCCGCTTCGCGCTCACCGGCCTGGACGCTGTCGCCCAGTCTCCGACCTCGGTGGGGAGCGTGCCCACAGGTGGCATCACCTCGGTGGGCTGGCAGGTCGCCGCGCCGGCAGGTGAGGTGAAGGAGCCGCTGGAGAAGCACCCGTACGAGCTGCGCACGGAGTACGGGCCCCGGGGCGAGAAGCCGGTGACCGACGTCCAGCAGGGCAGTGTGTACGTCGCCGGGCCGCTGGCCGAGGGCTGGAAGACGTACACCGGCAACGATGCCTACTTCGGCCAGGTGGGCGAGCGTTTCGCGATCGATGGCGCGGGCCGCGACATGTGGGGCTCGCTGGTGGAGTTCGGCACGATCTACCGGAAGGGCGTCTTCAAGGACGGCACGTCCATCAGCGTCGCCGTCGACTCCCAGGCGAACACGGGCGGTTGGGCGCGCGCGGGCCTCGCCGTACGCAATGCGATGGCCACGCCCGGCTCCAAGGGCTTCATCAGCCTGGCGGTGACACCCGCGAACGGGGTTGCACTGTCGTTCGACTCCAACGGTGACGGCACGCTGGACAAGTATCAGCGCGTCACCGGCGTCACTGCCCCGGTGCGGCTGCGGCTGACGCGCACCGGCACCACGTACACCGGCGCATACTCGACCGACGGCGGAACCACCTGGACGACGGTTGGCACGGTGACCGGGACGGGGGCGGCGGCCGTACAGGACGCCGGGTTCTTCATGAGCGCGGTGAACGGTGGCAGCGGCGCACGCGGTCGGGTCGGCTTCAGCGGGTGGTCGCTCAGCGGCTGACACGGATAGCGCCGAGCGACTGCCTGCCGCCAGCACATAGTTGGAGCCCGGCTGCTGTATGACGACGTCTGCCCGCCGCTCGCTGCTTCACCCAAGAGTCCGGAGGCTTACCGCAAGGCAGAGGTGCCGCCGCGCGGTCCTCATCGAGGCCAGTTCCAGGGCATCCTGTTCGTGCTGCATACCGGGAACGCCTGGGAACACCTGCCGCAGGAGCTTGGTTTCGGCTCGGGCGTGACGGGCTGGCGCCGCCTGACCGAGTGGACCGGGGCCGGCGTGTGGCTCCGGCTCCACGAGTTCCTCCTCGCCAAGCTCCGCGCTGCGAACGCCCTGGACTTCTCCCGGGCTGCGGTCGACGGCTCCCACATCCGGGCGCTAAAGGGGGGAGCCAGGACCGGACGAAGCCCCGTCGACCGGGGCAGGACGGGCAGCAAACATCACCTGGTCACCGATGCCACCGGCATCCCCTCGCCGTCACGCTGATCGGCGGCAACCGCAACGACGTCACCCAGTTCATTCCTCTGCTCGAAGCGGTGCCGCCGGTACGCGGCAGGCGCGGCCGCCCCCGGCGTCGCCCGGACCTCGCTCTCGCCGACCGCGGCTACGACCACGACGAGTACCGCCGCCTTGTCCGGGACCTCGGTGTGGAGCCCGTGATCGTACGACGCGGCATCGAGCACGGCTCCGGGCTGGGCACCCAACGCTGGGTCGTCGAGACCGCCTTCGCCTACCTGCACTGGCTCTGCCGCCTGCAGATCCGCTGGGAGATCCGCGACGACATCCACGAAGCCTTCCTCACCCTCGGATGCGCCCTGATCTGCTGGAGGCGTCTTGCCGCGTCACGACAGCAGCCGTCCCTGCACGAGAAGGTCCTTGAAGCGCTGGGGCCAGTCAGTGCACGCGATCCCCGCACTCCGCCGGAAACAGCATGGCTTTCACAGTGGTCCATGGGCCGTAACAGTCCAGCCAGGCGGCAAGACCTGGCTGGTAACTTGACCCCATGACGGTCGCATTGATCGACTCAGGACTTGGCCTCGTTTCCACTACAGGCTGGCTTCGGCACCTCGCCCCGGAAGTCGATCTGCTTCTGCTTCTGGACCCGGACGGCGCCCCCTGGGGATCGAGGACGGCCTCCTTCGTCACGGACCGTCTGTTCACCGCCGCTCAATCGGCCGTCCAGCGGGGCGCAGAGGCCATCGTGGTTCCCTGCAACACCGCCACCGTCACCGCGATCGACGCTCTGCGCGAGAGGTTCGAGCCGCGCGTGCCCGTGATCGGAACCGTGCCCGCCGTGAAATCGGCCGCGGCAACCGGCCAAGGCATCGCCGTGTGGGCAACCGTCCGGACCACGTCGAGTGACTACCAGGATCGCCTGATCGCGGACTACGCGAACGGTCGGCCTGTCGCGCGTGTCGCATGCCCCGGTCTGGCCGAGGCGATCGACCACGGCGACATGACCGCAGCAACACAAGCGATCGCCGACGCGGCCGAGCGAACCCCCAAAAATTGCGACTCCGTGGTGCTGGGATGCACGCACTACCCCCTGGTGGCGCCAGAGATTCTGCAGAGCCTGCCCGCCGGAACCACCCTCTACGACAGCGCGGAGGCAGTCGCTCGCCAAACACTGCGGCGATTGGACCGAACCAGGGAATCGCACAGCACGACGGGTTCCATCGACGTGGTACTCAGCGGTCGCCGCGGAAACCTCCCGGTAGGCGCCCACGCCTACCCGGTGGGCCGCGCCCTTGCCGCAGCAGGGCGGGTACCCCGCGATATTCTCATCTCCGCCGCAACTCGCTTCCCGATGGCTGCACCGGCGATCTGAGCAAGCCCCAGATCTTCTGCACCTTCTCGGCCAGGCGTACAGCCCCTCCGTCCGAGGCAGACCCCGGGTGATCACAGAGCGTGGCAACTACGTGGTTGCCCAGGGCCTGTGCCTGTCTCGCGACAGGACTCCCCACTGCGCCTATCTGCACGCCCTAAGCGTGACGACTATGCACTTCACCCACCGGCCGCCTGTCCTGGCGGAGCAGATACGGCAGTTGCCCGCCCGGGACGTCGCCCTTTTGCATGCGTAGCACCCCGCGAGCAGCAGCACTCCGCTCCTGCAGTTCGACGGGCTGATCGGGTCGGCACGCCAGGACTGGACCGACGCCGGCGTCTGGCCCCGACTGCACGAAGTGCTGCTGGCCGAGCTTCGAGCGACGGGTCTGCTGGACATGGAGGACGCTGCGATTGACGGCTCCCACGTCAGGGCGTTGAAAGGGGGGATCACGTCGGCCCGTCGCCCGTCGCCCGTCGCCTGTCGACCGCGGCCGCCTCGGATGCGGTTGGCGAACCGGTCGCTCTGCCAAGGCGAGGTCGGCGCTTCTTCGGGCGGAGTGGGTTCGTCGGTTGCTTTCCTGGCCGGTGCGGCGACGAGGACGCGCAGGCACTGCCGGTGGCGGGCGACGGCCTGCTCGGCGGCTTCGCCGAGGTGGTTCCACAGGGGCCACCGGTCAGCGACCTGGATCGCCTGGGGTGCCCCGGCTGTGGCGCCTTCCGCGAAGAACGGAGCCCGGTCCCGGCAGACCACCTCGTTCCCTGGCCGCTTCGCCAGCCACTTGGCCGGACTGGATGCTTCCCGGCCGGGTAACAGATCCACCGGCCGACGGGTCTCGACATCTTCAATGGACCACGGCGACCTTGTCGAGGCCCGCACGGCGCTCAAACGCGCCCACGAGCCGGCCGAGGCGTAGCCGTGCCTGGCGGCGACACGTGCGACCTGGACAAGAACCGGGCCTTGGCCGACTGGCTGCGCTATCAACTGTGGCAGGCCGAGAACCGGGTCCGTGAGCTTGAGGTCAAGGGGTGGGGCCGCCTTCCCGCGCGATGTCGAACTGCCCTTGCCACAAGGGGAGTTGTACCCCCGTTCTCGAGGCCGCGGTAGGAGAGGACGTCCGGATGGCTGTGGTGCCGCCGCCGGACGCCGCGGGTGGTCAATTCAGATTGGCCGACCGCGATCTGCCCCTAGGATCGACGGTCATGGTCGATTTCTACCCTCCGACAAGTCCCTACGATTCCGGGTTCCTCGACACCGGAGACGGCAACCGTGTCTACTACGAGCAGCTCGGCAACCCCGAGGGCAAGCCCGCCCTGATCGTCCACGGCGGTCCGGGGGGCGGTGCGATGCGGCGGCCGACGAGAGCCTGGGACCCCGAGGCCTACCGGATCATCCGCTACGACCAGCGCAACTGCGGCCGCAGCACCCCGCACGCCAGCGATCCGGCCGCCGACATGAGCCTCAACACCACGCGGCACCTGATCGGCGACATGGAGCGGCTGCGCGAACACCTCGGCATCGAGAAGTGGCTGCTCAACGGCGCCTCCTGGGGCCCGACGCTCGTCCTGGCCTACGCACAGCAGTACCCCGAGCGGGTCACCGAGATCGTCATCCAGGCGGTCATGACGACCCGCCGCTCGGAGATCGACTGGCTCTACCGGGGCGCCGGGCAGTTCCGCCCCGAGGCGTGGGACCGGTTCCGCGAGGGCGTTCCCGAGGACGAGCGGGACGGCGACCTGCTCGCGGCTTACGCACGGCTGATGGAGAACCCCGACCGGGCGGTCCGCGAGAAGGCCGCTGCCGACTGGCTCGCCTGGGAAGACGCGGTCATCACGGGCGAACCCAACGGCGTCCCCGGCATGTACAGCAACCGCGAGGTCGACGCACGGATCGCGTTCGTCCGGATATGCGCGCACATCTTCAGCAACGGCGCCTGGCTGGAGGAGGACCAGCTGATCCGGAACGCGCACAAGCTGGCCGGGATCCCGGGGGTGATCGTGCATGGTCGGCACGATATGGGCTGCCCGGTCCAGACGGCGTGGGAGCTGACGAAGGCGTGGCCGGGCGCGCGGCTCCACATCATGGAGGACGCCGGGCACGCCGGAAGCGACGCGGCGGGTGAGGTGGTCAGGGACGCGATCGAGGAGTTCAAGAACCGCTGACTCCATGACACGGGGCGGACGCCGAACCCGACCCGGGCTTCCGCCCCGCGTGCTGCTCGCGCTCGCCTTTGATCCCGAGGACGCCGGGCGCCCTGCCGTTGCGGACGGCCGTTTCATTGACTGCGGCCGCGGCGAGGGCTACACGCAGGCGCGGCTCCAGGAGCTGCACCGGCTGGCCGAGGACGCCCAGGCCCGCGGCGCCTGGGTGTACTCCAGCTACGACCCGAAGCGGGTCGGTTGGGACGTCTACGTCGGGACCAGCGAGGCCAGCCCGCTCTTCGCGGGCATCGTGGCCCTGGCCGACCAGGTCGCCGGGCACCGGCTGGGCGACATCCACCAGGCGCTGTACGCGCAGTCCTCGCGGAACACGTCCACCGGGATCGTGGATGTGAAGGGCGGCACGAACAACAGCTACGCGGGAGTCACCGGCTACACCGCGGTGAAGGGTTACGACATGGCGACCGGTGTCGGCATGATCGACGCGACCCGCTTCGTCCCGGCTTTCGCCAAGGAGGGCTGAACGCATCCCGTCCCCGAGGGCGGGCGCCTGCCGCAGACCGCCAGACCCCGCGCCGCGACGGCGGCTTCTGCGCCTTCTTCGACGCCCTCTCGCTTGCCCCGATCTCGCCCTCACATTCTCTCGCCGCACGATGCGGGGGCACCGCCCATCGCGTCGGCGTGGGTGGTACGCGGGTTCTCCCCGACGGCGGTCCGTTGCTACTCAGTGGCCCGCCATGCGTACACCTCGATCTCGATCTTCATGCGGGGGTCGACGAGACCGCACATAAGCATCGTGGCGGCCGGACGGACCTGGCCGAAGGCGCGACGCAGCACCGGCCAGCAGGGCTCGAAGTCGGCCCGGTCAGGCACCAGATAGAGGTGCCCCAGGCTCCGCCTGGACCTGGCTCAGGAACCCCGGCTGCTGGAGATCGAAGTCAACACCGGCCAGCGCCTCGGAGAGGCTCAACGGATGCAGTGGCTCGGTGAGGTCGCCGGCCTGCAGGGGGCCTGCGACACATCGCCGACAAGAAGCAGCAGGCCGAACGCCTGCGAGCCCAAACCGACCGAGGGGAAGATGGGGTCGCCGCCCTTGGGCAGGCGATCACGCCTGCGCGATGATTCGGGCCTTCAGCCGGTCAAGCGGGCGGCGTGACCGGGGACCACACGCCCATCCACTGTTCAGCGCCCCACGCCTCGTACCGCGTTGCACCTCGGTGAACCCCAGCTTCGCCGCGAGGCGCATCGAGCGGTCGTTGGCGGTCTGGGTGCAGAGCACCACCGGCTCGCCGGGAAGCGCGTCGGCGAACCAGCCGAGCGCCGCCGCGCACGCCTCGGCGGCGTACCCGCGTCCCCATGCGTCTGGCAGGAGCAGGTAGCCGTAAAACCGTTCGGGGCAGCACTCATCGGCGCGGCTGGTGACAACGATCGCTGGACCGAGACCGGCGACGGCGACGGCATCCCTGGCACCCCCGGCGCCAACCAGTACCTGGGCAAGAGCATCCATTTCACCGGCACGAAACTCTACGCCGGCGTGCCCTACGGCCCGTCCAGCTACGGCGCCCTGTACGCACTGCCGATGTCCAATGTGGCCGCGGGCGGAACGGTCGCCGCGGTGACTACGCACGAGCCCGGCCGGGCGGCCTCCCGGCTGCCGGCGGCCGCTTCGGCTACACGGCACAGTAGTCAGCTGCCGCTGAACCAGGAGCCCCCGAATCCCGACGGGCCTGCAGCTCCTGCCAGGAGTGCACCTCGATCACGCCGAGAGCCAGCTGTCATTTCTCGACATGGGCCCACTTCGAGGGGGGGGAGAGAGAGAACCTGTGAAGATCGTCTTTCTGATCAACAATGGCTACGGCATCGGCGGGACCATCCGCTCAACAGTGAACCTGTCCGCTGCACTCGCCGACCGGCACGATGTCGAGGTCGTCAGCGTTCACCGGGTAGCCGATGAGCCCGCTCTCCCTCTCGACCCCAGGGTGACGCTGACCCCGCTGATCGACATGCGCGAGGACAGCCCCACCTACGACGGCACACACCCGCTCACCCACCAGCCGTGCACGATGTTCCCCGACACCGGCGCGGCCGCGAACTCCGCCCGGCTGCCCTACTCGGCACTCCAGGACGAGCGCATCGGCGCCTTCCTCCAGAGCACCGACGCAGACGTTGTCATAGCCACCCGCCCGGACCTCAACGGCTACCTGGCGCGCGACGGTCAGCACCACTACCTGCGCATCGGCCAGGAACACCTGAGCCTGGACGCCCACAACGACCGGCTGCGCGAACACCAGAATGCCGCAGTGACCCAGCTGGATGCGTTCGTCACCGTCTCCGAAGCAGACGCCGCGCAATACCGGACCGCGCTGCCGAATGCGACCACGACCATCGTGTGCGTTCCCAACGGCGTCCCCACCCCCGCCACGGCTCCCTCGACGCTCGAGTCGAAGCTGATCGTGGCCGCCGGGCGGCTGGTGGAAGTCAAGCGGTACGACCGGCTGATCGCAGCCTTCGCCAAGGTCACTGCCGAGCACCCGGACTGGACACTGAGAATCTACGGGCGGGGCCCGGAGAAGACCCGACTTCGGCAGCAGATCGAGCAACTCGGCCTGCACGAAAGGGCCTTCCTCATGGGCACGGTCTCTCCAATCGAGACCGAGTGGGCCAAGGGCGCCATCGCAGCCGTCTCCTCCGACATGGAATCCTTCGGCATGACCATCGTCGAGGCCATGCACTGCGGCGTACCCGTCGTGGCCACCGACTGCCCGCACGGCCCCGGCGAGATCATCACCCACGGCGCCGACGGCCTCCTCGTCCCCCTCTCGGCCGGCTCGGACGGCCACGCCCAAGCCCTCAAGCAGCTCATCACCGACGACACATTGCGCCGGCGGCTGGGGGCTGCAGCACGCAGCACAGCAGCCACGTACGAACCGTTTGCCATCGCGCGACGTTACGAAGAGCTCATCGGCGACCTGACCCGTAAGCGCCGCCGCACACGCACCGCCTACGCCGCACTGCTGGACGCAGGACGGGCGCTGCAGAATCTGAAGAAGCTGCCTCAGACCTTGCGCGTGCCCCGCACCACCCCCGCGACGGCCGCTACGACCACTGTGTCTTCGGATGCCGCGCTGGCCCCGCAGCCGGCGCCCGCAGCCCACGCCCGCGCAACCGTCGACGGCGGCATGTCCGTCGTCCTCGAGCTCGCCACCCTGCCACCCGGTCCGCTCGACTTCGTCATGCGGCTGCGCCGCGACCTCGATCGACGGGAAGTCCGCATACCGGTTCCCTCACCGGCCACCTCCTCCCACCTAAAGCTCGAGGTGCCCCTCATACGCGGTGAGCACCATCTCGCCGAGGGCCGCTGGGACTGCTACATCGCCCCCCGCGGCACCAATCAGCGCCGACGCCTTCTCGCCCGTCTCGTCGAACAGGCCCACCTGGTAGCCGTACCCCCGCACAGCGGCCCTCATGGCGCCAGCTCATGGATCCCTTACACCACTTCCGACGGGTTCCTCGCCCTGCGCACGTGGCTCCGGGCCGCCCACGCCGAAGTGACCCACCTCGTCGTCAGCGACCACGAGGCCCACATCACCGCCACCCTTCACGGCGACGTCCCACTTCCCACCGCCGAAAACGACGGCTACGTCAGCGTCATCGCGCGCTCCGCCCCCGCCGAGGGCTTCCGCGTCCCCGTCCACACCCACGGCGACAGTGTCCACTTCGCCATCCCTCACCACGAAATGTTCACGCGCCGACACGCAGACCACGACCTGTGGGACCTCCACCTGCACCCCACCCCCACAGCGCCCCCCATTGCAGTGGGCCGCATCGGCGGCGACATCGCCGACCGCAAGAAGACCGACATCTATCCCGCGGTACTGCATCAAGACGCTGACCTCGACCTCACTCGGCTGAGGCCCTACTACACCCACACCAACGATCTCTCCTTCAGCCTCCGCACCACCCCACTCACAGCGGACGGGATCGAGGCGGCGCCCGGCCCCAAGCCGGTTGCCGCGGAGTAAGATTTGCGGGGTGTCCGGGCGTGGTCAGGTTTGCTGGCGGGCGGCAGTCGCCGTCACTCACCTGACGAATTTCGTGGTGCCCTCGGGCGCGTGAACGGCCGATCGCAGCGTCTGCGCCGTGCCGGACGGGATGATTCCAATTGCGCTCAGTAACACGTGTTTTCGCCAGGCATTGCCGAATCGCTGTCATCTGCCGACCTTGCGGTATGCATCTTTGAGGCAGATCTTCCCCTCGCGGAACCGCCACAGATCGATGCCGCGTTCGCAGCGCTGCGGACCGTCGGCAACCACGAAACGATAGGTCCATGTGCTAACGGCCCAGTCGCCCATGACGACCGGTTCGTCTTGCTCTATGACGGCGTCGGCGTCATGTTCGAACATCGCCCGGAAGCCACCGGCCAACTCAAGATGACCGCGAAACGTTCGGCCGGGTTCCGGACCCACGGACGCGGCGTAGACGGCATCGTCGGTCATCAAGTCCAGCAGACCGGCGACATCGCGTTCGGATTCACCGCCAGCGGGTCCTCCGACGACTGCCGCGAGCCCCACGTCACCACCGCAATCTCACCCACTTACGCCGCCCAGACACTCCAGCTCCAGGAACATGGTGCGACGGAGGAGGAGCTGCATCCGATCGTCGCCAAGAGGTTGTCTCACGTGGCAAGTTTTGCGAGCTTCTTGTAGCAGGTCAGGGCGGCGGCCATGGCCAGGCCTCGGCTCTGCCGACCGTTGCGGACCACGTACCGGATCTTGAGACTACGAGCAGCCCATGGCAGGCTCATGCCGCATGATCGATGAATTCGCGAAAGACAACCTGCACGGGAGACTGCGGCGGGACCGCCAGGCGCTGCTCTGGAAACTCGACGGCTTGTCCGAATACGACGCCCGCCGACCTTTGACAGCGACCGGGACCAACCTCCTCGGCCTGGTCAAACACGTGGCTCTGGTCGAGGCCAGGTACTTCGGCGAGGTCTTCGACCGCCCTTCCCCGGAACCGCTGTCCCGGTGGCAGGACTCCGACGGCAGCGATCAGTGGGCGACCGAGGACGAGACCCGCGATCAGATCATCGGGTTCTACCGGCGCACGTGGGAACACTCGGACGCGACGATCAACGAGCTTCCCCTCGACGCTCCCGGCCACGTGCCGTGGTGGCCGGAGCCTTACCACAACACGAACCTGTTCGCTGTCATGACCCATGTCCTCAGCGAGACCGTCCGGCATGCCGGGCACGCCGACATCCTGCGCGAGGGCCTCGACGGCCGGACCGGGCTGCGCGCCGAACACGAGCAGCAGATCGACGAGGATGCCCGTGCAGCCTACTGCGCGAAGATCGAGCAGGCCGCCAGGTCGGCCGCACCAATCAAGGCTTAGAGGGGCTTAGAGGTTGTCTCACGTGACTTGATGTTCGTGCGGCATGATGCCGGTCGTGGGTGCTGATCTATCGAAGCGTCTGGTTCCTGATGAACTCTGGGAGCTGGCCGCCCCGTTGCTGCCGTCGTTCGCTGCTCGTCCGCAAGGTGGTGGGACCGCTCCGTGTGACGAGCGGGCCGTGTTCACGGCAGTGGTGTACGCGCTGACCAGCGGCTGTGCCTGGCGGCATCTGCCGCCGACGTTCGGCACGTCGCCCGCCACCGCGCATCGCCGCTTCACGGTATGGACCGAGGCCGGCCTGTGGCGTCGGCTGCACCGGGCGGTGTGCAGCGCCCCCACCGAGCGGATGCACGGCGTAATTTCGACGCGCTCCTGGAAGCGGCTCGTGCGGCGTTCGCCGAGAAGGGTACAGACGCTTCCTTGGAGCACATCGCCCGCAGCGTGGGCGTGGGGATCGGCACGTTGTACCGCAACTTCCCCACCCGTCAGGATCTGTTCGACGCCGTATACGTGGGCGAGGTGGAGCAGCTGTGCCAGGCGGCGGAGGAGGTCGCCGACCTTCCGCCGTGGGAGGCGTTCGTGGCCTGGCTGCGGCGTTTCGTGGGCTATGTCGCGACCAAGCGAGCCATCTATGAGGCCCTGAACCGGGATTCGGAGATGTTCAGCTCCTGCAGGGTGGCGATGTATGCCGCGGGGGAGCCGCTGCTAGAGCGGGCCCAGCAGGCTGGTCTGGCACGTGCGGACGCCAGCTTCGATGATGTGTTGCGCATGATCACCGGTATTACCGCGGCCGGTTTCGTTGATGATGCCCAGCGCGAGCGAGTCCTGCGCATCGCCCTTGACGGCGTGCGTATCCAGCCCGCAAACACTTGAGATCAATGCGGCGGACCGCCCCAGGGTGTGCCAGGTCGCGCAGGCGCCGGTCCGCAGGCGGACGTCGTAGTGGCAGGCGGATCACCGTCGGCTGGATGTAGTCTGCAGCCCTCCTGGTGTGACACGTTGTAACTTGCAGTGTCTCAACGATGTTTGGCGCGCTGTGCCTCGGGACTCGGACCGCGCGGTACCCGGACCGAGGGGATCTTAAGGGAGCTCAGGCGGCTTGACCGGCGAAGGTGCGGCTGAACTGCTGTCCTGACTGAACCATGTGTCGGACGTGGCTGAGCCGCTTCTTTTCGTACCCTCGGAGGGCCTGCGCCAGCGCTGATCCGTGGACACCGACTGCGACGGATTCGGCGATGGCCTCGGCGTCGTGCAGCGACGTGCTGAAGCCCGAACCAGTCATGGGGGTTGGCACATGGGCAGCGTCTCCCACGAGGGCAAGGCGTCCGTTGACGAGCCTGTCGGGAACGTACTCGGCGATCGGAGTGCCGATGACGGCATGCCGCTTAATGCTGTCGAGGATGGCGTCGCGCCAGAGTGCTGGCCAGAGGTCATTGGCCTCGACTGCGAGTTCGCGGAAAGTCGCTTCTGGTATGTCGGCAGAGGTGAGTGAATGGTGCACGACGTTGCCGACGATGCAGCCCTTGTCGCGGAGGAGTTCATTGCGGCTGGTTTCGTACCAGGCCCAGCCGATCTGGCGGGAGCCCGGAACGAAAGAACCATCGCGGCCGGGCAGCGGGTAGCCGAATAGATAGTCGTCCTCGCTGTGCAGGATGTCGATGTCCTGAGGCCAGCGGTGCCGCGATGGTATCGCGGACTCATCGGCCAGGCCGATCCAGATCACGTAGCCGGCGAAGGTCGCGTCGGGCTTCTCAGGTGAGACGCTGCTGCGTACGACGCTTCTGTGGCCATCGGCACCGATTACGACATCACCCCGGAACACCTTGTGGTCCGAGGTGGTCGCCCACGCGGAATGAGCGTCCTGGTCGACGCTCTGCACGGATGTGTTGTGGCGAAGCTCGATGTGGGGATGGGCATCGACGGCCGCACGCAGCCGGGCATGGATGGCGGTCCAGGTCTGCACACGGGGGGCCAAGGGACCGTGCGCCGTCGAATCCCTTTCCGAGCGCTTGCGTCCGGTGATTCTTTCGAGGAGAGCCTCATCCACCCCGCCGAGAGAAGCCCCTGTCCGAGGGAATGCGCCCGCTCGCTCCAGCATCGTGACGTCGACTCCGGCGCGCGAGAGGGCGAGCCCGGTCATCAAGCCCGAGAGAGACGCGCCGACGATGACGGCGGTGCCCTGGTGCTCGTGCCGTTCTCCAGCCGGGTTCATTTCATGTGGTTGTGTGTTCATGATGTTGCTTTCCTCGTTCGGTCCCGGTGTCGACCTGGGGCATCCCTCCGTCGACGGTGAGGGCGTTTTCCGGTGATGTAGTTGCTGGCGTCGGATGCGAGTAGGGCGGAGGCATCACTGATGCCTCGGGGCTTCCGGCGAGGTGTGCATGGTGCTCATTGGGGCCCTCGACGTGGTCGGCCGGCGGCGCGGAGCTATGAGCGGCAGCTTTTTTTGGGGACTTAAGGCGATCTGATGTTTGAATCGCTCCGGGGTACGGTGAGCTTGTTCCGCTTTGACGGACACCATTGGTGTGGTGGTCAGGCTGCGAGTGCGGTCTCGTACTCGGCGGGGCTGAGGTAGCCGAGGCTGCTG
>NZ_JBITCU010000034.1:0-66076 GCF_044453545.1 Streptomyces sp. NPDC051664 | reverse complement strand
CCCCCCCCCCCCCCCCCCCCCCCCCCCCCCCCCCCCCCCCCCCCCCCCCCCCCCCCCCCCCCCCCCCCCCCCCCCCCCCCCCCCCCCCCGCCACACTGCTGCCGGCCGGCGCTACAGCCCGCGCTCGTTCCGTTCGACGCACGGCACGGGCGGACGACGACGAGGGGCTGGGGGATGTTCAGCAGGTTGCGGTTGCCAGCAGTCCGGGCAGGTCGCGCATGGTCTCGAACACGACGGTGTCCGGTCCCTCCAGCCGTGATGCCGGTGTGAGACCGCCGCAGTAGCCGAATGCGCGCATGCCTGCGGCGCGGGCGGCCTGTACTCCGTACGCGCTGTCCTCGATCACCACGCACCGCGCGGGCTCCACTCCCATCGCGCGTGCAGCATGCAGGAAGAGGTCAGGTGCGGGCTTGCCGTTGCGGACGTCGGCGGCGCTGAAGATGTGCGTCTCGAAGTAGTCGCCCAGCGAAGTTATCTGCAGGCTTTGCCTGATGCCGTCGTGACTGCCGTTGGAGGCGACACAGATGGGCGTGGTGAGGCCGTTCAAGACCTCCGTGATGCCGTCGACAGCGGTCAGTTCGGCTGCGAAGGCTGCCCGATACAGATGCTCGTACCGCCGCTGCCAGTTCTTCTCCAGGCGCCGGCCAAGTCGTTCTTCCACAGCGGCCGTGTAGACCTCGTCCGACGAGCCGACGAACCGTTCGATGATCTCCGCCTCGGTGAACGTGCAGCCCAGGTCGGCCATGATCGTCGCGTCCACTTTCACGCATATTCGTTCGCTGTCCACCAGCACGCCGTCACAGTCGAAGATCACCAGGTCAACCGCGTTCTGTGTCATGGCCGGAAGCCTAAGGGCTGTCCCGATCTCTCGTGACGGTCCGTCGGTTTCTTCGGCGTGCTGATGCGGTTGTCGGGCCTGGTGATGGCCGGGCTGACAGCCCGGCTGTCGCGTCGGGTGGGCGCCGGGTTCCACGGCTCCGGTGGGATGATGCTGACGGCGACCGTCACGCGTCAGTCCGGCGAAGTCGGCCCGGCACTCGCGTGGTGCGACGACCTCCGGGAGACGACGACGCGCTCGACGGCGTTCGGGCCCTGCCGGCAAGGGAAAGAACGTCTCGTTCCGCGGCTGCGTCCGTAGGCCGATGGGGGATCCGCCTGGGCCGACGACGCGTGCCGCCGTACCCGGCGCGCCGCCACGCGAGAAGCTTGTCGGTCCCAGCGGACGGCAGGAGGAAAAGACAAAGGCAAGGAGATCTCTCTCCCTGCCGCTCTCAACGTATAGCGCACCGGGGGGCTTGCGGCAAGACCCGGGTGGTGCCGCAGAATCGTCGGCCGAGGCCACAACCTGCGGAAATGAGGGCACGACGTGCGTGTGTTGTCGACGTATGGGGGACGCAGTGACGTCGAATCAGTGGTGCGAGTGGCAGTACGGTCGCGAGCGCTCGGGGCGGTGGTGCGGGTGGGCGCGCCGCCCGACTGGGATGAGGGGCAGGCCGACCCGTCAGAGGGAGGGCAGCCAGAGACGACGACGTGCCTGGCAAGAGGTTCGACAGAGCTGGAGGCGCCGGTGATTCGATCGGCCGGTGCAGTGCGACGGGACACGACTGCCTCGGAGGTATCGCGATGATCGAGCCGTACGTGTGGGATCTTCAAGAGGTTGACGAGACCCAGGTCGCGGTCGTCGGCGGCAAGGGCGCTCACCTGGGCGGGCTGTCGCGGATCGAAGGCATCCGGGTGCCGGCCGGCTTCTGCGTGACGACGGACGCCTTCCGGCGGATCATGGCGGAAGCGCCGTCGATCGACGATCGGCTCGATCAGCTGTCGCGCCTGGACCCGGACGACCGGGAGGCGGTCCGCACGCTCAGCGCGGAGATCCGCCGGACCATCGAAGGGATCGCCATCCCGGGCGATCTCGAGGCGGCGATCACCCGCGCGCTCTCCCAGCTCGGCGAGCAGGCCGCCTACGCCGTCCGATCCAGCGCGACGGCAGAGGACCTGCCGACGGCCTCCTTCGCCGGCCAGCAGGACACGTACCTCAACGTCGTGGGGCCGACGGCGATCCTCCAGCACGTCAGCCGGTGCTGGGCCTCGCTGTTCACCGAGCGGGCCGTGACCTACCGCCGGCGGAACGGCGTTGATCACCGTGCGGTCCACATGGCTGTGGTCGTACAGAAGATGGTCTTCCCGGACGCGGCCGGCATCCTGTTCACGGCCGACCCCGTCACGGGCAACCGGAAGGTCGCCACCGTGGACGCCGGTTTCGGCCTCGGCGAGGCCCTGGTCTCCGGTCTGGTGAACCCAGACGTCTTCAAGGTGCGGCACGGCGAAGTCGTCGCCAAGGCGATCGCCGCCAAACAGCGTGCCGTCATCGCCCTGCCGGCCGGCGGTACGCAGGAAGTGGCGATCGACTCGCAGCGGCAGGAGCAGCCGGCGCTGACGGATGCGCAGGTCGTGCGGCTCGTGCAGCTCGGGCGGCGGATCGAAGCCCACTTCGGCCGCCCGCAGGACATCGAATGGTGCCTGGTCGACGATGGCTTCCAGATCGTTCAGAGTCGGCCGGTCACGACGCTGTTCCCCATCCCCGAGTCCGGCGACCAGGAGAATCACGTCTACGTCTCCGTTGGTCACGGGCAGATGATGACCGACCCCATGAAGCCCCTCGGGCTCTCCATGTGGCGACTGACGGCCATGGTGCCGATGCACGAGGCCGGCGGGAGGCTGTTCGTCGACGTCACCCGGCGCCTGGCCTCGTCCGCGAGCCGCGCCGGGCTCCTGGACGTCATGGGGAAAGGCGATCCGCTGATCAGGGACGCTCTGGAGACCGTCCTCGACCGCGACGACTTCGTCCCGTCCCTCCCGGACGAGGCTCCAGGCAGGCCGCCGGGCCGCGGCGCGTCCGCCCCGGTCGAGGCCGATCCGGCCATCGTCACCGAGCTGATCGAGAACAGCCAGGTGTCCATCGCCGCCCTGGAGCGCGACATCCGGACGAAGGCCGGACCCGCACTGTTCGACTTCCTGCTGGACGCCTTCGAGGAGCACAAGCGAGTCCTCGGCGATCCGCTGAACCTTCAGGCGATCATGGCGGGGATGGAGGCCACGTGGTGGCTCAACGACAAGCTGCAGGAGTGGCTGGGCGAGAAGAACGCGGCTGACACGCTGACGCTGTCCGCCCCCGACAACGTCACGTCGGAGATGGGGCTGGCGCTGCTCGACGTCGCGGACGTGATCCGCTCGCAGCCGGAGGTGGTTGCGTTCCTGCAGGGCGTCGAGGACGAGGGCTTCCTGGACGAGCTGCCGAAGATCGCGGGCGGGACCGAAGCGCGCGACGCCATCGAGGCATACCTGCACCGGTATGGCATGCGTTGCGTCGGCGAGATCGACATCACCAGGCCACGGTGGCGCGAGCGCCCTGCCACGCTCGTGCCCGTGATCCTCGACAACGTCAGGAACTTCGAGCCGGGCGTCGCCGAGCGGCGCTTCGAGCAAGGCCGGCGGAAGGCGCAGAAGAAGGAACTGGAGGTGTTGTCCCGCTTGCGCACCCTGCCGGACGGGGACCGGAAGGCCGACGAGACCAAGCGGATGATCGACCAGGTGAGAGCCTTCGTCGGATACCGGGAGTACCCGAAGTACGGCATCGTCAGCCGCTACTTCGTCTACAAGCAGGCCCTGTTGGAGGAGGCCGAGCGCCTCGCGCAGGCCAACGTGCTCTCCGAGAAGGAGGACATCTTCTACCTCACGTTCCAGGAGCTCCGCGACGTCGTGCGCTCGCGCCAGGTGGATGGCCGGCTCATCCAGCAGCGCAAGGACGCGTTCCGGTCGTACCACGCGCTCACACCGCCACGGGTACTCACATCGGACGGTGAGGCCCTCACCGGGGCGTACCGGCGCGACGACGTGCCGGCCGGCGCCCTGATCGGCGTACCGGTTTCCGCCGGGACCGTCGAGGGACGGGCCCGCGTCATCCTTGACATGGCGGAGGCCGATCTCGAAGCGGGCGACATCCTGGTCACGGCCTTCACGGACCCCAGCTGGTCGCCGCTGTTCGTCGGAATCGCCGGTTTGGTGACGGAGGTGGGCGGCTTGATGACCCATGGCGCAGTCATCGCCCGGGAGTACGGCTTGCCGGCCGTCGTGGGCGTGGAGCGGGCCACCCGGCTGATCCGGGACGGGCAGCGGATCCGTGTGCACGGAACCGACGGATACGTCGAGATCCTGCCTTGACCGATCACACCGAGAGGGCCCGTCCGTGGCTTCCGGCCAACACAACACCAAGCGGCGGATGCCGCGGCCCGATCGCAACTGCCGTGGCTGACGGGCCTGCTGCTCGCAGACAGACCTCGGAGACTCCTCACTCCCCTTAAATATCTTGTCCGGAAGAGGAAATGACATGCCGTCAAATATGCTGCAGCCCCGTACGGGAGACACTTTCGAGGGGGAGCCATGACTATCCGGGCATCGCTGCACGCGGCCCATGTCTACATGATCCTGGGCGTCGTGTCCGGGCTCTACTACCGAGAACTCACCAAACACAACGGATTCGACGGGGAGACCCAACTATCGGTAGTCCACACCCATTTGCTGGCTCTCGGTATGCTGGCCTTCCTCATCGTCCTCGCGCTCGACAAGCTGTTCACCCTGTCCGGCAGCCGACACTTCACGTACTTCTTCGCCTTCTACAACGCGGGCATCGCCATCACCGTGGGCTCGATGATCTTCCGTGGCACGCAGACCGTCCTCGGTCACCCGGTCCCCGAAGCGGTCTCGTGGATCGCAGGCCTTGGCCATACGGTCCTCACCGTCGGCCTGATCCTCCTGTTCACCCTGCTCGGCAAGCGCGTCACCAATAGGCGCAACACCTCAGAGCCTGTTCCAGGCCCTGGATTGCCGGCTGACCTGGAGAAGGGCAACGCGCTGTAGCAGCCGACAGTCGAGAGCAGCTGTCGATGGGCTCTCCGGGGAGCGGACGTCGGTCTGATGACGTCGAGATGTTGCTGAGTTCTGCCGCCGGGCCCTTGGCGGTCGACCCATCCTCGCCGTCCGCGACAACAGCCGCTGCAGCAAGGAACATCGGCGCGCGGCGGCCCATGGGCCGCCGCGCGTTACCGCTCAGACCGTAGTCCGCTCCACGGGGATCCACAGCTCCGCGTCCGCCTCCGACGCGTCCTGCGACAGCCGGGTCCGCAGGATCTCGGGCCCTGGCCGGCTCCGGTACGGATTGGACGGGAACCACTGTGTGAACAGGTCCCTCCACAGGTACTGGAGCGCCTGCGGAAACGGCCCCGAGCTCTCGAAGACGGCCCATGTGCCGCCCGGGACAGTGAGCGCGTCCATGTCCTCGGGCACGGTGGCGCGGGTCACCACGCCGTGGTAGTAGTCGAGTTCGGTCCCTTCGGCGCGGCTGTCGTCCAGATTGTCACTCACCGAGACGATCCCGTCCGGCTCCTGATCGGACAGACTCTGGATGCGCTGCAGCGTCTCCTGGTCGATGGCCCGGATGAAGGCGGCGATGGCCGGGTTCATCCCCTCGTGCACGAGAGGGACGCGCGCCTTCCTGCCGACCACACGGAATTCCTCCTTCTCCACGACTCTGTACCGCATGCTGCTGCTCCCTTCGACGATGAGGCGGAAGGACATCCGTGGCTGGGACTGCAGACTCGCACCGACCCGCCTGGCCTCGCCGGGACCGACGCCGTGCATCGCACGGAATGCACGCGCGAACGCCTCCCCCGAGGTGTAGCCGTAACGCACCGCGACCTCCAGCAGCGTCCGCTCCCCGGCCAGCACCTCGGCACCCGCGACCGTCAGCCGCCTGCGCCGGATGTACTCCGACAGCGGAATCCCCGCCAGCGCGGAGAACAGCCGACGGAAGTGGTACTCCGACGTCACCGCGATCCGCGCCAGGTCGGACACCTCGAGCCGTCGATCGAGGTGACACTCGATGTGCTCCATGGCCTGGTTCAGCCGCTCCAGCACCCCGGACTCCTTCCCTTTCGGTCACTCACGTTAGGAAGGAATCACCTTGCCTCACCCGACATCCTGTGCCCGGTCCGGTCGGGTACGACAGGGCACCCGACGGCCACGCGCCCACCGCCTGGCCTGCGGCTCCGGCAGCGAAGCAGGCGGGGTCGTTCGCATTCGCCGCCCGTGCTTCTTCGTTGCGGTACGTCTTCACCCTGCTGACGGGACGACGGCGCAGGACATAGAGGCCCCGGGCTACGTAGCGACAGCGAGCTGAGGGGCGGCGCCCTCCGAATGTGAAGCATTGTGCCTGTTACCCGATTTGCGTGACTCCGGTGGCGGAGCGTGGGGTGGTGTGCCGTGGTGTGCGGGGGTGCCGGAAAGGGCTCGTTGCCGCGGGTGGCCGGGGTGGTTGCCGTACTCAGTGAATGTCAGGGTCACGCCCGTGGGGAGTGTGTGACGGCTGCAGTCGTCGGTTACGGAAATATCCGCATTTTGTAACGCAGGCTGAAGCCTGCGCCGGCGGGCGGGCGGGTGGTTCAGAGTGTGGGTCCTCGGCTTGTTGAGCCGGGACCCGCACCGCGCAACATGGCTCCGACCCGGGCCTGGGCGCCTCTGCTTGAGGGGACCTCACGTGTCTGCTTCTCGTACTGTCCGTCGTCTCGTCGCTACCGGTCTGGCGGCCGGTTCCCTTGTCGCCGTCGTGGCGATGCCGGCATCCGCCGACGACGGCCACAACCGTGGCCGTCACCACCAGACGTACTCCCGTGTCGTGCTCGGCAGCATCCAGTACAACAGCCCGGGCCGCGACGACCACTCCAACCGTTCACTGAACGGCGAATGGGTCGAGGTCACCAACACCGGCTACCGGCCGGTGAACCTGGACGGATGGACACTCGCGAGCCGGGACGGCAAGCGCTACCGCTTCGACGACCTTCGCCTCGGCGCCCGGGCCACCGTCCGCGTCCACACCGGACGCGGCCACGACAACCGCGCCAACGCCTACCAGGACCGCCGCACCGACTACATCTGGAGCAACTACTCCGACACGGCCACCCTGCGCGACAACCACGGCCGGACCATCGACACCAAGTCCTGGGGCCGCGACCGCGACCACCGCAACAACGACCGCGGACACCGCCGCTGACCTCACCCGCACCCGCACCCGACAGCTGACAGCTGACCTCCCGGAACGGCTGCGTGCCGCCACCCCCCGCCCCCGAAGTGGCGGCACGCAGCCCACACGCTCACCGGCCACCCCTCGGGCGGGATGGGCGCCGGGCCACCACGCCCGGGAGACGCAACAGAGCCCTGGTCCGTCCGGACCTGGGCCCTGTTGCGTACATCGACGTCAGGTGCATCCCGTACTTCGAAGCCGGGGCGGGACAGCCCTCAGCTGAGTTGGGCTCACCCGGATCGGGTTGTTGCGCCGGAAGCCGTCTTCCACCGTCAGAGGTGGAGGCGGTTGAGGAGATCCTGAGCGACGCAGCCGCAGGCGATGCGCGCGATCGTGCGATGCGACTCGTGTGGTGAAACAGGTGGCCGGATCGGTCAGGAATCGAGAAGCGCGGGTCACGGAGCCGCACCTAGCATGACCGTCATGGACATCACCATTCACACAAGCTTCCTCCCGCATGACGACCCGGACGCGTCACTGGCCTTCTACCGTGACACCCTCGGCTTCGAGGTCCGCAGCGACTTCGGGCAGGGCAAGATGCGCTGGATCACGGTCGGCCCCGTCGGCCAGCCCGACACGTCCATCCTCCTGGCGCCGCCGGCTGCCGACCCCGGGGTCACCGAGGACGAGCGCCGCACCATCGCCGAGATGATGGCCAAGGGCACCTACGGCTGGATCCTGCTGGCCACCCGGGACCTCGACGGCACCTTCGAGAAGGTGCAGGCCAGCGATGCCGAGGTCGTGCAGGAGCCGACCGAGCAGCCGTACGGCATCCGCGACTGCGCCTTCCGTGATCCGGCGGGCAACCTGGTCCGCATCCAGGAGCTTCGCTGAGACGTCCGGTCATCGATTCGGCCGTCACGGCCGGCGACGCGACCACGTGCGAAGAATCCGGCGGCGCTCCCAGGCCGCTCTCCTCGAACCCATCCCTCGGCGGCCGGGCGTCGAGGAGCCTGAGCCGACCCCCGGCCTCCGTCCCGCCGCCGTCGGGCAGTTGCTCGACCGGCTCGTCGACTCCCGCAAGTCGGTCATCTCCACCGAGTACCTCGCCGCCTGCTGCGGCTTGCGACCCAGGCGCTCGCGGACATCGAGGAAAAGGAGTTCTCCCATGTGTCACCCCTCGTGGGGGCGCGCACGCACCGCGGCGCATCGCCTGAACGACCTCGCGCGACTGCGCCGCGTCCGCGACCGGATCGACCGCGAGTACGCGCAGCCGCTGAACGTCGAGGCGCTCGCCCGCGGCGTCAACACGTCGGCCGGGCACCTCAGTCGCCAGTTCCGGCTGGCCTACGGCGAGTCGCCGTACACATACCTGATGACGCGTCGCATCGAGCGTGCGACGGCGCTGCTGCGTCGTGGGGATCTCAGCGTCACCGACGTCTGCTTCGCGGTCGGCTGCTCATCGCTGGGCACGTTCAGCACCCGCTTCACCGAGCTGGTCGGCATGCCGCCCAGCGCCTACCGGCGCCGCGCAACGGGCGCTGTGGCGGGGATGCCGCCGTGTGTGGCGAAACAGGTGACAAGACCGGTCAGGAATCAAGAAGCGCCGGCCGCCGAGCCGCAACTAGCGTGATGGCCATGGCATCCATCGCATCCGTAACCCTCGACGTGGCCGACCCGTCGGCCGCCAACCGCTTCTACACCACAGCCTTCGGCTTGGACACGCAGATACGCCTGCGGGCCTCGGAGGCACCCACCACCGGCTTCCGTGGGTTCACGCTGGCGCTCACGGTGTCCCAGCCTGCCACCGTCAACAGCCTCATCGACGCGGCCCTCGACGCCGGTGCCACGCCGCTGAAGCCTGCCGCGAAGTCGTTCTGGGGCTACGGGGGCGTCGTACGAGCCCCGGACGGGACGATCTGGAAGGTCGCTACCTCGGCGAAGAAGGACACCGGTCCGGACACCCGGCAGATCGACGAGATCGTGCTCCTGCTGGGAGTCGCGGACGTGGTCGCGAGCAAGCGGTTCTACGTCGAGCGCGGCCTTGCCGTGGCGAAGAGCTTCAGCCGCATGTACGTCGAGTTCGCCGCTGGACCGAGTCCCGTCAAGCTGGCGCTGTACAGGCGCCGTGCCCTGGCCAAGGAGGTCGGCGTCGCTCCCGAAGGCACCGGATCGCACCGACTCATGATCGGCGGCGACGCCGGGCCCTTCACCGACCCGGACGGGTTCGCGTGGGAGGCCGCATCGCTCGCGCCCACGCCCTGATGGGCCACTGCCGCCGGCCCTGCCCGGCCGCCGATCACGAGACGGCCGCCGGGTGAGTCGGCGGATGACCGACGGAGTCACTCCCCTGGAGGAAGGGCTCTCCACGAAGCGACCGGAGGAAGCATGACGGGCGTGCCGCCGCGTGGGCTTGAGGAGAGGCTGTGCGACACTCGCGCGAAACTGGAGAGCGACGTCGATCTCTGGGTTGCGACGTCGGGCTCCCCGGGCGGCGTCCATCTCATTCCGCTTTCGTACCTCTGGGACGGGACCGCGTTCCTCATCTCGACGCCGCGCGCCTCGGTCACCGGCCGCAACCTGCTGGCGGACGGCCGGGTACGACTCAGCCTCGGGCCGACGCGTGACGTCGTCGTCATCGACGGCACCGCCGAGCCGGTGGACATCGCCGACCTCGGCCCGGAGACGGGCGACGCGTTCGCGAGCGACCGGTTTCGACCCGCGCGAGCTCGACGAACCCTACGAGTACTTCTGGATCCGGCCGCGGCGCATCCAGGCCTGGCGGGAGGCGAACGAGCTGCCGGGACGCGATCTCATGCGCGACGGCCGCTGGCTCGGCTGACCGCCCCACGGGAAGCACCCGCCCCACCCGGCGCGGGGTGACTCCTCACTCGGACCGAGCAGCGCTGACGCATCTCGGACCGCTCCAGCATCGAACTTCGCCGGGACAGGCACGTGGCACCGGTGACCGTTCGGCGGCCCAGCCATCCGGTATCGGCACAAGCTTCGGGTCCCTGCCTACGCAAGTCCGCGTCCATCTGCTGAGCCGCTGGGCCTACTTGTACGCCGACCACTGACAGTGACGATCGGTGTCGAAGCAGGTTGCGACCTCGAGGGGTTGGTGTTCGTGTTGAGGTGACGAAGACGCTGCGCTCACGCAGGACCCTCTCCGCGCTGACGCCCGATCTCCATGGAAACGGAAGTGAGCATGGAAGGCGCAAACCACAGTCTCCACGCTGATGTCCTGGTCATCGGCTACGGCAAAGGTGGCAAGACGGTGGCCGCGAAGATGGGTCGCCTCGGCAAGCAGGTCGTGCTCGTGGAGCGGTCGGACCGGATGTACGGAGGCACCTGTCCCAACGTGGGCTGCGTACCGACGAAGGCTCTGGTACACCACGCCGACAAGCGCCGGCCGGAGGATGCGGCGCAGGAGTGGTACGAGCGTTCCGTCGCCAAGGTCCAAGCGGTGACCAAGATGATGCGCGACGGCAACTACGAAGGGCTGAACGGCATGGAGACCGTCACGGTTCTCACCGGTCAGGCCGCGTTTGTCGACCCGCACACCGTCGCGGTTCAGGCAGGCCGCGAACGACTTACGGTCACCGCCGACACCATCTTGATCAATACCGGCTCCGAGCCGATCATTCGCGACATTCCTGGTCTGCGTGACAGCCAGTACACCGTCACCAGCACCGAGCTGATCGAGACCACCGTCCTGCCGGAACGACTGACCATCATCGGCGGCGGATACCTCGGCCTGGAGTTCGCCGCGATCTACCGTCGGTTCGGCTCGCAGGTGACCGTGCTCGAGGCATCTGGGAAGATCCTCGGCCGTGTCGACGACGATGTCGCCGCCGTCGCCCAGGACATCCTCACCGACGAGGGCATCGAGATCATTGCCGGCGCCCAGGTGAGCCAGGTCCGCGACGGGGACGGCGGCGCGACCGTCGTCTACGACAAGGACGGCCACCAGCACTCCGTAGCAGCCGACGCCATCCTGGCCGCCACCGGCCGCGCCCCGGCCACCCGCGATCTCGCCCTGGAGGCAGCCGGGGTCCGTACCACCGAGCGGGGAGCGGTCGAGGTCGACGCGTTCTTGCGCACCAGCCAGCCGCACATCTACGCCCTCGGCGACGTCAACGGCGGTCCGCAGTTCACCTACATCTCTCTCGACGACAGCCGCATCGTCCTCGATCAGCTCATCGGTGAGGGCAAGCGCTCCACGGCAGACCGGGTGGCCATCCCGCACACACTGTTCATGACCCCGCCGCTGGCAACCGTCGGGCTGACGGAGAAGGAGGCCCGCGCGGCAGGACACCGGGTGAAGATCGCCAGCCAGCCTGTCGCCGAGATCATCGCCATGCCGCGCGCGTACATCGTCGAGGACCCCAGAGGCGTCATGAAGTTCGTCCTCGACGCCGACACCGACGACATTCTCGGCGCGGCCCTGCTCAGCATCGACGCGCAGGAACTCATCAACACCGTGGCGCTCGCCATGCGGCACGGCGTCAAGGCGACCGAACTCCGCGACGCCGTCTACCAGCACCCCACCTCCACCGAAGCCTTCAACGACGTACTCGCCACCATCGTGCGAGCCGACTGACCACAAGCCACCTGCGCCCGGGCCGTGTTCGGTGACAGGCTGGTCCGGCATCGCCAAGGCGCGTGACCCTGACATCCACTGGGAACGGCAACCTGGATTCGCCGGCCGTGTGGGCACGAGTGGTTGACATCGGGTCCTCTCCTGCTGCTCGGTGAGCCCGTCCTCGGCCGCCGTGTCCAGCGTGAACGCCCGCCTCCCGCGCTGCGCAGAAGAACATGTGCTCCGCCTGGAACCCGTAGTTGGATCCGACCGCTTCTCCGTGACAGATGCGTTGTCGCGTCCGACGGCGACGCGGGTTGTCGGAGGGAGACGCACGGACGCGAGAGCCGACGGGACCCGACGGACAGCACGCTCATCCATCTGGGACAGCACCATCCACCCGGCCGGAACCTGATCACCGACCTATTGCGTCCTATGGGTCACGTCGTGCTCATGGCTCCAGGCCGAGGACGGGTCCGAGGCAGATGGGTGGGACATGGTGAAGCGGGCTACCGGCACGGTGGTGCCGGAATCCAGGGATGCGACGTCCCGGTGGCGGCCGATTCATGCAGGCCGGTGGCGGTGGGGCAAGGACGCCAAGGGCCGGTCATCCTGGGCGCGTGGGCGTGTCCTCGCCTCACTTGCCGTGCTGATCTCCGGCCTGCTGGCCTTCCACGCGATCGTACCCAACACGGTGGGCCACCTGGGCAGTTTGGTGGAGGCGTTCCTGCCCTGGCTCGGCCTGGCCGTCCCGGTGCTGCTCGTCCTGGCCCTGCTGCGCCGCTCGGTCACCGCGCTGGTGTCCCTGCTTCTCCCCGCAGCCGTCTGGGCGAACCTCTTCGGGGCGTTGCTCCTCCCCGGGGACCGCGGTGCACATGACATCACGGCGGTCCAGCACAACGTCAGTGACGAGAACACCGCCCCTGTCGGCACGGCGGAAGCGCTCATCAAGGCCGCGCCGGAGCTCATCGCTCTGGAAGAACTGACGCCGCCCGCGTTGGCCCTCTACGAGGAGGCCCTGGCACTCGACTACCCGTACCGCGCCGTCGAAGGCACCGTCGGCCTCTGGTCGAAGTACCCGCTGGCAGACGTCGGCCGGGTGGACATCAAACCCAAGGGGATCGAGGAGGGCTGGAGCCGTGGGTTGCGGGCCGCCGCGCGTACGCCGTGGGGCGAGACCGCTGTCTACGTCGCCCACCTGCCCTCGGTCCGTGTCCGGCTGACCGGCTTCGACTCGGGTTGGCGGGACGAAAGCGCCGGCCTGCTGGGCGCGGCCATCGCCGCCGAGAAGCTGGGCAAGGTGATCCTGCTCGGTGACTTCAACAGCACGGTGGACGATCGCGGGCTGGCCCCCGTCACTTCGCAGATGAACCCGCAGCCGCAGGACTTCGCCTTCAGCTGGCCCGCGGTCTTCCCCGTTTCCCGGATCGACCACATCATGACCCGCTCGGCAACCGTTACCGGCGTTCGGACCCTGCCCGCCACCGGCAGCGACCACCTCCCGATCGCCGCCGGCATCAAACTTTCCTCCTGATCGCCGAGCGCGCCGGTCGGTGAAGCCCGCCGAGCAGTGACACGGGTGGCAGCGGTGACGGATGCGCCGACGTGGACGCACATCCAGCTGACGTACGTGCTCCGTCACTTCCCGCGCTCGTCTCACGTGGCCTTGTGCCTCGGATCATTCTGTCTCGCTCGACGACTCCTCTCAGGTCGCTGGGCCGACTCAACCGCGCACCGAATCAGCACCGTCGCCGAGGCGAACGCTCAGCTGGGAACCCAGCTCCTGAAAGCCCAGGGCATGCGCCACACGCCTTGACGGATGCGGCCGTGCTCTCCATTGCGGAAGCTGCCCGGCGTCCAGCGCATGGGTCACCGCCGCAGACGCCACGACCTGCGCCAGTCCCCGGCCTCGACAGTCAGGCGCAACCAGCACGCTCAGGTGAGCGACCGACTGCGGCCAGGTTCGATAGCCGGCCGCAGCAACGACGTCCTCACCCTCGCGGAGGACGAACGCAGGAGAGGTGATGGTCTCCAGGCCACTCTCGTCTGCGTCCTCTTCACCAGCACGGGCCAGGAGCGCGGCCAACTCGTCGTCGCCGCACATCACCTCCTCGACAGCGGCGCCTTCATGCGCACGAAGGAAGTCTGCCCGGTCGAGATAGAAGAGGGAGGCCGGCCCAAGTACATCGAGGACGGGCAACACCTCACGCAAGCGATCGTCGTCGACGAGCTCCTCAGGGGACAGCTTCCTCGAAGCGTCCGCCATCAGCTGGGCGGCGTGCACACTCGGCGCGGTGACGATGCCGGCACCTCCGAGGATCACAACCCCCGTCCACAGCGGCGGACACAACCACGAGCCGGGGGAGACCACAATGCTGGTCCCGTTCGAGGGGAACTTCACCGGCGTCACCGCCAGTTCAGTCCACAGCTCCCGAGCCCGGCCGAGCAGCAGATCGCCAGTCATGGCCGTATCGTGCCGGACCCCACGCCCCTGGACAACTGGTCGTGGCAGCGTCACAGGTATCCCGGCACAGGGGGCGGCGGGCTGCGCCGATCGTCGGCGGCAGTCGGGCCGTGGAATCATCGGGCCGCTGGGCAGGCGGGTATCTCTACGAACGGTGGTGGGTGGATGTGGTTGCCGACTGGGAGTGGGACGACACGTTGTTCCTGGGCACGGCCGCCCACTATCGGCGTGGGAGGCTGCCCTATGCCCCCGGGCTGGCGGACGTGCTCGCCGAGGTCCTGAGGCTCGACGGGCGAGGGCGCCTCGTCGACGTGGGCTGTGGACCGGGCGTCCTTGCCCTGAGCCTGGCGCACTTGTTCCGTGAGATCGTCGGCGTCGACCCGGACGGCGGGATGATCGCCGAAGCCGAGCGCGGGGCCGCCGAGTGCGGAGTGACCGGGAAGATGCAGTGGGTGCGGGCCCGGGCCGAGGATCTGCCTGCGGGTCTTGGAAGGTTCACGGTCGCGACCTTCGGCCAGTCCTTCCACTGGATGGATCGCGACCTGGTGGCGGCAATCGTCAGGGACATGCTTCAGCCCGGCGGGGCGCTGGTGCACATCTCGGACTTGAAGACGGAGACCCGAGCCGTCGACGGTCTTCCGTATCCGGCAGTCCCTTATGAGGCAGTGGAGGAGCTGGTCAGGCAGTACCTGGGACCGGTCCGACGAGCCGGCCGGGGGACGCTGCCGCACGGAACACCCGGCGACGAGGCGGCGGTGCTCACCCGGGCGGGATTCGCCGGTCCCCAGCGCCATGTAGTGCCTGGCGGGCAGGCGTTGGAGCGCACTGATGACGATGTCGTCGCGTGGTCGTTCTCGATGTCGTTCTCGGCTCCGCACCTGTTCGGCGCGCGCCGCGACGACTTCGAAGCAGACCTGCGTCGACTGCTGCGGGAGGTCTCCCCGTCGGGCAGGTTCTCCGAATGCCAACCGAGCACCGAGGTCTTCGTCTGGTGGAAAGGCACCGCCGAACCAGGACCCGCGCCTACCGCGTGACTCCTTCCGCGGAGGCCAACTCATTTGAAAATGACACCGGACAGCGTTTCGAGAGCGTCCCGCTGCCCTGAAGGACAGAGCCTTGCCGCCCGTCAACTCGGGTGCGGCGTGACTGTTCTCCGGTCCGTGGGCTGTGTAACCGCCCGAAACTCACGTCTGGGCGTATTCGTGGCGTCGGCCGGTCCAACCCGGCCCAGAGGTGCCCCTCCGCGACGCTGACCTGGGTAATTGTGATCGAGGAGCCGTTGACAGGTGCATAGATCGCTACGGAGAGTGGTGATCTCGTCAACTGGGGTGGGAACGTGGAACGACAGCAGTACGTGGAGCGGTGCTCAGAGCTCTTCGAGGTAGGCGGCTATGCCGCTGTCCGGACAACCGCTGAGGCCGGCCTCACGGAGCTCGGGCCGGATACGGATCTTTTCCGCTGGCTCGGGCAGGCACACGCAGCGGAGGACGACGACGACCATGACTCCGAAGCGGAGGCCGCCTATCGGAAGGGCCTCGCACTCGCACCGGACGATCTTGGCCTCCTGGTGTCGTACTTGGAGCTGTGCCTTCGTTCCGACTCCTTCACCTACCCGGGACGGTCGAAGCGCGCGGTCACCATGCAGGCGAGGATCGAGGAACTGGCGCCGCCCGGGTCGTCCGAACGCCGGCGCGTCGACGACGCGCTCGGCTGGGCGGGCCGCGGCTACTGGGACGACCTGAAGGCCGGCGCTGCCAAGGGACGGCTGCAGAGGGCAGCCGCCGCGGATCAGAGCGTGCTGGTCACGGACGCACTGCGGCGATCCGCCCGCGGCGAGTTCGCCGGGGATGGAGGAGAGGACCTTCACGCGGCAGAGCTGGCTGCGGCGGTCGAGCTTCTGCAAGGGCGTCGATACGCATGGATGCGCCTACTGATCGCCCATCGAGTCGCGGCGTACGTGCTGACGTTCGGCATGTCCTTCGGCGTCAACAAGGCACTCGTCTGGAGCGGAGTGCTGGACTTCAGCCTGTGGGGCTGGCTGTTCTGGATCCCGGTGCTCACCGCAGAGGCCAAACTTCGTCAGGCCAAGAGACTCGGACAGGAACGGGTCGTTGCGCGCATGCAGGAACGTCACGAGCAGACAGACGCCGCGTGAGCGGCGTTGCACAGAGGCGGCCCTTTCCGGGCGTTTCAGTTCAGCGTAAGAAGAAGGGCAGGTCAGCTCCTGCGGCATAGGCGCAAGGGAAGGAGGCTTCCCTTCCCCGCCTCCAGCGCGCCGGCCGGCAAGACCCGCCAACTGTGCGCTGCTTACCGAACCGGCCCCGTACGCGCCCGCCGGGGGCACGTACGGGGCCGGTCCGCGTTCGAGGTTCACGCGCTCGGCCGGCGACTCGCCTCGAGCCTCGTCCGCGACGAACGGATTCAGGTACGCGCTGACTACGGCTGCAGGTGCGGACGGGCCGACGACGAACTCGCCCGCTCCCGCCCCCAGCGATGGTGGAGAGAGCAGGTGACCCGGCCGGCCTACCAGCCGAACTCAAGCTTCAGCTTCAGCTCTCGCGCACCAGTGTGAACCGGTGGGTTCCCTGTTGGAGGCCGGAGACGGTCACGTATCCGGCCTCGGGACGCACCCCGGAAGTGGTCGCCCTGCCGTTCTTCCAAAGCGTCCGGCCGCCCGAGTGCACGGTGACGCGGTGACCGTCCGTGGGCAGCGCCACGGACCCGAGCGTGCCCCGCGGCGCCCGTACGGTCAGAGTGAACGTCGCGTCCTTGCGGGTCCACTCCACACCCAACGGTCCCTGCGGTGTGGGTAGTTCACCCTGTGCCCAGTCCACCGATCCGGGGTGTGGACGTACGTCCCAGGTGGCGTACCCGGGCGACGTCGGCTTCGCGCCGAGCAGTTGGTGGGTGAGCGCCGGCAGGACCCCGGTGGACCAGCCGTGCGCCATGCTCGTGTAGGCGTCCTCGTACAGTGATCCGTCCGGGCCGATGCCCTCCCACTGGGTGATGCCGGGGTCGTGGCTGTCCATCCACCCGTATGTGCGCTTGATCTGGTCGATTGCCGAGTCGGCCAGGCCGGTCTCGAAGCGCGCCACGAGCTCCGGGTAGGAAGTGAAGGCGTACACGCGCTGGGAGGCGCCTCCGAAGAGCGTGTCGTTGTCCATGAATGCGTTGCCGTAACGGCGCTTTGTCGTCTTGTCGAGGTGAGCGAGCGCCGCGGCCGCCCGTTCGGAGTCGGCGACGCCCGAGGTGATGGCGATGGCGTTGCCATCCTGGGCGTGCCGGACCGCTCCGGTCGCGGAGTCCAGATAGGCCCCCGCGGACTCGTCCCACAGGTGGGTGTTGATCGCCTGAGCTACCTTCTTGGCCCGCTCCTGCCATCGTTGCGCATCCCCGGCATGGCCCAGATGGACGGCGATGCGTGCTGCGTCACCCAGGGCCTGTACATAGTTGGCGTTGTAGTAGGTGACCCGGCCGGTGCGGCCGAGAAACGCGTAGTCGCCGTAGCCGGCTGTTCCGTTGAGGCCCTTGCTCAGCAGCCCCGCATCGTCCGTCACGCTCGGGTACCAGGTGTCGAGCACCTTGACCAGCTGCGGGTAGTAGCGCGCGGCATAGTCCCGGTCCCCGGTGTAAAGCAGGTAATCCCAGCTGCACGTCACCCACCACAACGGGTAGTCGAACAGAGGGAGGGTGTAGTTGTTGATCGAGGCCGGCGGGATCCATCCGTCGTCCCGTTGGTGTTCGGCGAGGTCGGCCAGCACGTTGCGGGCAGCCTCGGCCACTTCGTCGTGGGTGAGATAGAGGGTGCGACCGGACACCGCGAGGTCGCCGACGTAGGGGTCGCGGTCCCGTTTGGCGCCGTCGTGCAGGACCAGCTTGCCGTCCAGCGAGGCGCTGAAGGCGTTGCGGGGATCGACGTCGTCCTTGCGGAAGGTGTCGACGACCAGCTCGTTCGTGTAGGACGCGCCGTACCAGTAGCGGTTCAACTCCTCGTCGGAGCAGAGGAACCAGCCCCGGTAGGAGTCGGGTGTGCCGATGTATGCCGTGAAGTCGAGCGACACCGCGTCGACGGCCACAGTGCCCCAGGGCTGGGCGGCGGGTGCGTCGGACGGCAGGGCGTCCAGCGTGATCTTGACATAGCGGAAGCCGTGCAGTCCGTCGGCGTACACCTTGTCGCCGTCCGAACCGTAGCCCTTCTTGTCCGTCCATGATGCGCCGCCCGCCGGTACGGCGTACTGATCGGTGCCCTGCCCGGCGCCTCCCGCCTGGTCGGCGCGGGTGAAGTCGGAGCGGTCGGTGAGGTACTGCAGCGTCTCGGAGAAGGCGAGGCGCACCCCGGGGTGGTTGTCCGAGGCCCAGGCGAAGTCCACCTTCGGGTACCCGACGACGACCTTGCCGAAGTCGAGCGTCACACTGGGGGCCACCACCGGGTCCATGGCCTCCGGCCAGACCTCGTTGATACGGGTGAACACGCCCCGGCCGAGGTCCTGGGCGGCGGTGACCGTGACCCGGACCCGGGTCGTGGAGACCGGCGTGTCGAAGCGGACGGCACGCTGCACGGCACTGTTGCCGGTGACCGTGGCGACCGTCCGCCACGCCGAGTCCGCCCATACGGCCACAGTGAAAGCGGTCGGCACCCCGTCCGTGCTGGACACCACTGTCAGGCCCGACAGTTCTTGCTCCTCGGGCGTGGTGAGGGTCAGGCTGTCGGGGAAGTCGCGCTCCGTGTCGTCGTTCCAGAACGTGCTGAGGTCGCCGTCGACGGCGTTCTTGGCCTCGTACGTGCGCGGCCGGCCGTCGTTACCGTTGTTGCCCGCGTGCGTGGAGGACGCCTCGACTGCGGTTCCCTCCGGCCAACGGGGCGCCGTGGGCGGTTGGGCGCGGCGCAGGACAGCGACCTTGCCGCCGGGCGTCAGGAGGGCGTCGGGCCGTGTCACGTCACCGTCCGACCGGACGATCCGCACCGGCCGCACCATGCGTCCGGACGGTCCCTGTACGTAGCGGCGCCAGGACCCGGCCGCGGGCCGGTGGCCGGACAGGGTGGGCCCGGCGGCCGCTGCCGGGCCGGCTGCCGTCAGTGGCAGCCCGGCAGTCGCGGCCAGCATCGCACCGCTGAAACCCACTTCGAGCACCGTGCGCCGATTCGGCCCCGATGTTGTCTTCACTTCATCCGTCATATTGGCGTGCCTCCATCTGTGCGCACCGTCCACGCGCGGGTGAATCGATGTGGACCGGGTGCCACCGGAACGTCGTTACAGGTCAGTTGGAGAATCGGTGCGTGCCGGAGCCCGCAGCGAAGACGGCGCAGCCGTCCTCCATCCGGAGGAACTCCGATGTGCCATGGGCGACTTGGGTAGCCTCGGTGGCGGGGATCCATACCTCGGCGGTGGTGTTGGCGGGCACCGTGAGGGCGAGGCGGAATCCGTCGCCGTCCAGTTTCCAGCGGGTGGTGACAGGGCCGCGGACGGAGTCGTAGCGTCCCTCCGCCTCAGTTACACCGCCGCCCGGGCGGGGCCGGACGAGGATCTTCCGGAAGCCCGGTGCGGCCGGTGCGATACCCGCGATGTTCGCGTACATCCACTCACCCACGGAGCCGTACGCGTAGTGGTTGAAGGAATTCATTGCGGCGTCCTGGAAGCTTCCGTCGGGCTTGATGGAGTCCCAGCGCTCCCACATCGTCGTCGCGCCCTTGTCGATCTGGTAGCCCCAACTGGGGAAGGACCGCTGGACGAGCAGCCGGTAGGCGACATCGGTATGACCCGTCGAGGTGAGCACGGGCAGCAGGCGAGGGGTGCCGAGGAATCCGGTCGAGAGATGCCAGTCCTTGGCCTTGACGAGTTCGACGAGGCGGTCGGCCGCGGGGCCCCGGTCGGCTTCCGTCAGCAGGTCCATGGACAGGGCCAGCACATACGCGGTCTGTGTGTCGCCCTTCACCTTGCCGCCGCTCGAGACGTACGCCGCGCGGAAGGCGTCACGGACGCTTGCGTAGAGCGAGGTGTACGGCGCCGCATCCCTTCCGAGGGCCTGAGCAGCCCGGGCGACGAGGTCGGCGGCATGGGCGAAATACGCGGTGCCGATGACGTCCTTGGGGGTCTCGTCCTGGATGTTGAGCCAGTCGCCGTACCCCTCGGCCGGCCGCAGGAAGTTGCTGCTGTGCTGCTCCAGGTACTCGAGCCACTTCAGCATCGAAGGCCAGGACTGATCGAGGACCCGGGTGTCGCCGTACGCCTGGTACAGCGCCCAGGGCACGGTCACTCCGGCATCACCCCAGCCCGCCACGCCCTTGCCTACCGTGCCGACAAAGGGAGCCACATCGGTGAACGCGCCGTCGTCCGACTGACCGTCACGCAGGTCGACGAGCCATTTGGTGAGGAAGCGCCCCGACTCCATGTTGTACGTGGCCGTCGGCGCGAAGACATTGATGTCGCCGGTCCAGCCGAGCCGCTCGTCGCGCGCGGGGGTGTCGGTGGGGATGGAGACGAAGTTGCCGCGCTGCCCCCAAGTGATGTTGCTGTGCAGCTGGTTGAGCATCGGCACGTTCGTCGAGAAGTCCATGGTCAAGGGTGCATCGGTGTGGATGACCCGCCCCGCTACGGCGTTCAGCGGTGGCTTGCCCGGATAACCCGTCACCTCGACGTAGCGGAAGCCGTGGAAGGTGAAACGAGGCTCGTACGTCTCCTTGCCGCCACCCTTGAGGGTGTACGTGTCGGTGGCGCGGGCGGTGCGCAAGTTGGTGGTGTAGATCGTGCCGTCCGGGTTGAGGACCTCCGCGTGGCGCAACCGCACGGCCGTCCCCGCCTTGCCCGAGACGGTGAGGCGGACCGCACCGACCATGTTCTGGCCGAGGTCGTAGACGAAGACACCGGGCTTCGGCTCGGTCATCTTCCTGGCGGGCAGTGTGCGCTCCACGCGCGTGGGACCGCCGGCTTCGGCGACAAGAGCGGCGCTCACCTTGTCGAAGGCATCGGCCGTCACCCAGGCGGAGTCGTCGAATCCGGGGCGTGTCCAGCCCTCGGTCTCCAGGCGGGCGTCGTATTCCTCGCCCGACATGATGTCGGCGCTCGCGACGGGACCGGTCGCTGCCCGCCAATCGGTGCCGGACAGCACCCGCTCGGTCGAGCCGTCGGTGTACGTGACCTCCAACTGGGCGAGGAACGCGGGTCGTTCGCCGTACTGGTGGGGACCGAACATGCCGACATTCCCCGCGTACCAGCCGGTGGCGACGGTCACACCGAACGCGTTGGCCCCGGCCCGGACCAGTTTCGTGACGTCGTACGTCTGGTACTGGACCCGCTTGCGGTAGTCCGTCCAGCCGGGCGCGAGCCGGTCCTCGCCGACCCGCTCGCCGTTGAGATGAGCCTCGTACAGGCCCAGAGCCGTGGAGTACAGCCGCGCCCGCGCGACGGATGTGCGCTTCAGGCGGAACTCATGGCGCAGCTGCGCGGCGGGCGATGAGGACGGTGTCACCTTGCCCCACGGGCCCGAACCCCACTTCGCGAGCGCCTTCGCCTGCTGCCAGGAGACGTCGTCGAAAGCGGCGGAGCGCCAGTCCCCGCCCGGCTCTTCATCGACGGCCTTCCAGTCGGCGCCGGTGACGAAGGCGCGCACCCCGTCCGCGGTCGTCAGCTCGAGGAGTCCGAGCAGACCGGCCGGCGAGGCCGTGGCGTTGGTGGCGGATACGGCGATCACCGAGGTGCCGGTCGGCAGGTGAGCGGTCACGTCGACGAGGGCGGGGCGGCGCCAGTTCTCCGCCGGCCCGTCCGCTTCGGCGTGCGCGACCTGCGTCCCGTTCACGTACGCGGTGTAGCCGTCGTCGGCCGTCATGACCAGGCGTGCACGGGTCACCCCTTCGGGGATGTCGACACGGCCGCGGAAGAAGCGGGTCGCCGCGGGCGCGCCGGCGGCCGGGTCGCCCTCCGGGAACCAGATCCAGGAGGCGTCGTCCAGCGCGGGGGCGCCGACCAGCTCGGCGGGCGCGCCGATCCACTGCGCGGACCAGTCGGACCGGTCCGTCAGACCGGTCTCCCACCAGGACGGCTCGCTCCAGGCGGAGGCTTTGCCCCCGGCGTCCCAGACACGCACCGACCAGTAGTAGCGGGTACGTGACGTGAGTGCGGGTCCCGCGTACGGCACCAGGACGGAGTCCGGGGACATGACCTTGCCGCTGTCCCACACGTCGGGCTTCGCGAGGCGGCCCGGGGAGCCGGCGACGCGTATCTGATAGGCGCTCTGCGCCTGGCCCGGCTCGTCGGACGCCAGAGGCCAGCTCAGCCTGGGTTGTGGCACGTCAAGACCGAGCGGGTGACTCACGTACTCGACGGTCGGTCCGTTGACGTGTACGCCCTGCGTCACTTCTGTTCCTCCGGCGGCGGCCCCGGGGGCTTGAGTTGCCTGTGCGGCGGCGCCGGGTGCGGCGGAGGCGATGGCCGTCCCCAGGGCTGCCGTGGCGGTCGTGCTGAGCAGTCTTCTTCTGCTGATCACGCTCGGCTCCATACGACTCGATGATGAATCGTTTCAGGCATGGAAACTAGGGTGGGTGAAGTGAACTGTCAAGGGTTTGGGCGTAGCCGCAAGGGGTTCAAAGATTTGCAAGTCCGCGGCATTGACGCCGCTCGTACTGCGAGGCTAGGTTCCGTGCGTCCTACTTGAAACCTTTCACGGCTACCCTCCCTGGCCCGGCCTTGCGGACTCGACCGGTGCTGTTGGCGCCTGCGGCGGGAACGGCTGCCGACTGTGCGGTTCCGATTCGTGCGAGAGCGGACCGACTTCACCGTCTCCAAGCCCTCGACGTCAGTCATCGGTGAGCCTTGTCGGTGGACGTGCACAGCGTGGGGCCGCGATCTGCGGTCGTTCGGACTGAGCGAGACATAGGGTGAGTCTGTGACAGTAAGGATCAAGCTATGAGCGGCCTGCCGCGCGAACTGCGAGAGTTGATCGCGTCCGGGCCCATGGTTCACCTGAGCACGATCAACCCCGACGGAAGTCCGCAGGTGACGGTCATCTGGATCGGGCTGGACGGCGATGATCTCGTCAGTGGTCACATGTCGCGCCACGTGAAGCTGCGCAACATCGAGCGCGACCCACGGGTCGTATTGTCCTTCGACGCACCGCGGGCGCCCGGCGTCTTCTTGAACGAGTACGCCGTATTGCGGGCGCGGGCCGAAGTTCAGCCGAGCGGAGACGCCTGGGATCTGCTCAATGGATTGGCGAAGGTCTACATGTCCCAGGACGCAGAATTCCCGGTGCCGAAGGGGCCCGGCTATCTCGTGCGCTACTCCGTCGAACGCATCGGTGGCGTCGGCCCGTGGGCGCCCACCTCCCGCTGACCCGCGGGCAAATGGCAAGAGGTATAGATCGCCGCTCTCGGTCACAGCTGGTTGGCGGAGCTCCCCAGGTTTATGGTTGAAACGCATGACGATGCAATCGGAGGCGATGATTGTGGGGCTGATAACCGGTCAGAACCCGGGCAGTGCCAGGGCTGTCGCCGAGGCCGTCGTCCGTCAGCCGACTGCAGCCTGACACGGCGTGGTGGGGGGACCGGTTCACCGAGCCCCGCGGATGCACCGTTGATCAACTCGATCTGTGCGTAGTAGATCCGGCCCGGAGACGCGAATCTACGTGGACGTGTGCGCCGGGCCCGGCCTGGTGAGACGACGCGTTCAGGAGAGGTCATGGGCGGAAGTGAAGCGCAGGTCGATTTCGTGTCGGAGGCCCCCGAGCCGCGCCTGTCGGCCGTCAACTGGATCCACGGATCCCCGTCGGCGAAACACAACACAGACCCGGATATCCAGGTCCACGCGTACGACGAGCACACGTTCATCCTGCGCCAGAACATGGCGGTCAACTACGAGGCGCCGTTCCTGTTCCTGATCTTCGGCAACACTCGAGCTGTACTCATCGATACCGGGGCCACCGGGTCCGCCCAGTTCTTTCCGCTGCGCCGGGTTGTCGACGACCTGGTCGGGCGGTGGTTGGCCGAGCATCCCCGGGATGACTACACGTTGCTCGTCCTGCACACCCATGGCCACGGCGACCACATCGCGGCCGACGCACAGTTCACCGACCGTCCCCGGACCACGGTCGTTCGGGCGGACCGGAGCAGCGCCTGGGGCTACTTCGGTTTCACCGACGACCCGGACCGGGTGGCCCGGGTCGACCTCGGTGGCCGAGTGCTTGAGTGCTTCGCCACCCCCGGCCACCATGAGGCGGCCATCACCTACTACGACCCGCACACCGGATTCCTGCTCACCGGCGACACGGTCTACCCGGGGCGGCTGTATGTGGAGGACTGGGACGCCTTCGGAAGAACTGTCGACCGTTTGATCGCGTTCGCTGACACCCGACCCGTGACACATGTCCTCGGCTGCCACATCGAGATGACCAACGAGCCCGGTGTGGACTACCCGGTCCTGACCACGTACCAGCCGGATGAGCCACCGCTGCAGATGACCACCGGCCAACTGCGCAGCATTCGCGAAGCGATGGACGAGATCGGCGGCCGACCCGGACGGCACGCCTTCCCCGACTTCATCATCTGCAACGGGGACGCGTGAGCAGTCGCGGAATCCGGGCGCTCCACGTCAGCCGCCTCCCATGGTGACCGTCCGCCTGTACAGCGGAGACACGGGACCCCGCTCTGGATCCGGGCAGTTTCGTGATCATCGGTCGTGTTGAGCGGGGCGACGACGTCTCGGCAGCGATCCTGAACGTCGTCGCAGGTGGCCCCTGCTGGGCGCGACAGGGGAGACACCCGTATCGGACTCAGGTCACTGGAGTCGGGGCTCTTCCGGTCAATGGCTCGCTGTCAACGCGCGCTGGTCAGGTCACGATGGATGACGCGCGCAGCTCCTTCGATGGTGGCGACGCCGTAATCCATCGTGAGGTTGCCGCTCGAGAGGACAGCCATGCCGTAGTCGTGACCGCTGCCGGTGAAGGCGCCGACGCTGTGCACCCGCCATCCGTCGGTCGCGCGCGGCAGCCACCCATTCTTGACGTGCACCGTTGCCGAAGCGGGTGATCCGGCGGGCACCCCCCACCTCTGGCCGGGGGTGACGTGCTCCATCAGGTCGAGAGCGTAGGCGCGCGAGGTCGTGGTGAGCACCGAGTTCTCCGTCGACAGCAGCTGCATCAGCCGGAGCTCGTCCCCGGCGGTGATCTGGGTGAGCCCCCAGCTTCCACCGGAACCTGGGACGGTGTGCCGCATGTCTGCCAGGGTCAGGAACTTCTTGAAGCCGGCGGATCCGATCTGGTGCCAGAGAGCGGAGGTCGCGTCGTTGTCGGACTTGGTGATCATCGCGGTGGTCAGTTTCACCTCCTGCGGAGTCAGCTTCCGGTGTGCCTCCTCGGCCTGCCGCAGCAGTGCCCCGAGCACCGTGACCTTGACAACACTGGCGGAGTCGAAGTGCGCGTCGGCCCTGAGCGCGCAGGTGGTTCCGGTGATCCGGTCGTAGAGGGCCAGCGCCGACGTGTCCTGCCGCCCGTTGAGAGCACCGGCTATGTCCTGGGACAGCCGGGAGGCCAGTCCTGTTTTATCCGAGGTGCAGACGACCTTCGAACCACCCACTGCGGCGCCGGCCGTGCTTGCCGAGGCCGGGGTGGCCGTGGTGAATACGGCGAGCAATGAGCTTGCGGCAAGGGCAGCGGCCACACCGCGCCGAGAGCAGGTCAATATGTGCGATCCATACATGAAGGCTATGTCCCGTCCTGCTGCGTGTCGGAGTTCCTCTCGCCGGACCTTGCGTGGCCGGGGAGAGTCGGCTCCCGCGACGCCTGCTTTCAACCGCTCGGCGAGGCGGGCTGCGGCAGGTGACTGCCCTGGCACCCGTGTGGGCCGCAGAGAATGGATGAATGGGGAGAATGGTCGAGCCAAACCGGATTGGATCCCCATTTCATATCTCAAAGCGACCATACGTTCCGAGGAGACAAGGATTTCGGATAAGGAGGGCGAATTGTCCGATATGGGCACTATGTCGGCATGTGATATTCGCCAAACAAAAGCGGCCTCGGAAGCGGGGACCCCGACCGCCGACGCGGCAGGACAGTGAACATCCCGCTCCGGTGCCGTCAGCTCCTGACGGCACCGGAACTCACTCCTTGACCGCCCCCTCGTTGGCGCCGCTCACGAAGTAGCGCTGGAAGCAGAAGAACAGCGCGGCCACCGGAATGGTGGAGAGCAGGGCTGCCGTCAGCTTCAGCGGATACTGGGTGCCGCCGCCGAGACCTCCCGAGACAAAGCGGGCCAGACCCGTGGTGAGCGTCTCGTACTGGCTGGACTGGGTGCTGACGAGGAAGTGCGTGAACTCGTTCCACGACCCCTGGAACGACAGGATCGTCAGAGTGATCAACGCCGGTCGGGCCATCGGCAGGACTACGGACCAGAAGATCCGGAACACGCCTGCCCCGTCGACCCGGGCGGCCTCCTCGACCTCACGCGGCACGGATTCGAAGAACTGCTTCATGATGAAGATGCCTGCCGCGTCCACCAGCAACGGCAGGATCATGCCGGTGTACGTGTCGAAGAGCCCGAAGGCGTTGAGCACCAGGAACTTCGGGATGAGCAGGGCCACTCCGGGCACCGCCATCACTGCGAGCACAAAGCCGAACAGTGCCGAGCGGCCCCGGAAGCGCAGCCGCGCCAGCGCGTACCCTGCCATCGAGTCGAACAGCACCCGGCCTGCAGTCACCAGTACCGCCACCAGCGCCGAGTTGCTGAGCCAGCGCAGGAAGGGAATCCCTTCCGAGGCTTGGCTCAGCCCGAACAGCCGCTGATACGCGGCCGTCGTCGGAGTGGTGGGCAACATGGCCAGCGGATGCGCGGCGGCATCCGGGTCCGTCTTGAAACCGGTCACCAATTGGAGGACGAACGGCAGCAGATAGAGCAGACCCAGCCCCAGCACCACGGCGTACCCCACCAACCGAGCCGGCAGCGGGAAACGGCTCAGGACAGGGTGTCCTCGTTCGCGCGGTGCGCGACGGCGAGCGGACCGCCGGGCCCGGTCGCGTACGGCCGTACCGGCGGCGGTCATCGGTTCCTCCCGGTGTGTACGTCACGCTCCCGCAGCGCCCAGCGCTGGAACGCGGTCAGAATGAGGATCAGGGCCAGCAGAATGAACGCGATCGCCGAGCCCTGCCCGAAGTCCGCGTTGTCGAAGCCCGCGGAGTACGACAGGAATGCGGGCGTGAGCGTCGTGTTGCCCGGGGCGCCCTGGCCCATCACGTACACCTGGTCGAAGACCTGCCAGGTGGAGATCAGTCCCAGAGTGAGCACCAGGAACAGCACGGGACGCAGCGCGGGCAGCGTCACATACCGAAGCATCTGGCGGCGATTGACCCCTTCCATGGCAGCCGACTCCTCCAGCTCCCGCGGGATGTTCTGGAGCGCTGCGAGGAAGATCAGCATGAAGCTGCCCGAGGTGGTCCACACGGCGAGCAGGATGATCGTGCACATTGCGACCGAGGGACCCGCGAGCCACTCGAACCACGACAGACCCAGCAGTGAGTGATCGGCGAGCACCCCGGCGGGCCGTTCAGGATCGACGATTCCCAGACCGCTCAGGATCAGGGAGAGCACTCCGCGCGGGTCCGCGAACCAGTTGGGACCCTTGAGACCGATCCAGGACAACATGGAGTTGACGGCTCCGCTGCCCTGGAAGAGAAAGAGGAAGACCGTGGAGACGGCGATGGAGCTGGTGACCGACGGGAAGAAGAACGTTGTACGGAGCGCGCCCCGCCCCCGCAGCAGTTTCTGGTTGACGATCAGGGCCAGAGCCATTGCCAGCACGGTCTGCAGAGGGACGGTCAGCAGGACGTAATAGGCGTTGTTGCGCAGGGCGGTCGCGAAGAGCGTGCGGTCGAGTCCGTCCTGGGTGAGCAGCGTCCGGTAGTTGTCCAGACCGACGAAATCGGCCTGACCGGAGAACGGGTTGGACTGTCCGTCCCAGTGCAGCAGGCTCACCCACAGCGCCATCAGGATGGGAAGCACCATGAAGAGGCCGAGGACGAGCGCCATGGGGCTGACGAACAGCCAGCCCCAGGTGCCCTCCCCGCGAAGGCCCGCGCGCTGGGGGCGGGCCTTCGCGGTCGTACCGGTTCTGCCGGGTGCGCTGTCAGGTGCGCCGGCCGAGCCGGTCGTGGGGGGAGTGCCGCTTGCGCGCATCGTGCGGATGGGCATGGGGCTCAGTTGCCCTTCACGATCGCCTGTTCGCCGTTGCGCTGAAGGTCGGCGAGGATCTTCTTCGGGTCGGCGGTGCGCAGCGACTGGAGATCGGTGTTGAACTGGCTCAGGACCTTGTCGAAGCCGGCGATCGTCACCGGGCCCTGCGCGTAGGCGTTGCCGTCCACCCAGGCCTTGGCGGCCGGCTGCTTCTCGGCGTACGTCTCGAGCGCACTTGTCCGCGACGGCATGACACCGAAGGCGTCGGCGAATGCGAGCTGCTGCTTGGCGGAGGTCAGGTACTTCACGAGGTCGACGCCCGCCGCGCGGTGCGCGCTGTCGGCGGCGACGCCCCAGCAGTTGCTGAAGGCGAGGGTGCCCTTGCCGGCCGGCCCCTCGGGCAGCGGCGCGACGGCGTACTTCACGTCGGGGTAATCGAGCTTCATACCGCCGTCGAGCCAGTTGCCCTCGATGGTCATGGCGGCCTTGCCCTTGCCGAGCGCCTCACCGCCCCAGCTGGTGTCCACCTGCTTCGCGAACTTCATCGAGCCCGACTTGAGCAGGGACTGAACGAAGGTGAGCCCCTTGGCGTTCTCGGAGGTGTCGGCGGTCATCTTCTTCTGGTCCGCGTCGGTGAGCCAGCCGCCCGCCTGCTTCATGAAGACGCCGAGTCGCTGGTACTCGTCGCTGGTGACCAGACCGGTGACGCCGTTGCCCGTGAGCTTGTCCGCGACGGTCTTCAGGTCCGCCCAGCTCTTCGGATAGTCCTTCTCCGTCAGCCCGGCCTTCTTCCACAGATCGGTGTTGATGGCGAGGCCGAGGGTGGAGGTGTCCTTCGGCAGGCAGACCAGCTTTCCGTTGTACGAGAACGAGGTGCGCAGCTGCTCGGAGAAGTCGTCGGCGTCGGATATCCGGTCCCCGTACGCGTAGAGCGAGCCGCCCTTCGCGTAATTCGCGAACTGGTCGGAGTTGACGTAGAAGACGTCCGGCGGCTTGTGCCCGGCGAAGGACTGAGCAAGCTGCTGGTTCATGTCCTTGGCGACTTCGACCGTGACCGTGTTGCCTGACTTCTTCGCATACGCGGCGGTGGCGGTCTTGACTGCCTGGGTTTCGGCGTCCCCCGAGGTGGCGATCAATACCGTCAGATTCTGCTTGCCGGCCTTGTCCTGCTTGGGCTCCTTGTCGCTGCCGAAGCTGGATGAGCAGCCGGTGGCGGCCAGCAGCGCCGCGCAGGTGGCGAGGGCGGCGACGGCCGTACGGGTGACCATGAGTTCCTCCAGAAGGCATAACTTGCGGCTCAGCTGCCCGGAAGGGCGTGCTGTGAATCGGTGGCCCGTGAACGGGCGTGGGGAGTGGTTCAGTTGCCCGACGCGGGTGTGCTGTCACGCACGACGAGAGATGGTTCGAGCAGGACGCGCTCAGGCGGAGCGTCGGGTTGGGACATTCGGGCCAACAGAAGACGGACACATTCGCGGCCGACGGCCTCCAGTGGCTGGGCAACGGTGGACAGTCCGGGGGAGAGGAGCGCCGCCGTGGGGGAGTCGTCGAAGCCGACGACGGCGACGTCCGTGCCCGGAACGGCCCGTCGCTCGCGCAGGGCCTGATAGCAGCCCAGGGCGAGCATGTCGCTGGCGGCGATCACGGCCGTCGCTCCCGCGTCGAGCAGCGGTCCGGCGGCGGCCTGTGCCGAGGTGATGTCATCGATGCTCTGCGCCCGCTTGCCGCGTACGGCAAGGCCGTGCCGCTGCATGGCGCGCTGCCAGCCCTCGGCGCGGTCGTCGCCGACTCCGGAGCCGCGCGGCCAGCCGAGAAAGGCGATCTTGCGATGCCCCATAACGACCAGATGCTCGACCGCGGAGTCCGTGCCCGAGGCGCCGTCGACATCCACCCAGTCGCCTATCTGGCGGCCGGACCATATCCGGCCGAAGCCCACGAATGGCACACCGCGCTTCTCCAACCAGGCCTGGCGCCTGTCGCCCCGCTCGGTGCCGCTCAGCACGAAACCGTCCACGCTGTGCAGGTCGAGGAGCTCCTCGTACCCCTCGAGGCCGGTGCTGCCGGGGGGTGAGGCGAAGAGCAGGATCCGGTAGCCGGCCTCGTCGGCGGTCTGGGACAAGGCGTGCAGAAACCGGTCCATGACCGGGGCAGAGGTGCCGGGGGCGGTGGGGCGTATGCCGTAGCCGATGAGCCTGCTGGAGCGGGTGCGCAGGGTCTGGGCGGCTCGATGCGGGCGATAGCCCAGCTCGTCGATGGTGCGGCGGACCCGCTCCAGGGTCTCCGGACGGAGCAGTTCCGGCGAGTTGATCGCATTGGACACTGTTTGCGGAGAGACGCCGGCCCGCCTCGCCACCGTGGCCAGAGTCACCGAACCTGCCTTGGGTGCGGGGGCGTTGGGGGAGCGGGGCATGGGTGTCTCCGGAACCGGTTGTGCGAACGGACGAGTTGATTGGAGCGTTCCAATACCGTTGTCAACGCTGTGAAGTCGTAGTTAGGGTTCTTGGAACGCTCCAATGCCTGAGAGGTTCTGCTCTGTTGGACACCACTGTCAAGACCCACGACATGACGAACTCCGACACGGGGCCCGGCCCTTCGGCCGAAGGCCTCCAGCCATTCCTGCATGACGCCTGTGTGACGCTGTACGCCCCGAGCTTCGCGATCTCGCACGCCGACGGACAGATCGACGGTTCCGCCGACGGCTTCTACCACGGCGACAGCAGAGCGCTCGCCCGCCTGACCGTCGCGGCGGACGGGATCGCGATTGCGCCGGTACGGGGAGCCGTCGAAGGAGCGGACCGGGCGGCCTTTCGCGGTGTGCTGCGCGGTCTGGGTGAGGAGACTCCGGATCCGGCGGTCACCCTGCTCCGGCGCCGCCGCGTCACCCCCGGGCGCCTCGAGGAGACCCTCGAAGTCGCCAACGCCGGACGGCAGAACGTCCGTTTCCGGCTGATCGTCACTGCCGGGACCGACCTCGCCGCGATGGAGCGCGTCAAGTCCGGACGCGCGCAGAGCCCGGTCTCCGCCACCGCCACCGAGAGCGGACTCGACTGGTCACAGGACACCTTCGCCGTACGCCTCACCAGCTCCCCGGAGCCCGCCACCGTCGACCCGGCCGCCGGACGGCTGGAGTACGACATCGAACTCACCCCCCGCTCGTCATGGACCGCTGTGCTGCGCTGTGACGCGGCTCATGAGGACGGCGATCAGTTCCCCGCGCCCCCGGCGGACAGCCTGCCCTGGCGCACACCGGTACTGCGCAGCGCCGACCGGCGTTTCGACCAGTGGCTGAGCCAGTCGGCCGCCGACCTCGACCGGCTGCGGCTGACCGATCCCGACAAACCCGCCGATCAGTTCCTGGCCGCCGGAGCCCCGTGGTTCCTCACCCTCTTCGGCCGCGACTCCCTGTGGGCGGCCCGTATGCTGCTGCCGCTGGGCACCGATCTCGCTGCGGGTACGCTGCGCACCCTCGCCCGCCGCCAAGGCACGAAGTCCGACCAGGACACCGAGGAACAGCCCGGCAAGATCCTGCACGAAGTGCGCCGAGCCACCCAGAACTTCAACGAGAACTTCTCCCTGCCGCCCTGCTACTACGGCACGGTCGACGCCACCCCGCTCTGGATCACCCTGCTGCACGACTCCTGGCGCTGGGGCCTCGCGCCCGAGCAGGTGGAGCAGCTCCTTCCGCACGCGGAGTCCGCCCTCGCCTGGATGCGTGACCATGGCGACGCGGACGGCGACGGATTCCTGAAGTACATCGACCGCACCGGACGTGGCCTGGCCAACCAGGGGTGGAAGGACTCCGGCGACTCCATCCGGTATCGCGACGGCCGCTTCGCCACTTCCCCGATCGCGCTCTGCGAGGTCCAGGCCTACGCGTACGAGGCGGCCCGCGGCGGCGCCGACCTGCTGCGCGCCTTCGGCCGACCCGGCGCCGACCAGTGGGAGGAGTGGGCCGAACGGCTGCGTGACCGCTTCCGCAGCCACTTCTGGGTGGAGGACGAACGGGGTCCGTACCCGGCCGTCGCGCTCGACGGGGACAAGAAGCCGGTGGACTCGGTCACCTCGGGCTTCGGGCAACTGCTGGGCACCGGCCTGCTCAACCATGAGGAGAGCGCCTTGCTGGCCGCCAGGCTCGGCGCGCCCGACCTCGACTCGGGCCATGGCCTGCGGACCCTGAGCAGCGACTCCGTGGCCTACAACCCGTACGGCTATCACATCGGTTCCATCTGGCCGCACGACACCGCGATCGCGGTACACGGCCTGGTCAGGGCCGGGTTCCCGGAAACGGCCGCGTCCCTCTCCGGGGGTCTGCTGACCGCCTCCGCGGGCTTCGACGGGCGGCTTCCCGAACTGTTCGCCGGTCATGGCGCGGCGACCGACACCCGGCCCTCGCCCTATCCGGCGTCCTGCCGTCCTCAGGCCTGGGCGGCGGCCTCGTCCGTCATGATCCTGCAGTCGATGCTGGGGCTCTCTGCCGATGCCCCGAGCGGAACGCTCACGGTCGCGCCCGGATTCGCTGAGGAATACCGGCCGCTGAAGGTCGAGGGCCTCGACATCGCCGGCGGGCGGCTGGACATCTCCATCGACGCCGACGGTACGGCGCACATCGAGGCGCCGAACGGCCTGGTGGTGAAAAGGGAGCACATGACGCCCCGTTGACGCGGAGCGGCTGTACCCGCCGCGCACGCGTCGCCGACGACGTCGAAACCGCCGTCCGCGACCCGCACGTCGTGCGCCAGTAGTGTCTCCAGGGCCTCGGTGAGCGGTTGGGTCGGAACCATCGCTTCGCTTCCCTCAGTGATCACCAGTGATCGTTCGGAGAGGGAACGGCCGGTGCCCCGAAACACGGAAGGCCGCCCTCGGGCGGCCTTCGCGAGTCTTGCGTACGCGCGGTCAGAACTGCTCGACGAAGTACGGCTCGACCGTCATCCAGCCGTTGCCGGCCGCCCCGTTACGGCGACCCGAGTCACTCCGGGCGAGGGTGTACCAGGAGTCGACGTAGTCCGGGTCGTCGGTCCACCAGGAGGTGGGGATGGCCGCCAGGACCGCGTTCACCAGGGGAATGTACGCCCCCTGGTCCGTGATGGTGAGCAGGGCCGTGGTCAGAGCCTGGGCGAGCGCCTGGTAGTTCGTGTCGCCGTCGTCCTCCATCATCACGGCGTCGGCGAGGTTGTACTTGTAGTTCGACCAGTTGACCAGGATCTGGTTGGGGTAATAGACGACCCCGTCGCTGTTCAGATAGGGCATGTCCACCGTGTCCACGCGCACCTTGCCGTCCAGCCCGAAGCCGGTCACAAGCGTGTACACCTCGGCGTCACCCTTGACCCAGGGCTCCTCGTCGTCGGCCAGTTCGACCGATGTGACGCGGGTGGACCACCAGCCGCCGGCGGCCTGCCGCGCCTGCGGCCGGGGGGTGGCGACACCGTGCTTCGCGAATTCTGCTCTCAGGACGCCGAGGCCCGCCGCGAGGGCCTTGGAGACGTCGATGTCCACCACGTAGACAGGCCGTTGGGGCACCTCACGGGCGTCGAGGGTGTGCGCTCGTCCGTGGCTGTCATACGCGGTGATCGTCTCGGCGGCGTCGTCGGCAGGGGCCGCGGCCACCAGCGGGAGGGCCTCACCTGTCAGGTCCTCGCGCATCGAGGCGTCGCCGAGACGGACGCGCAGCAGCGAGCCGGTGTTCGCGGCCAGCCCCTTGGCCGCAGCGATACGGCGGTCCGCCTCGCGGACCGCCGGGATCAGGGCCTTGCCGCTCCTGGTGGTGGACCGAGCCGCCAGGGCCTGTACATCGACCTGGGCGGACGAGAGGGCCGCGCCGCGTACCTGCGACCGCCAGTCCGCATCCGCCAGCGAGACGGCGAGGGAGCGGGCGACATCGTCCTCGATGCCGCGCACGGCGGACGGTGCCGCGGCGGACGGCCGCGCCGGGGACGCCTCGGCGGACGCCGATACGGCTCCCTGCGCCGTGGCGGTGGTGACCGCGGTGAGAAGGACGGCCACGAGGGCGGTACGCCGCAACTGCTTCTTGCTCAAGAGATCCTCCTGATGCCGAACGCTGGCTCCGCCAGGGCGGAGCCGCCGGGTGGGCGGCTGCGCTGCTGGACGGGTTCTGGGACGTCTGCGCCCAGGATGGCGGCATGAGGTCTATGCGAGTAGATCTGCGAGGGTAAATTTCTCGTGTCGGGATCACGTCAACTCGGCCGGTCTGTAAGGGAGTTGCCTCCGGCACAGGAGGCTGTCGTCCTCCAGGGCGTCATGAGGCCGGTGCCATGCGTACCCTCTGAGACCTCGATCGAGTTCCCTGCGTAGGGTCTTGGGTTTCCGTCCACTGCTCTTCCCGGGAGTCCCGCCATGGAACACAACTCCGTATGTCCCTGACCCGTTCAGTCGGCCCAGCCGGGACAGGTCCGCTCATGACCGGAGCTGGACAAGGATCGGCGATTCAGCCACGCTCGGCAGCGAACGGAGCCGCCGGAGCCGAAGACCGGAGCGGCCAAACGTTCGCCGACGCGGCGGTGGGTGGTCGTCAGCACCCCGCTGAACGGTCGGGACAGCCGGGCCGTCCCGATTGCGGCCACTGGACGCTGCTGTGCCGGATTCTCGGCCTGCGGCGCGGCCGGCCGCGGGGAATCCGTCATCAGCAGACTGGACACGGGGGCCACGCCCGAGGTGGTCCGCCCGGTCGACGTGCGAAGGGCTCCCGGGCGGACTCCACTGCCCATGCTGCCCCGGCCGTCGACACTGCTGCCGTTGACGGGGCCGGTAGTGAGACCGGTCGGGTGGTGCCGCGTTCCGTGAACCGCGTCGCTCGAACCGTTTCCACGCGGTAGGTTCGCCCTCCGGCTCCTGTCGGGTCAGTGGGCCCCGACTTCGTCGACGTCCAGGCCGCGGTCGACCCCGTGGGGGACGACCTTCTGCCCGCGCTCGAGTTCCAGGCGTTTGCCGTCCAGGTGGATCTCGACCTGGTCCGGTTCGAAGGACACCATGTCACCGATCCGGCCGACCTCCGGGTAGGCGTCGCGGTACGTCCAGGCGGCCCGGGGCGCATTGCCGATGTCGTAGTAGTCGCACAGGCCCTTGTAGGGGCAGAAGGTCTGTCCTTCGACGGGGCGCAGCTGGGTCTCGTCGATGTCGGCGCGCGGGACGTACCAACGCGGAGCGAATCCGGATTCGTAGAGCACGACGGGGTGCTCGGAGCGGGCTATCACGGTGTCGCCCAGGCGGACTTCCAGAGGCCTGGAGGTGCTGCGGATGTCGATGCGGTGGTACGGGTCCGCGGCGTGGCCCAGGATGCGCTCGTCCTCCTCGTAGAAGGCGTCCATGGCCCGCCACGCGAAGGCGATGCGGCCTTGCAGCTCGGCGGCATGCCCGGGCGGCGAGGTGAACTCCCAGGCGGCGCGTTCGATGGTGCGGTCGCCGGTGTGGACCGCGTACCAGGTGGTCTCGCCCAGGTCCTTGTGGTGGGTGACCTTGTCGCGTGGGGCCAGGACCTGGGGGTCCACGTCCCCGCGGGGGAAGTAGGCGACGGGGTAGCGGCCCGGCTCGTGGAGCAGGATCACGTGCTCGCTGTCGGCGATCCAGGTGTCGTTGAACTTCACGCGCATGCGGCGACGCAACGGCTCGGCGAACAGCAGGCGCTCAGGAAGGGGCTCGGGGGTGAGGAAGTGTCCGATCGCCCTTACGGAAAGGGGTCCTTGCTGCCAGGACAGTCCCATGGCGTTTTCCTTCCGGGTGCGGGGTCGGCGGGAAGCTGCACCCCGCGGGATGGTCGGGTGGTTGTCGTTGCCCGGTCAGGGATTGCAGGGCAGCGTGAGACCGCGACCTCCGGTCGGCGGCAGCAGGCCCGGATGACCTTGCCGTCGATGGCGGTGGCGCCTCGATCCTCCGCGTCAGACGAGGACGCGGCCGAGGAAGTCGCGGATGTGCTGGGTGATCGGCTCGAGGTGGCTCTCGAGGGCGAAGTGGCCGGACTCGAGCAGGTGGATCTCGGCGTCGGGCAGGTCCGTGCTGAACGCCTCGGCGCCCGCGGGGCCGAAGATCTCGTCGTTGACGCCCCAGACCGCCAGCAGCGGGACCTGGGAGTCGCGGAAGTACTGGTGGACCTGCGGGTAGAGGTCGACGTTGGTGGGATAGTCGCGGAAGAGCTTGAGCTGGATCTCGTCGTTGCCCGGCCGGTCCAGCAACGCCTGGTCGTGGACCCAGTTGTCGGGGCTGACCAGGCTGATGTCGGCGACTCCGTTCACGTACTGCCATCGGGTGATCCCGGCGGTCAGGGCGCCTCGCATGGGGGCCTCGGTGTCGGGTCCGGGCGCCTGGGCGTAGGCGAAGACGCCGTCCCAGAACGGCTTGACGAAGCCCTCTTCGTAGGCGTTGCCGTTCTGGCTGATGATCGCGGTGATGCGGTCCGGGGCCTGGAGCGCGAGGCGCCAGCCGATGGGGGCGCCGTAGTCCTGCACGTACATCGCGAACCGGTCGATACCCAAGTGCTGCAGCAGGCCGGAGGTGACCTCGGTGAGGGCGTCGAAGGTGTAGGGGAAGTCCTCCAGGGCGGGCATCGCCGACTGGCCGAACCCGATGTGGTCGGGAGCGATGACGTGGTACCGGTCGGCGAGTGCCGGGATCAGGTGGCGGAACATGTGCGAGCTGGTCGGGAAGCCGTGGAGCAGCACCACGTCGGGTGCCTGGGGGTCGCCGGCCTCCCGGTAGAAGACCTCGAGGCCGTCGACCGTTGCGGTGCGGTGGTGAACTGCGGGGGTCATAGTCCTAACCCTTCTATCGAGCTTGAGTGGTTATGGACCCAGTCGACCACGCTGGTTCTAACCTGTCAAGGTGCTTTTAGTGGTTAGAGCCGTGGGAGGCGTCGCGGATGCCTCCAGGTCGGGGTGCGTTCGCCGCCGGTCACGAGCTCGGGGCGGGGGAGGCGCGGATCGGTGGGCCTTCCTCAAGCCTCCGCCCCTCGGTGACTCGTCGGCCAGTGGAGCCGCCGGGTATGAGTGCACTCGGCTCGCCGGTGTCGGCCTGGTGGGCCTGTGCGTACGAGGTGCCGCCCCCCGGCCGCGGCGAACGCTTCGTCGGGAGCTAACCGTCAAAAATTGCTTTCATGGTTAGATCGAGCTTGGTTCGTGTAACCTGTCAAGCAATTCAATGCGGTTAGGAGGCGTGATGGCGGCCGACGCAGATCGAGAGCAGCAGGACGCACTGCTGGAACTCCTCAACACGACGCCGGTGGTCAATGGGGTGGTCCAGGATCAGCTGGCGGATCCGGAAGCGGCCGAGGCCTGGCAGCGGGCGCACGGCGGCAGCGGGACCGCGGACGAGCACCGCCACCTCCTGCAGGCGCGCGAAACCCTGCAGGAGGTGGTGCGTGGCAGCCGGCCGGCAACGTCACTGGCCCCGGTCCTCGAGGGCGTCACGTCCCGTCCGCAGGTGTCCTCCGCCGGAGTGTCCTGGGACCTCGACGCCCGCAAGGAGCGCCGGATGGCAGTGCAGGCGGTCATGACCTGGAGCGCGCTGCAGAAGGCGACGCCCGGGCGACTGCGGCCGTGTGCCAATCCGGACTGCCGGCGGTTCCTCCTCGACCGCAGCAAGACCAACAAGGCGCGCTGGTGCTCGATGGCTGTCTGCGGCAACAGGATGAAGGCCAGGCGCCACTACCAGCGCACCCGCAGCGGCGCGGCCGAGTAGCACCTCCACCAGGCCCCGAGCAGGCGGCGGGGCTCAGCTCTCCGTGGCAGGCCATTCCCCCGACCGGGCCCCGGCTGCGGTGTCGACTTCGGGCCGTCCCCACCTCCGCAGGGGCGCCCGCCTGGCCCTGTGCACCGTCGGCACCTACCGACCCGAGAGTCCGCACCTGCTCGCTGACCGGACCACCGCGGAGCCGTGTTTCGGCCCCGGCCAGATCAACCACCTCGACGAGGCCCTCACCGCAGCGGGCGTACGCCACCACAGCGAGATCTGCACCGCGCACCGCGGTGCCACCAGGCCGACACCGCCGCCTGCGAAAGCACTGCGGACAAGCGCCACCGGACCGCACTGGTGACGCTCCTGGACCGCGCAGTCCGACCGGCACGCGCTTGAATCGCGGCCTCTGTCCCACGGGCATACGGTCGGCAGGGGCACGGCCGTCGCACGCAGCCGCTGCGGACCGAACGCAGCCTCTGCGCGCGGCCCGCGAGCCGGCGGCCGTCGAACGACCGGATCAGAACGCACGTCTTGAGAGGAGTCCGCGATGTCGGCTGAGAGCACCGCCACTGTCTCGCTGGGGCCTGACAGTGACCTGGACGAGGTCTTCGAGTTGGCTCAGCAGTTGCGGGTGGACTCCGTTCGCGCCAGCACCGCCGCCGGCTCCGGTCACCCCACCTCCAGCCTGTCCGCCGCGGATCTCATGGCCGTCCTCATGACACGTCACCTGCGCTACGACTGGCAGAGCCCGAAGAACCCGGCCAACGACCACCTGATCTTCTCCAAGGGGCACGCCTCCCCCTTGCTGTACGCGATGTTCCTCGCCGCCGGCGCGATCGACGAAGAGGAACTCATGACCACCTACCGCCGCCAGGGTGCGCGCCTTCAGGGCCACCCCACTCCGGTCCTGCCCTGGGTGGATGTGGCCACCGGCTCCTTGGGCCAGGGCATCGCCTACGGCGTCGGCATCGCGCTTGCCGGACGGGACCTGGAACAACAGTCCTCCCGCGTGTGGGTGCTGTGCGGCGACAGCGAAATGGCAGAAGGGTCGGTGTGGGAAGCCCTGGACAAGGCAGGTCGTCACCGGCTGGCCAACTTCACCGTGATCATCGACGTCAACCGCCTCGGCCAGAGCGGTCCCACGGAGCTGGGCTGGGACACCGACGCCTACGTCCGTCGCGCCGAAGCCTTCGACTGCCGTGCCCTTGTCGTCGACGGCCACGACCTGGCGGCCGTCGAACAAGCCCTGGTTGTCGCGGATGACGGGCAGGCCCCCACCGTCATCGTCGCCAAGACGGTAAAGGGCCAAGGTGTCGCCGAGGTCGCAGACGCCGAGGGCTGGCACGGCAAGCCGCTGCCCGACGACCTGGCCGCCCGAGCGATCACCGAACTGGGCGGCGTACGCCACCACACCGTCCGCGGCCCCCAGCCGCCCGCCGCCCCATCCACGGACCCGGTCGCTCCGGTGCAGGTGACGCTCCCGCAGTTCAAGATGGGCGAAGCTGTCGCCACCCGCGTCGCATTCGGCAAGACACTCGCCGCGATCGGCGCCCGCCCCGACATCGTGGCTCTGGACGCCGAAGTGGGTAACTCCACCCACGCGGAGGACTTCGGCAAGGCACACCCCGAGCGGTACTTCCAGATCTACATCGCCGAACAGCAGATGATCGCCAGCGCGGTCGGCATGGCCGTACGCGGCTACCGCCCCTACGCCACCACCTTCGCGGCCTTCCTCACCCGAGCCCACGACTTCATTCGTATGGCCGCCATCTCTCAGGTCTCCATGAGTCTGTGCGGTACCCACTGCGGTGTCGAGATCGGCCCGGACGGCCCTTCTCAGATGGGCCTGGAAGACCTCGCCATGATGCGGGCCATCCACGGTTCCACGGTGCTCTACCCCAGCGACGCCACATCCGCCACGGCCCTGACCGCTTCCATGGCGGACCTCGACGGCATCTCCTACCTGCGCACCACCCGGGGTGCCTACCCCGTCCTCTACGCCCCTGACGAGACCTTCCCGGTCGGCGGATCCAAGACCCTGCGCGCCGGCGACAGTGACCAGGTCACTCTCCTGGGCGCCGGCGTCACCGTCCACGAATGCCTTGCCGCCGCCGACCAGCTGGCCGCCGACGGCATCCCCGCCCGCGTCATCGACCTGTACTCCGTAAAGCCCCTGGACGTCGGCACCCTCGCTCGCGCCGCCCAGGAAACCGGCGCTCTGGTCGTCGTCGAGGATCACCATCCCGAGGGCGGCATCGGCGAGGCTGTGCTGTCCGCGCTCGCCGCACAGCGCCTCACCCCCGCATTCGCCCACCTTGCCGTGCACGACCTGCCGGGCTCCGGGACCCCGTCCGAACTTCTCGACGCCACAGGCATCTCACGCACCCACATCACCCGAGCCGCCCACGACCTCGTCGGCCGCTGAGCACCATCGCCACATGCCGCTGAGCGCGAGAGGGGGTGAACCGACTCGGGCTGACCGCCACCACCGTTCGTGCCGGTGCGACGCGGAGCCAGCCGGCCGGCCCGTGAATCGATCCTGACGGTTGCAGTTCCAGCGACTGATTCCCCATTCGGTTGTCGAGCCTGGCTCGTTACTGGATGTGGTCACCTCGCCCAAGGCCGGCAGCACGGTTTGGTGGACTGCTCCGGAAGGGACGGCCGTCGCGCAGGATTACCACTGGACGTTCAGGTGACGGCGCGCGAGGCCGACGACAGCTTGTGGGGCTTCTTCCCGGCCCCTTTGGTTCCGTCGAACGCCTGGAGACACGGCAGCGCCGGGTGTTCCTGGAGCGACGACATCGAAGTGACGCCGGCAGCCGCCCGCCCGTGGCTGCGGACATGCAGCTGACGCTCGCCGGCTGGGACCCCTGGTCCTCCGATCCCATCCGACATCACGACTTCAATGGCGGTAGCTCAATCGCCCGATCTCTCGGCATCGTGCCGAAGCCAGACATAATTGACCGGCTGAGCGGCATTCCAGTTCTCGGCAAGGCCAGGGGCCACCGGCATGAACCCGGCCCCCAGATAGCACCTCAGAGCCTTCTCGTTGTCCGGGTGCACGCGCATGAAGACATCGGCCCAACCCGACTCGTGAGCTTGCGCGAGCAGGCCCCGGACGAGCACGCGGCCGAGCCCCTTCCCGCGGGCCTCGGGTGCCACGATGATCCGAGCCAGCTCGACCTCGTCCTCCTCGGCGTCGAACCACAATTCCCCGTAACCGACGAGCTTCTCATCCTCGACGAGCACGTGAGCCTGAACGTCGTCATCCTGCTGCCACGCGGAAATCGTCTGTGCGGGCACAGGGAACTCCTGCCGCCCGCACCACATGACGACTTCCGCGGAAGCAGTCGGCCAGTCCGCCACCGCGGCAGCGTGAGCGGTGGCGAAAGGGAGAAGATGCATACGTGTCAATCCATCCTGGGCCCACGAGCTGATGCGGTACGGGCACCGGCTGTTCGGCCCAGCCACCGCACAGGCCGACACTACGTGCCCCGCTCAGCCACATCCAGCCCGATTCGGGCCCCTCGGCCGGGCACCCGCAGGCTGTAGAACCGGATGAAGTAGTTCTGGCGCCACTGGGAGAGCAAGCATGGTCGAGCGCCTGGCCTTCGTACGCTCAACGAGCAACTGGGAGGCGGCGTCGACATGGAAGCGCAGACCGCCGAACTACTGAGCAACCTGGTCACTCGCAGGGTTACCAGGGCCAGCCAGCTGCGAGACGTGGCCGGCGTTCAGCTCCAGGCGGGTGCCGGTGAAGCGGGTTCGCATACGGCGGTCGTGGGTGACGATGACGACCGCGCCCCGGTAGCCGGTCAGAGCTCCTTCAAGTTCCTCGACCAAGGCCGGGGAGAGATGGTTGGTGGGCTCGTCCAGCAGCAGGAGATCGACGGGTTCGCTCACCAGACGGGCCAGCTCGATACGGCGCCGTTGTCCATAGGACAACTCGCCCACTTTCAGGCGCAGGTCTGCGGGGCTGAACAGGCCGAGCGAGAGGAGACGGTCGGTGTGCTCGTCCAGGTCGCCTCCGCGGCCCTCGGCGAACGCCTGCGGCACCGTCAGACCAGGCGGCCACGGTGATTCCTCCTGCCTCAAGTGCCCGACCCGGCCACGGGTGTGTACCGTCCCCTCCTCGGGCTGCAGTTCACCCGCCAACACCCGCATCAGCGTCGTCTTGCCCGCTCCGTTGGGGCCGGTGACCAGCAGCCGCTCGTCGCCGCCGATCCGCAGCGACGGCACATGCAGACGGTGCCCGACACGGATGCCGGTGAGGTCCGCGGCCGTCTGCCGCGCCGGCCCGTCGACGGTGGTCAAGTGGGCGGCGAACACCAGCGGATCGGGCGGCGGTGCCACGGGACTGTTCGTCAGCCGCTCGACTCGCTCCCTCGCGTTGCGAATACGGCTCATCGCCCCGTGACCGCGGCTGCGGGTACGGAAGGCGCCGTGGCCGAACACGGCGAACGGCAGCTTGCGCGGGATCGCCCCCAGCCGTGCCACATTCGTGTCGGCCAGCTTCTGGTTGCGGACCATCTCCGTGCACCAGTTCTCGTACTCCTGCAACCGGCGCCGCCGCTCGGCGGCTTTGGCGGCAAGATAGCCGTCGTAGCCGTCGCCGTAACGCGCCACCATGCCCTCGTCGACCTCCAGGATCGTGGTGGTGACCCGCTCCAGGAACACCCGGTCATGGGTGACCGCGAGCACGGTGCCACGATGCCCCTGCAGGTGGGCCTCCAGCCAGCGCACCGCCTGGTCGTCCAGGTTGTTGGTCGGCTCGTCCAGCAGCAACAGCTCCGGCTGGGACGCCAGGACCGCGGCCAGCGCCAGCCGCGACCGCTCACCGCCCGACAGCGTGCCCAGCATCCTGTCCCGGGGCAGCCTTGGCAGGCCGAGTCCGCACAGAGCAACGTCCACCCGGGCATCCGCTTCATAACCGTCGCGCGCCTCGAACTCGGCGACCAGCTGGGCGTAGGCATCCAGGGCCGCGGTGAGCCCCACGCCCGCCAGGCCCTGGAGCCCGGTTTCGGCCTGGCGCATGCGCTCCTCGAGGCCGCGCAGATCGGCAAGAGCTTTGTCCACCGCGTCCTGGACGCTGGCCTCGGAAGGCAAAGCCAACGACTGGGCGAGATAGCCCGAGCCGCCCGGCGCGATCACGGTCAGCTCGCCGTTGTCGGGCCGGTCCTGCCCGGCAATCAGTCGCAGCAGGGTGGATTTCCCGGCTCCGTTGTCGCCGATGATCCCGGCCTTGTCGCCAGGCTTGAGGCTGAAAGACACGTCGTCCAGCACGACGTGATCGCCGTGGCGGCGGGCAACATTCTGAAGAGAGAGCTGTGTGGTGAGCATGAAGAGTCCCCTGTTCTCGGCCAGGCCGATCGGAACGGGCAGCTGGACGCATCCGCGCAGACCAGAACACTCCACGGCACGCCGGACAGCAGGCGGCATCGCGGGAGAGCGGGAGCACGGATGAGAACGCGCGACGGCGGAGCCAAGCTCAACGCGGTCGCACGGGGACTGTCACAGGGAACCCATGTACAAGACCGTAGGCCGGGAATCTGCCCGCCTGCAAATCATTTCCCGACGAGGTGGGACAAGCATGTCCCAGGAGCGAGCCGACCGCTTGACGAGCCGCGCGGAGGACGCACTCGACGGCCGTCGAGGCGGACACCGGCGAAGCCGCTGATGGTGCAGCCGGAGGCCACCCTCGGCGTTCCGTACCACCGCCACTCGACGCACGCGATCGGGCCACCGGGACCAGCCCCACATCCTGGGTGGAATCAAACAGACGCCCCGAGCAAAACGCTCTTTCAGCGCGTTCGTCCTCCCTCCGGCATCAGAAGGGGCGATCGTTTTCCGGGCGTTCACGATGAACTCATGTCTGAGCTTCGTGCGATCCGGGGTTGCGGCTTAGCTTCGCAAGGTCCAGTTCGCCCGAAATAGACGAGGCATAGATGTCCCTGCGGCATGCAGTCGCCAGCCTAGCCGTCCTGCCCGTGCTCGCCGTTCCGGCGACCGCGCAGGCGGCCACGGCCCAGCACCACCACCACGTACCGCCCCAGAAGACTCATTTCGACCTGCAGGCCCACCGCGGCGGCCTCGGCCTGACCACCGAGGAGTCGCTGGAGGGCTTCGGCAAGGCTCTGCGCCTCGGCGTGAGCACCCTGGAGCTGGACACCCACATCACCAAGGACCAGAAGGTCGTGGTCAACCACGACCGCCAGATCAGCGCCCAGAAGTGCAAGGACACCGGTCCCGTGACGCCCGGTGACCCGATGTACCCGTATGTCGGCAAGTACATCAAGGACCTGACGCTGGCCCAGATCAAGAGCATGGACTGCGGCTACCAGCAGCTGCCCGGCTTCCCCGAGCAGGAGCAGGTCAAGGGCTTCCGCATGGTGGAGCTCCAGGACGTCCTCAACCTGGTCAAGAGCTACAAGGCCAAGAAGGTCAAGCTGAACATCGAGACCAAGGTGGAGGCCGGCGCGCCCGAGCAGACCGCACCGCGTGAGCTGTTCGTCCGCCGTGTCTTCGAGGAGATCCACCGTTCCGGGATCGAGAAGCAGGTCACCATCCAGTCCTTCGACTGGGGGTCGCTGAAGGAGATGCACAAGCTCGCGCCGTCGTACCCGCTGGTGGCGCTGACGAACTACGACTTCCTCCAGGTCGGCAAGCCCGGCGCCTCCCCGTGGCTCGGTGGCATCGACGCCGACGACTACGACGGCGACTTCGTCAAGGCCGCCGCTGCCGTCCCCGGTGTCACCGCGCTGTCCCCGAACTACGGTTTCCCGCAGAACGGCACGATCGCGGACCCGGCCTTCCGCTTCTACCCCGACAAGAAGATGATCTCCGAGGCCCATGAGCGCGGTCTGAAGGTCATCCCGTGGACCTGTGACGACCCCGCCACCATCGAGGCGCTCATGGACATGGGCATCGACGGGATCATCACCGACTACCCCAACCGCGTGCGGGACATCATGGCCGACCGCGGCATGCGCCTGCCCAAGGCCTACCCCGCGCCGCGTCACTGACGACCGGCACACCACGGACGCGTACGCCCCGGAGCACCCAGCTCCGGGGCGTACCCCGAAAAAAGACCGGCGCGGGTGACGCCGCTACGAGCGGCCCGGCGTCGGCCGCGCCAGTTCGACGTTGAACTGGGCGCCGGCCAGCAGAGCCAGATTGGTGAACCAGACCCAGATCAGGAAGACGACGAGCCCGGCGAGCGAGCCGTACAGCCGGCTGTACGAGCCGATGTGCGTGGCGTACAGGGCGAACCCGGCCGAGGCGACCAGCCACAGGAACGCGGCGAGCACCCCGCCGGGAAGGCTCCGCCGCAGACCCCTGGCCGACGCCGGTCCGGTGCGGAACAGCACCATGATCAGACAGGCCACCAGGAACACCAGGACGGGCCACTTCAGCACGGCCCACAGCGTTTCACTGGCATGTACCAGGCCCAGCCGGTGCCCCAGCCAGCGGGCCAGCGGTCCGGTCAGCACCAGGGCGAACGCGCTGGTCATGAGCAGCAGCAGAAGTCCCACGGCGGTGGCCACGATGATGTGGGCCTTGCGTAGCGCCGGCCGTTTGTCCCGCACCCCGTGCTGGGTGTGCAGCGCCCTGCGGAAGACGGCCAGGTAGCTGGAGGCGGACCACACGGCGCTGACGGTCCCCGTCGCGATGAGCAGCCACACGGCGCCGCGCTCGTGGGTCGCGGCCTCCAGCGGTTGGCGCAACGCGGCTCCGGACTCCGCCGGGGCGAACGCGGTGATGTCGGTGATCAGCGCGTCGGTGGCCCGGGGATTGGCCAGGCCGATCAGAGCGACGGTGACCAGCAGCGCCGGGAGCAGCGCGAGGATGGCGTAGTACGTCAGGGCGGCGGCCCAGTCCGAGAGGTCGTCCTTCCAGATAGACACAGGGGTACGGCACAGGGCGGACCGCCAGTGGGCGGCCCGCCCTGCAGGGCCGACCTGGCGGGGGACGCGTCCGGCGGCGGTTGCGGTGGTCTTGCTCGGCACGGCTGGTTCTCCGGGGGACGTGGTCAGGCGCGGCGCGGCCTGGCAGCGCCGGGGGAGGCAGCGGATCCCCCGGTGTATGGACATCCTTGCTACCACTTCCGCTTCTGCCACCGTCACCGGGTCGTACACCCGCCGCGTCCCGGAGCGTGGCGGCGGAGGTCGGTCGATGACCGCTGTCAGCACCACCGCCGCGGCGGTTGTCGGGGCTCGGGGCAGCTCACAAGCCGACGGTGCGCTGGTGTGGGATCGGCACCGGAGTCTCTCCCTGCTGCACGGCCACCGTCCGCATCGGGGCGGGAATCTTGATGCCTTCGGCCCGGTAGCGCTGGTGCAGGCGCTTGATGAACTCGTGCTTGATCAGGTACTGGTCGCTGAACTCACCGGCCCGAAGGATCACCGTGAAGTTGATCCTGGAATCCCCGAAGGTGTGGAACCGGACGGCCGGTTCATGGTCGGGGACGCCGCCGGTGATGTCGGTCATGACGCTCGCGACGACCTCGGCGGTCACGCGCTCGACGTGCTCCAGGTCGCTGTCGTAGCCGACTCCGACCTGGACCAGCACCGACATCTGCTGTTCCGGCCGGTTGAAGTTGGTCATATTGGTGCCGGCCAGTTGGGCGTTGGGGATGATCACCAGGTTGTTCGACAGCTGACGCACCACGGTATTACGCCAGTTGATGTCGACCACGTACCCTTCCTCGCCGCTGCTCAGCCGGATGTAGTCGCCGGGCTGCACCGTCTTCGAGGCGAGGATGTGCACGCCCGCGAACAGGTTGGCGAGAGTGTCCTGCAGCGCCAGAGCGACCGCGAGGCCGCCCACACCCAGTGCGGTGAGGAGCGGGGCGATGGAGACACCCAAGGTCTGCAGCACGACGAGAAAGCCCATCGCCAGCACCACGACGCGCGTGATGTTGACGAAGATGGTGGCCGACCCGGCCACCCCGGACCGGGACTGGGCGACGGACCGCACCAGACCGGTGATCACCCGGGCCGCGGTGAGTGTGGCTACCAGGATGAGCAGCACGGTCAGCGTCCGGTTGACGTTGCGTCCGACCTGCGAGGTCAGCGGGAGCACCGCGGCGGCCGCCGCCACGCCCGCAGCTATCGCCGCCCAGGGCGCCAGGGTCCGCAGAGAGTCGACGATGACGTCGTCCCCGCTCCACCGCGTCCTGCGCGCACGCTCTCCCAGCCACCGCAGGGCGGCGCGCAGCAGCAGTCCCGCCAGGACGCCGGCAGCCACCATGACCCCGGCGACGATCAGGTCGTGGAGTGTGAGTGCCCGGTTCACCGGTTGCCTCCCGTCGAGAGGCGGAGCGGTCCGGCGGCGGAATCCGTTGCCGGGTGCCGTATGTGATCTATTGTCACCTTGTGATACCTGCTTGATTCTCGGATCCGAAACGACCTTCCATCCTGCCGCATCCGGCGGGCAGGTCGGCACGCGGCTTCGGGTACCCCGTGTGATGACCCAGGGGGACACAAGGGCAGGTCGGGCGTGGCATCCAACAGTGGAAGCAGGCCGATGCGCCGGACGGCTCCTCAGCCTTCCGAACCGTCGACGGTGCAGACGAGCTCGCCGTCCTGGGCGTCGCAGACGACTGTGTCGCCGGGGTTGAGCGCCCCGTCGAGCAGCATGTTCGACAGCCGGTTGTCCAGCTCGGACTGAATCGTGCGGCGCAGCGGCCGGGCGCCGAACTCGGGCTGGTAGCCCCGGTTGACCAGCAGCTCCTTGGCCGTTTCGGTGACTTCCAGATCGATCTTCTGCGCGTGCAGTCTGCGGCGGCTGCGCTCCAGCAGCAGGTCGACGATCCGGATCAGATCCTTCCGGGTCAGGGCGTGGAAGACGACGATCTCATCGATCCTGTTGAGGAATTCGGGCCGGAAATGCGCCCGCAGCTCGGCCATGAGGTCGTCCCTGATCTCGTCGACCGAGCCCGAGTGGTCCAGGATGTGCTTCGACGCGATGTTGCTGGTCATGATGATCACGGTGTTGCGGAAGTCGACCGTACGGCCCTGTGCGTCCGTGAGCCGCCCGTCGTCCATGACCTGGAGCAGCAGATTGAAGACGTCCGGGTGGGCCTTCTCCACCTCGTCGAAGAGCAGGACGCAGTAGGGCTTGCGGCGCACCGCCTCGGTGAGTTGCCCCGCTTCCTCGTAGCCGACGTATCCGGGCGGGGATCCGACGAGCCGGGAGACGGTGTGTTTCTCCTGGAACTCGCTCATGTCGAAGCGGACCATTCGGTCCTCGCCGCCGAACAGCAACTCTGCGACCGCCTTCGCGAGTTCGGTCTTGCCGACGCCGGTGGGGCCGAGGAAGAGGAAGCTGCCGGTGGGGCGGCCGGGGTCACCCATGCCCGCGCGGCCGCGGCGCACGGCCTGGGCCACGGCGGTGACCGCCTCGTCCTGGCCGATCACGCGCTTGTGGAGTGCCTCTTCGAGTTTCAGGAGCCGCTCGCGCTCGGTCTCGGTGAGCTGTGAGACAGGAATGCCGGTGCGCCTGGACAGTACTTCGGCGATGTCCTCGGCGGTGACATCGGCGACCTCGGCCCGCTCCCCGCCGAGATCGGCGAGTCGGTGCTCCGTCTCCCGGATGAGCGATTTGAGCTCGGCCGCGCGCTCGAAGTCCTCGTTGCTGACCGCTTCGTCCTTCTCCCGGTTCAGCATGGTGAGCCGGTCCTTGAGCTCGGCGGCCTCGGTGCTGCCACTCACGCCGCGCAGCGCCACCCGCGCTCCCGCCTGGTCGAGGAGGTCGATGGCCTTGTCCGGCAGGAAGCGGTCGGTGATGTAGCGGTCGGACAGCGCGGCCGCGGCGTCGACGGCCTCGTCGGTGATACGCACCTGGTGATGGGCTTCGTACGAGTCGCGCAGCCCGCGCAGGATCTCGACGGTCTCGTCCACGGTCGGCTCGCGCACCATCACGGGCTGGAATCGTCGTTCGAGGGCGGCGTCCTTCTCGATGTTCTTGCGGTACTCGTCGATGGTGGTCGCGCCGACGAGACTGAGATCTCCGCGGGCCAGCGCGGGCTTGAGGATGTTTCCGGCGTCCATGGCGCCTTCGCCTCCGCTCCCGGCACCGACCATGGTGTGCAGTTCGTCGATGAACAGGATGATGTTCTTCTCCGCAGCGGTGACCTCGTCGATCACCTTCTTGAGCCGCTCCTCGAATTCGCCGCGGTACTTGGAGCCTGCGACGAGTCCGGCCATGTCGAGTGAGACGACCCGCCTGTCCTGCAGGGCCTTGGGCACGTCACCGGAGATGATCCGCTGTGCCAGCCCCTCCACGATGGCGGTCTTCCCGACGCCGGGGTCGCCGATGAGCACGGGATTGTTCTTGGACCGGCGGGAGAGGATCTCCACGGTCTGCTCGATCTCGTCGGCCCGGCCGACCACGGGATCGAGCCGCCCGCTGCGAGCCTCGTCGGTCAGATCACGCCCGTAGTCGTCGAGGGTCGGGGTGCTGCTGTGCCCGTCGGCCGCGGACCGCCGACCGCCGAGGCCCTCGCGCAGCGTCTGCGGGGAAGTCCCCTCGGAACGCAGCATCTGCGCGGCATCGGAACTCGGTTCCTCCAGCAGCGCACTGAGGATGTGCTCGGGGCCTATGTACGAAGCGCCGCTTGCCTGGGACCGAGCGTGAGCGGCCAGCAGAGCCCGTTTCGCGGAAGGCGTCAGGGCGGGCTCCCCGTTCCCGCTGCCTGAGGGCAGTAGCTCTTGCACGTCTGCCGCCAGCCTGTCCGGATCGACGCCGGCCTGTTCCAGCAGGCGGCGGGCCGGCGCCACCTGCGTGGCGGCCCACAGCAGATGCTCGGTGGCCAGGTCGGACCCGTCCTCCGCAGCCCGGGCGCCGGCAGCCGCCAGCAGTTCGTGCGAGGAGTCACTGAGGAGGCGGCCGATGGGCACGCGTTGTACGGCGGGCGGAGAGGCCGCCGGGCTCATTCCGAAGAAGCGATCGAAAAGGTCGGAAAACGGGTCGCCTGACCCGAAGGGAGAAGACGTCACAGTGCTCACCCGATCCGGCGCGGGCTGCCGCGGGCGCCACACGACCGCGTGCCCCCTGCTGTCGTCGATTGCCCGTACACGTCCAGTCTTCGCCAGGAGGGGCCATCATGCGACCGGAGGAGGTCAGGCATGACGGCGAGCTCGCGTGGGCGACCGGCCACGGATCGCAAGTGCTGCCCAGCCGGCAACTACCGTACGAAGTCGTTGCATCGCGGACTCCTGACACGGGAGTGATGTCGTACCGAGTACGAATTGGTTGCGGTCTCGACTTCCCACCGTGGTTCCATCGCCTCTGCGACAGCATGACGACGCATGAGCAGAGACCGCTATGTCGACTTCATGCGCGCGTGGGCCATCGTCCTGGTGGTGATGGGGCACTGGCTGATCACCGCCTTGGTCCCAGGACCAGGTGGGCAGATCACCGCGCCGGAGCTGCTGGTGACCATTCCCTGGACCCAGTGGCTGACCTTGGGGTTCCAGATCATGCCGTTGTTCTTCCTGGCCGGGGGGCACGCAGCGGGCGGTTCCTGGTCGCGGGTCCGTGAGACGGGTGGTACGGCCGCCGGGTGGGTCGGACGGCGGGCGTTGCGGCTACTGCTTCCGGCGGCCGTGTACAGCGGGCTGGTGCTGCTCGCCGTCGGGATCTGCTCGGCCGTCGGCGTGGATCCGGACACCCTCGCGTTGGTGGGGTGGGCGATGGCGATGCAGTTCTGGTTCCTGCCGGTGTATCTGCTCCTCAGCGCCCTGACTCCGTCGCTGCACGCGGCGCACCGGCGCTGGAGCCTGCTCGTTCCCGTGGCGATGGGCGCGGCCGCCCTGGCGGCCGACGCGTTGACGTTGGCGGTAGGTGTGCCGTACGTCGGTCTGCTCAACTATGTGCTGGTGTGGGGCGTGGCCTACCAGCTGGGCTTCTGCTGGCGCGACGGCCTGCTGACGGGGCGTCGGCGGGTGCCGGTCGCGATGGCGGCGGGCGGGGGACTGGCCTTCGTGGCGCTGATCACGCTCGGGCCGTTCCCGGTCAGCCTGATCCTGGTGACCGGGCAGAACCCCAGCAACACCGATCCGCCGTCGGCGGCCATGCTGGCGTGGGCAGTGGCCCAGGTCGGCCTGTGTCTGCTTGCCGCGCCGGCGGTACGGCGGCTTCTGGACCGCGAGCGTGTGTGGCGGGCGGTGCGCCATGTGGGCGGCGCCAGCATGACGCTGTACCTGTGGCACATGCTGCCGGTTCTGGGCGTCGCCGCCGCGTTCTACCTGACCGGGATCGCGCCCGCGCCCGCGTTCGGGTCCGCGGCATGGTGGGGGCTGCGGGTGCCTTGGCTGCTGGTTCTCGGCGTTGTCCTGGTCGGTGTTCTCCTGGCGCTGCGGCCGCTGGAGCACCGGCAGGCGCTTCTGTACGAGCGAGTCCGGCCGGACATCGGCTTGCGCCGCTCTTGGCCGCTGTGGCTCGGCCTGGCGACAACCGTTGCCGCTCTGAGTTGGTTCGCCATGCGGGGCTTCGCATATGGCGGCCGCTTTCCTGTGCTGCCCGCGCTGAGCCTGGCGGTGGGCACGACGCTTGTGATGGCCCGCCGACGGACGACGGTGCACCGAACCACCGATGATGAGTCCAAGAACACCTTGAGGAAGGCCGCCTGACGCCATGTCGGGTCGGCATCCGGGTCCGTTGTGATGTCGGCCGGGCAACTACTCATGCAGGTCTGAGTAGTTGCCCTCAGGTGCGGGGCGGTCGTGGTCTTCTACCGTCCGATTCATGTGCTCGGTTCGGGGTCTCACCAGTGATTTCGCCGTTGTGTTGCCGGGTGTCTGCTGTCCGACCGCCCGCTGGGTCGGGGGAGGGAGCAGCGGATGCTGAGGAAGTGCTCCGTTCCTTCGGTTCTGTGGCTCACCGGCGCTCTACTGGCCGTGGGCCTGTCCGTGGTCGGTCACCAGGTGTGGGAGGGAGAGCCGTATCCGGCGGTTGTGCCTGACCAGGTTGCGGTACGGCTCAAGGGGGAGGCTCAGCGGGTGTACGAGGAAGTGGCGCTACCTGGGCGGCCTGGCGTGAATTCCAGTGGTGTGGAAACGGGCGCCTGTTACTACCGGGGGCTGCGGTCCATCGCCCACATCGACGAAGGCCGCAGCGACGTGCGCAGCTTTGTTCTCGAGTGGCGGGTGACAGACGTCCCGCGAAGCACCGCCCGTGCCGGCCAGGAACGCGTACGCCGACGGCTGGAGCACGAGGGCTGGAGGCTCACCGGCGAGAACGTCTCCGACATGGGGTTCCGCTTCGAGCACCCGGACACCGACGACATGGTCGCCGTGGACTGGTACGAGCCCACCGGGACGCTCGCCGTCAGTGCCTACGCCCCGTGCGGGAAGCTCCCGGCCGGCTTCGACGAGTACGCATGGCCGGAGTCCGAATGGAGCGCCGGGTGACCGCCGCGCGGAGACGGACCGGCACGTCCCCCTCAGATGACAGCTAGGGCCTCTCGTTTGGATCATGCTGGGCTCGCGGGGGTCTGGCACGCACATCTGCGGCGTTGTCGTCAGTTTTCCCCGAGCTCTCGGCTTCGCTCGAGCAGGGGACGCCCCATTCGCTCCGCGTGGGCTCCTTCCTCCGCCTTGCAGCTGCACGCTCCGGACCCCGCTCCCTGATCCAGCCTGATCCAAACGAAAGACCCTGGTGGAGCGGCGTCGGCCGCGGTCCGGTGGTACCGGGCCGCGGCCGGAACGGGAGCGGGGTCAGCGGGCGGAGAAGGCCGGGTCGCTAGTGCTCGCGTGGCCGCTCTCCACGTGGGCGGCAAGGCGGCGCACGAAGGTGCCGTCGTGGTCGGCGGTCACGGTCAGGTCGTACCAGCCATGGGTGCGCTCGGTCCTGGCCGAGTGCACCACGTGGGCGCCGGGGCGCAGCCGGTAGGTGGCCGGCTTGTGCTTGCCGTACTCGTCCTTGATCGTGAGCGTGATGGTGTTGCGGCCGTCGTTGGTCAGGACGAGGCGCACGGCTCCGTCCTTGCTGTCGTGGCGGGCGTCGACCTCGGGGCCTGCGGCGGTGACCTTGCCGGCGAACTGGCGCAGGAAGCCGTTGGGACCGTGGACGGTGAAGTCGTAGGCGCCGTGCGAGTTCGCGGAGACGTTCCAGACGCCGGACAGCGAGTGCCCCGAACCGACGGTGTACGTCCACGGGCCGGAGGCGTCCGTCGCGGAGGTGACCAGGAAGCCGGCGCCGGCCTTGCCGTGGGAGGCGAAGTCGATCCGCAGCGAGCCCGCGGCGCCGACCTTGCCATCGACCGCGAGGTCGTACGGGATGGGTCGGGCGGGGCGCAGACCGTGCTCCTGGCGGGGCAGCGCGCCCTTGGCCGGCGGCGTCGGCACGTAGTCGGGGTGCCGGTCACCGTCGGGCGGCAGGTAACCGGTGGTGTCGGGCAGGTGCGGCGTGTGGCTGTCCTTGTGCCGGAAGTCGAACGCCGTGGTCAGGTCACCGCAGACGGCACGGCGCCAGGGGGAGATGTTGGGCTCCGTCACGCCGAAGCGGCGCTCCATGAACTGGATGATCGACGTGTGGTCGAAGGTCTGGGAGCAGACGTAGCCGCCCTTGCTCCACGGCGACACCACGAACATCGGGACGCGCTGACCCAGGCCGTACGCCCCCGCCGGGCGGCCGCTGTCGCCCGCGTACAGGTCGCCGCTGACGTCGACGGTGGACTTGCCCTGTGCGGCCGAGCCGGCCGGGAAGGGCGGCACGACGTGGTCGAAGAAGCCGTCGTTCTCGTCGTAGGTGATGAACAGTGCTGTCTTGCTCCACACATCGGGGTTGGAGGTGAGCGCGTCCAGAACCTGCGAGATGTACCAGGCACCGTAGTTGGCGGGCCAGTTCGGGTGCTCGGTGAAGGCTTCGGGCGCGACGATCCACGAGACCTCGGGCAGCTTGCCGGCCTTCACGTCGGCACGGAGGATGTCGAAGAAGCCCTCGCCCTTGCGTGCGTCGGTGCCGGTGCGGGCCTTGTCGTACAGCGGGTCGCCGGGCTTGGCGTTGCGGTACTGGTCGAAGTACAGCAGCGAGTTGTCGCCGTAGTTGCCTCGGTAGGCGTCCCCGATCCAGCCCCAGCCGCCGTCCGCGTCCAGGCCGTCGCCGATGTCCTGGTAGATCTTCCAGGAGACGTCGGCGTTCTCCAGCCGCTCCGGGTACGTGGTCCAGGCGTAGCCCGCCTCGTCGTTGCCGAGGACCGGGCCGCCGCCCTTGCCGTCGTTGCCGGTGTAACCCGTCCACATGTAGTAGCGGTTCGGGTCGGTGGAGCCCATGAACGAGCAGTGGTAGGCGTCGCAGACCGTGAAGGCGTCGGCGAGCGCGTAGTGGAACGGTATGTCCTCACGGGTCAGGTGCGCCATCGTCGTGGCGGACTTGGCCGGGATCCACTTGTCGTACTTGCCCTTGTTGAAGGCGGCCTGGGTGTCGTTCCAGCCGTGCGGCAGGTCCTCCAGGAAGGCCAGGCCGAGGTCCTTGGCGTCCGGGTGGAAGGGCAGGATCTCCTTGGTGCCGTCCGACTGGTGCCAGACCGGCTTGCCGCTCGGCAGCGTCACCGGGCGCGGGTCCCCGAAGCCCCGAACGCCGCGCAGTGCGCCGAGGTAGTGGTCGAAGGAACGGTTCTCCTGCATCAGGACGACGATGTGCTCGACGTCCTTGATGGAGCCCGTCCTGCGGTGCGCGGGGATCTCCGCCGCGCGAGCGATGCTGGTGGACAGAGCGGACAGAGCAGCGGTGCCGCCCGCAAGTTGCATGAACCGTCTGCGGTCGATGGCATTCATGAAGAGCATGTCTCCCGGAAAATCCGTAGGCCGTAAAGAGTGCAGCGGCCAGCATTTCCCAACTTGTTCAAACAAGTGGCGGCGTAGAAGCGAACCATTCGGGAAACCTGTCCCAACCCGGCGCGTGACCGGGGGGCAGGGCTGACCGGGTCGAAGCGTGCCGAATGCCGGGAACACCCCACCAGGGCAAGGCTGTTGTCCCGGGCCGCAGTGTGCGGCGCAAAACGCCTTCGGTCCTGGCTCCGGTCACCGTCCCGTCGCGCACGACCCCCGCCCGCTGGGTGGAGCGCAGCGTGTGAGCTCTGCTCGTCGGCGAATCAGGCCCGGGTGAACGTCATCCGCACCTCGCTGCACGCTGCGGACCTCGGACGAAGGCGACGGCCGGCAGCAGGGATCGCCGCGTTCCTGGGCAGCATTCAGGAGGCCTTGGGTGAGCTGGAGTTCTCGTGCAGATTCGCTGCGTGGAGCCATCTGCCATGCAGAGCCGGGTCTCAGTTGCCGGCAGAGGACGTCGACCCCCTGTCTCCCTCCGCAGGCGCCGCCACGGACGGCAGCGGAGGTCACTTGAGCGGATGTTCTCAATCGGCAGGCGCGGTCGGTACCGACGAGACGGGACAGGTCACCTGCACCACGTCGATCCTCTCGGGGCGAGCCGGTCCATGTGCCGGCGGATGGGTCGGGTGCCTGCGCCTATCGGTGGCTTCTACGGGGCGAATCGGCGCGCGAGTGCGGTAGCGCGTGCGCGTGCCGGGCGTCGCAGGGCGGGCGGGACGTCACGGTCATGCCTGGGCCCGGGTCATGCCTGGGCCCGGAGGCCGAGAACCGGTGCGACCCCGGCCCGGCGGCCCCCGGCTGTCTTCGCGGGACTCGCCGGCGTCGCGCCCGGGCCGGTCCGACGGGCCAGCGCGTTGTTGCCGATCGAGTTGTGGACGCTGAAGCTCACCGCGTCGGAGCAGTACCGGTCGTCGGACCACTCGACGGGGCGGCCCTCGCGGGTGGTCGTGACCCGGCGCACCCGAAGCAGCGGACTCGTCCGGCGCACGCCCAGCAGTTCGGCGTCCTGCGCTCCCGCCGCCACCGCGTCGATCAGATGCTCACCGTACGCGAAGACCAACCCCGAGTCCTCGAAAAGCCGTTGCGTCACCGATGGACAGTCCGCCTCGATGCGCTCCACAGCCGGGGCGATCCAGTCCGCGTACACCGTCCGTTCCAGCAGCACCGGTTCGCCGTCCAGGCCGCGCAGCCGCAGGACGTGGAGCACCGGTACGCCGACCGGCATCTGGAGGCGTACCGAGTCCTGGGCGGTCGTGGGACGGTACTCCGAGGACACCACCCGGCCCGTCGCCGTACGGCCCATCGCGCGCGCCCACTGGGCGAAGCTGCGCAGCTCGGCGAAGCTCTGATTGCGGCGGCTGGCGAGCACCACGCGCCGCGCGCCCTGCCGGGACCCGATCAGACCCTCCGAGGTCAGGGCGGCGACGGCCTGGCGGACGGTGCCGCGCGAGACGCCGTAGCGTGCAGCGAGTTCTGTCTCAGGGAGCAGCCGGCTGCCCACCGCGTACTCATCGCGATCGATCGCCTCGCGCAACTCCTCGGCGATCTCCTCGTGTCGGGCTGCCATGGTCCCCTCTCGTGCTGTGCGCAGTGTGCAGGTGAACCAGCGTAGACGAGAACGGGAAGGGCTCCGTTCTCGTGGAGGGCATCCGACGAGTGTCCAGGAGAGTGGTGGTCACAGTTGCCCCTCTGTTAACCGGGGCGTCATGGAGGGCGTGCCTACTGAGGACAACTTGTTCAAACAAGTTCTCTGTCGAGCCCCAGCGGGACTCTCCGCCCGGGGCGCCACACCAGGAGAGATCGTGACGTTGCCCCTGTCCAGGATCGCCGTGCTCACCGGCGGCCTCGCCGTCGCCGCCCTCAGCCTCAGCGCCTGTGGCGCAGCCACCAGCCAGTCTGCCACCACCCCCGACGGCAAGAAGGCCGCCACCGCCGGCTCCGCGACGGACTTCGGCGGCATGGACGCCCTCGTCGCCGCGGCGAAGAAGGAGGGCACGCTGCACGCCATGGCGCTGCCCCGCGACTGGGCCAACTACGGCGCGTTGATCGACGGCTTCACCAAGAAGTACGGCATCAAGATCGAGGTCGAGAACCCCGACGGCAGCAGCCAGGACGAGATCAACGCGGTCACCTCGCGCAAGGGCCAGGACCGTGCCCCCGACGTGCTGGACCTGGGCAGCTCGTTCGCCCTGAGCGGGGCCCAGCAGGGACTGTTCGCGCCGTACAAGGTCGCCTCGTACGACGACATCCCGGCCGCGCAGAAGGACCCGCAGGCACGCTGGTACAACGACTACGGCGGCTACGTCTCCATCGGCTGCGACGCCAAGCGCGTCAAGCACTGCCCCACCACCTTCAAGGACCTCCTCAAGCCCGAGTACAAGGGCCAGGTCGCGCTCAACGGCAACCCGACCAAGTCCGGCTCCGCGTTCGGCGGCGTCTACGCGGCGGCCCTGGCGAACGGCGGTTCCCTCGACGATGTCCAGCCGGGACTGGACTTCTTCGCCGAGCTGAAGAAGAACGGGAACTACACGCCGGTCGAGTCGACCCCGGCGACCGTCGAGAAGGGCGAGACGCCCATCAGCATCGACTGGGACTACCTCAACGCCGGCTATGCCGACGAGTTCAAGAGCAAGGGCGTCGACTGGAAGGTCTCCGTCCCGTCCGACGGCCGGTACGCGCAGTACTACTCGCAGGCCATCACCAAGGACGCCCCGCACCCCGCCGCCGCCCGCCTCTGGCAGGAGTACCTGTACAGCGTCGAGGGTCAGAACCTCTGGCTCAAGGGCTACGCCCGCCCGGTGCTGATGCCCGCCATGGACAAGGCGGGGACGCTCGACAAGGAGGCCGCCGCCAAGCTCCCCGAGGTCTCCGGCGCGGTCACGTTCCCGACCGAGGCCCAGCAGAACAAGGCCAAGGGCGTCATCGCCCAGGGCTGGGGCAAGGCCGTCTCGGGATGACCTCCGGCATGACTGTCACTTCCGCGCCGCCCCCCGTGGCAGCCGCGCCCGCCGCCGCTGCCCCGGGGCGGCGGCGCCGGAGCGCCGGGTGGCTCGCCGTCGTTCCGTTGCTCGTCTTCGTGGCGATCGCCTTCGGGATCCCGGCCCTGGCCATGCTGAACGGCGCCTTCACCGTCAAGGACCCGGCCACCGGCGCCACGTACTACACCACCGCCAACCTGACCGCGTCGCTGCACGGCGCCTATCTGACAGCGCTCCTGGGCAGCGTCAAACTGTCCGCCGTCTCGGCGGCCATCGCCATGCTCCTCGGGCTGCTGCTCGCCCAGGCCGTGGTGGTCTCCCGCTTCCGCGCACTGCGCGAGGCCGTACTCACCGCCTCCGGGGTGCTCGCGAACTTCGGCGGCGTCCCGCTCGCCTTCGCCTTCGTCGCGACGCTCGGCAACTCCGGTGTCCTCACAACCCACCTGGGCCTCGCCGACGCGGGCTGGACCCTGTACAGCTTCTGGGGCCTGACTCTCACATACCTCTATTTCCTGATCCCGCTGATGGTCCTCACCATCACGCCCGCCCTCGACGGGCTGCGCTCCCAGTGGCGCGAGGCCGCCCGGAACAACGGCGCCACACATGCCCAGTACTGGCGGCACGTCGCCCTGCCGGTGCTCGCGCCGTCGTTGCTCGGTGGTCTGGTGCTGCTGTTCGGCAGCGCCTTCGCCGCCTACGCCACTGCCGCCGCCATGGTCGGCAGCTCGGTCCCGCTGGTCACCCTGCAGATTGCCGACGCCATCTCCGGCAATGTCCTGGTCGGCCAGGAGAACGTGGCTCTGGCCCTCAGCCTCGACATGGTCCTCGTCGCGGGCCTGGTGATGGCCGTGTACCTGCCCCTGCAACGACGGAGCGCGCGATGGCTCGCCTGAACACCACCTTCCGCCCCGGGCGGGCCGCGGTCCTCGCCGTCGCCGGGCTCTACTTCCTGGTGCCGCTGGCAGCCTCCGTGATCTTCACGGTCGACGTGCCGGGTCAGGGCCTGAACGTCGACGCGTACGCGCAGATCCTCGGCACCGACGGCTTCCTGCCCAGCCTGGTGCTCTCCCTCGAACTGGCCGCAGCCACGATCGCCGTCGTTCTGCTGCTGATGGTGCCCGCCATGGTCGCGCTGCGGCTCGGCGCGCCCCGGCTGCGGCCCGTGGTCGAGGTCATCTGCTCGCTGCCGCTGATCGTCCCGCCGATCGCGTTCGTCGCCGGGATCGGAACGGTCCTCAAGTGGGGTCCCGAGTACCTCGCGACGACGCCGCTCTTCCAGACGTTCGTCGCGCTCCAGAACCCGGACTTTCCGGTCGTGCTCGTCCTCGCCTACGTCGTGATGGCTCTGCCGTTCGTCCACCGTGCCCTCGACGCGGGGCTGCGCGCCGTCGACGTGCGCACGCTCGTCGAGGCCGCCCGCAGCTGCGGCGCGGGCTGGCCTCAGGCCCTCGTCCGCGCGGTACTGCCGAACCTCCGCGGCGCGCTGCTGAACGCGGCGTTCCTCACGCTGGCACTCGTGCTGGGGGAGTTCACGGTCGCCCAGCTCCTCGGCTTCCAGCCATTCGCCGTGTGGATCTACAGCATCGGCGGTTCCCAGGCCCAGATGTCCGTCGCCGTCTCCGTGCTCAGCCTGTTCCTGACCTGGGCACTCCTCCTGGCGGTCGCCACCCTCGGCGGCCGCCGCGCCCCCTCCCGTACCGCCTCCCAGGGATGACCCCCACCATGACGATCACCACGCTGGAGAAGGCCGCCACGACCGGCGCCGCAACCGTCGAATTCCGCGGCATGCGTCGCAAGTTCGGCGCCACCGTCGCCCTCGACGGCCTCGACCTGACCGCGCGGCCCGGAGAACTCCTCGCCCTGCTCGGCCCGTCCGGCTGCGGCAAGACCACCGCACTGCGCGTGCTCGCCGGGTTCGAACACCCGGACTCCGGCGAGGTACTCGTCGACGGCGAGGACGTGACCCGGGTGCCGGCCCACCGCCGCGACGCCGGGATGGTCTTCCAGTCGTACAGCCTTTTCCCACACCTCACCGCGCTCGACAACGTCGCATTCGGGATGCGCATGCGCAAGGTCCGTACGGCCGAGCGGCGCGCCCGCGCCGCCGAGCTGCTGGAGTTGGTAGGCCTCGGGGACACGGGTGAACGCTTCCCGCACCAGCTTTCCGGCGGGCAGCAGCAGCGCATCGCGCTGGCCCGCGCGCTCGCGCTGCGCCCGCGGGTCCTGCTGCTCGACGAACCGCTGTCCGCGCTCGACGCCAAGGTACGGCTGACGCTCCGCGAGGAGATCCGCCGTCTGCAGCAGGAACTCGCCATCACCACACTCTTTGTGACGCATGATCAGGAAGAGGCACTCTCGATGGCCGACCGCGTCGCCGTGATGCGCGCGGGGCGGCTGGAGCAGTGCGCTGCCCCCGCCGAGCTGTACGCGCGGCCCGCAACCGCGTTCGTCGCCGAGTTCGTCGGCACCATGAGCCGGATCCCGGGCGTCCTCGACGCCGAGCGCACGACGGTGGCGGTCCTGGGGCGACGGCTGCCCGTGGACGGCGACCCGGGCGAGGGCAACGACGTGGACGTCCTCGTACGACCCGAAGCCGTCCGGCTCGCCGCGGACGACATGGGCGACGCCAGAGTCGTCGCCACCGCCTTCCTCGGCGCCGTCACCCGCGTCGCCGTCCGCCTCGCCGACGGCACCGAGGTCAAGGCCGACCTGCCGACGCACGACGCGGCGGTACTCGCCGCGGGCACCGCCGTGACCGTGATGCTCCCGGACCGGCCGGTGCTGGTCGCGGCCCGGCGCCACTGAATCCCGGCGTCGCCGCATCCGAATGCCCGCAGGACGTCTGCAGGCGTACTGCCCTGCAGGACGTCAGCACCCGCCCTACGCCAACCCGCTGAAAGAGACCTTTGTGAAGCACCCGCGCACCACGCCCGTCCAGCCGTCGCTGCTGGAAGCCGTGCTGTTCGACATGGACGGCACCCTCGTGGACACCGAGCAGCTGTGGTGGGGGGCCGTCGACGAGGTGGCTGCCGGGTTGGGTTACACACTCACGGAGGCCGACCAGCCCGATGTGCTGGGCCGCCCCGTGGAGCACACGGCGAGGGCACTGGGCCGGGCCGCCGGCGCGCCGGTCGACGCGGTCGCCGCTGAGCTCCACAGGGAATTCGCGGCCCGGGTGCGCGCCGACGTCGTGCCGCGCCCCGGCGCTGTCGAGCTGCTCGTGGCGCTGCGCAGCGAGGGCGTTCCCACCGCCCTCGTCACGGCCTCGCCGCGGCACGTCGCCGACACCGTCGTGAAGGCCCTGGAGGCCTTGGGCGCGGGCCGGTTCACCATCACGGTCACCGCCGACGACACGCTCCGCACGAAACCCGACCCCGATCCGTACCTCGCCGCCTGCCAAGCCCTGGGTGTGGCTCCGGGCGCCTGTGTGGCCGTGGAAGACACGCCTACGGGCGTTGCCTCGGCGGAAGCGGCGGGCTGCCATGTCCTCGCGGTCCCGTCCGTCGCACCCATCGAACCGCGGGACCGGCGCACGGTTCTCGGGAGCCTGGAGGAGGCGTCCTTGGGGCTGCTGAGTGCGCTCGTGCGCGCCGGGGTACCGGAATCGCGTGCGCTCACCGAGCCGGCTCAGGCTCAGGGGAGGCGCGCCCTGGGCCCGGCCCGTTGAGGCCGGGCGTGGTGGTGGGCGCGGGCACCGGCCTGGAAAGTGACGCCACCACTTGTCCTTGTTCGTAGTTCACGCGATGCCCGTCACCAGGCCTCGCCACCGGGTGCTGTGCGCCCTCCTGCAACGGACCGGGGCCGTCGCGCAGGGGTGTTCCCGCTCGGCGCCTCCACCGGTAGGTATTCGCGCTCTCACGCTGTTCCGCCGGCGGCGAGTCGCATGAGGTCGGTGTTGAAGTCGACGTCGTCGGTGGTGTGTTCGGCGCGGGTGGCGTTGCCCCCGAACTGGTGTTGGTAACCGGTCCAGGCGCTGTCGGCGATCGACCGGCCGACGCCGCTGCGCAGCAGGAGTACGAGTTCGGTGGCGGCGCGTTGGATCCGGTCGCCGAGCGCGGCCTGCCCCCAGTCCTCGGGTGCGGCGAAGAGGGAGGTGGGCACGGGGAGGGCGCGCAGGAAGGCGAACAGGGGCCGGAGTTGTTCGTCGACAACCATGGCGTGCCGGGATGTGCCCGCGGTGGCGGCGAGGATGACCGGTTTGGCGATGAGCAGGTCGTTGTCGAGGATGTCGGCGAAAGACTTCAACAGTCCACTGATGCCTGCCTTGTATACGGGTGTGCCGGTGATGACGGCGTCGGCCGCGGCAAGGCGTTCGAATGCGGTCTTGAGGCGCTCGCTGGGGAATCCGGAGACGATCGCCTGGGCGATGTCGACCGCGAGCGGTCCGAGCTCGATGACACCGACGGTCGCGGACCTGTCGGATTCGAGGAGCAGGTCGAGGACTTTTTGCGCGGTGCGGTCCACGAGAAGGCGGGTGGACGAGGGTTCGCTCACACCAGCGCTGACGACGACGAGGCGCAAGGGACTGTCCGGTTCGGAGGAATCGTGCGGGTCGGAGGTGTTGAGGCTCATGCGGGGTTTCTTTCCTCTTTCTTCGGCGCGGTGGATGTCGCTGCCTCGTACTCGTCGGCCTCGAAGCGCGCGAGGCCGACGTCGCGGAGCGCCTCGCCCGGGAGAAGGCCTCCCACGCCTCGATCGCGAGTGGAAATGCTGCCTGCCCTGGTCACACGGCCGACGGGAAGTGTGCCTCGACGGCCGGGTCGCTGTCCTGGTACGGGGATGCGCCGGAGAGGTTGTCGCCGCGGTTCGGGTTCGGGCGCGGCTGCCGTGGCTCGGCATCGCCGTACTTCTCCGTGACCCGGGTGCTGTGGACGGGGGCGTCGGGCACTCCAGGGGCGCGCCTGCCGGCCATCTCCTTGCGGAGCACCGGGACGACCTCGGTTCCGAGCAGTTCGACCTGCTCGAGCGCCATCTCGACAGGCAGGCCCATGCCGTCGAGCGCGAAGAGCTGGCGCTGGTAGTCGCCGAAACCCTCCTGGAAGGTGAGGGTCTTGTCGATGACCTCCTGCGGACTGCCGACGCTCAGGGGTGTGCGGGTCATGTAGTCATCGAGCGAGCTCCCCCGGAAAACCGGATACTCCTCGAAGTACGGGCGGAAGGTGTTCACGGCATCCTGGGACCGCCGGGCGATGAACGCCTGCCCGCCGAGACCGACGATTGCCTGTTCCTTCGTGCCATGTCCGTAGTGCTCGAAACGTGCGCGGTAGAAGTCCACGAGCGGCTTGAAGTGCAGGTTCGGCGCCAGGATGTGATTGGCGAAGTACCCGTTGCCGTAGTAAGCGGCCTGCTCGGCGATCTCGGGCGTGCGGATCGAGCCGTGCCAGACGAAGGGCGGCACGTCGTCCAAGGGCCGCGGGGTCGAGGTGAAGCCCTGCAACGGAGTGCGGAAGGTGCCCTCCCAGTCCACGACATCCTCCCGCCAGAGCCGGTGCAACAGGTTGTAGTTCTCCAGAGCGAGAGCCACGCCCTGCCGGATGTCCTTTCCGAACCACGGATAGACCGGCACCGTGTTGCCACGCCCGATCATGAGATCGAGCCGTCCCTTCGCCACGTGCTGGAGCATGGCGTAGTCCTCGGCGATCTTCACCGGGTCATTCGTGGTCATGAGCGTGACCGACGTGCTCAGGATGATGCGCTCGGTCAGCGCCGCGATGTGTGCCAGCAGGGTGGTGGGCGAGGACGGGATGAAGGGGGGATTGTGGTGCTCGCCGAGTGCGAACACATCCAAGCCGACCTCGTCGGCCCGCTGCGCCACTCGCATCACGTTGCTGATGCGTTCCGCCTCGCTCTGGGTGTGGCCGGTGACCGGGTCGGGTGCGATGTCGCCGACCGTGAAGATTCCGAACTGCATTCTGTCCGTCTTTCTGTGTTGTCCCTGCGCGGGGACACCCCTCCGCCACCTGGGTGCGGATCGTCTCGCCGTGCGACAGCGGCCGGCCCTGGGCGTCGTGGGTCACGTCACCGAACGTGTCCGGCCCGAGCGTGATCGGGGGCCCTGGCATCGACGGGTTCGTCATTTCCCACAGCGGTCGAAAGGGTGGCGCAGGCCCTGCGCTCCGCACCGGCGTCGGGGACGCTGGTGCGGAGGGGTGTCAGCGGCGCCTCGTGATAGCTCGCGTCAGCCGACGCGCAGCGGAGCGAGGGCGTTGCTCCAGGCGACGACCTGGTCGAGAGTGGTGGTGAGGCTCTCGCTGTGGAGGTCGGCGGGCTTGAAGACGCTGAAGTTCTCGAAGTCGGTGAACAGGGAGAGCGCCACCTGGGAGCGGACGTCCGCCATCTGCAGCTCACCGGCGATCAGGCGCAGGTGCTCCACGGCGCGGGTGCCGCCGGTGGAGCCGTAGCTGACGAAGCCGAGGGACTTGTTGGCCCACTCGGCGGCCAGGAAGTCGATGGCGTTCTTCAGGGCACCGGGCACCGAATGGTTGTACTCGGGGGTCACGATGACGAAGCCGTCGAACGAGGCGATCTTCGCGGCCCACTCCTGCGTGTGCGGCTGGTTGTACTGACCCATCGCAGGCGGGTACACCTCATCCAGCAGCGGCAGCTTGTAGTCCAGCAGGTCGACGAGTTCGTACTCCGCGTCGGTGCGGGCCGTGGCCAGCCCGTGCACCCAGTGGGCGACGGCCTCGCCATTACGTCCGGGGCGCGTACTGCCGAGGATGATGCCAATCTTTGTCATCTTTTGTTCCTTTGCTTGGGTATGTACTTGCTGAGTCAAGTAAATGACCGAGTACTTGCCTTGTCAAGGAGATAGGATGTGAGGCATGCCCCGCGACGAACAGCCCCTGCGCCCCTTGGACCAGACCGAGGAATTGCTCGTGCGCGCCCTGGGCAATGTCATGACGGCGCTGCCACGACTGGTGGACGCGGACATGGTCCGTGACGGAGCGCTTCCCCTTTCCGAGTACACCCCCCTCATGTTCCTGTCCGAGGCTCCCCACCACCGGATGCGGATGAGCGAACTCGCCGCTGCCTGCAACCTGTCCCTCAGCGGAATGACCCGCGTCGTCAACCGCCTCGAAAAGCAGGGACTCATCCAACGAGCCAAGTGCCAGGAAGACCTACGCGGATGGAACGCCGTCCTCACCGCCGACGGCCTCGCCCGCCTGCGGGAAGCCTGGCCCTCCCATCTGGCCAGCATCCGACGGCACGTCCTCGACAACCTCGCCGGCCACGACCTCGCCGCACTCGGCGCCGCACTCCAACGCGTGGCGACCGCACCCTGACCCTACGAACACCCTGACCCGTCGACGTGGCGATCATCGGGACGCCGAGGGGAAGGTGGTCGGCGCACGGCAGGCCCGGCCCCGGGCGACACGGCCCTGGCATCCGATGAAGCGCAGCGGCACCAGGATCGCGAGCGGCATCGGTGAGCCGCGGCAACGGTGACCGCCCCTACGGAGCCGACGGCACGGTACCGAGGTGTTCCACGACGCGGGACGGCTCCTCAAGCACGGCCGCGGTGCCCTCAGGCAGGAGGCCCGGCATCGTTTCGGCGCTCCGTCGACACCCCTGTCGGTTGCTCGGCCCAGACGGTCTTTCCCCGGGTTTGGTAGCGGGTGCCCCACTGGTCCGCGAGGCTTGCGATGATGAACAGCCCCCGGCCGGTCTCGTCGATGGTGCGGGCATGCTTCACCTGCGGAGCGCTGGTCGCGTTGTCGCTGACCTCGCAGGTCAGCATCCGTTCGAAGATCAGGCGTAGTTGCAGGGGCGGAGTGCCGTAGCGGACGGCGTTGCCGACGAGCTCGCTGACGATGAGCTCGGTGGTGTACGCCGTCTCCTCGTCCACCCCCCAGGCCGCCAGCTGGTGGCGGGCCGCTGCGCGGGCGATCGGTGCGGCCTCGGGGTCCGCGGGCAGCGAGAGGGTCAGTACCCGGTCCTGGGGCAGCGCCTTCGTGCGGGCGAGCAGCATCAGTGTCTCGCCGGTCCGGTGGCCGTCCGGGAGCGCGTGCGCGATGTCGTCGCACAGGTCAGGCAGGGGCCTTGTGCCGGCGCCGTCCAGGAGCGGGCGCAGTGGACCGGACGGCGTCAGGACCTCGTCCGCGAGCGCGGCCGTGCCCATCGCCAGAGTGCTTCCTTCCGGGAGGCTGACGGTCGTCGCGGGGAATGGGGCGTTGCCTGTTCCGGCGAGTGGGGGGCCTGGAGGGACGGACAGACCGGCCGAGGTGCCGTCGGGGAATACCGCGACCGGCTCCGGGAGACCGGCGCGGGCGATGGTGCAGGTGAGTTCGACCGGGTCGTAGATCGCGATG